>NZ_LWGL01000027.1 GCF_001722485.1 Cellulosimicrobium cellulans | reverse complement strand
CGCGCACCGGCGCCTCACGGTCCTCACGGGCGGGCCGGGCACCGGCAAGACGACGACGGTCGCCCGGCTCCTCGCCGTCCTCCACGACGCCGCGGCGCCCGCCGACGGCTCCCGCCTGCGCGTCGCGCTCGCCGCCCCGACCGGCAAGGCCGCCGCCCGGCTGCAGGAGGCGGTCCGGGAGGTCGTGTCCGGGTTCGAGCCCGCCGACCGCGACCGCGTCGGCGCGCCCGTCGCGTCGACCCTGCACCGGCTGCTCGGCCACAAGCCGGGCAGCAGCACGCGGTTCCGGCACGACGCGCACCACCACCTGCCGCACGACGTCGTCGTCGTCGACGAGACGTCGATGGTTGCGCTGCCGCTCATGGCCCGGCTGCTCGAGGCGCTGCGCCCCGACGCGCGGCTCGTGCTCGTCGGGGACCCCGACCAGCTCGCGTCCGTCGAGGCCGGCGCCGTGCTCGGCGACCTCGTGCACCGGCACCCGCACCTCGCGCCGCCGACGTCCCCGGCGATCGTGGCCCAGGCCGAGCACGCGCTCGCCGACGCGCCGCCGCCCGAGGAGGGCGAGGTCGACGACCGCCGCGCCCTGGGCAACGGCGTCGTCCGGCTGCGCACCGTCCACCGCCAGGGCAGCGACTCGTCGATCCTGCCGCTCGCCGCGGCGATCCGCTCCGGCGACGCCGACGCGGTCGTCGCGCTGCTGCGTGCGGGCGACGCGTCGGTCGAGTTCCTCGAGACGGCGGACGACGAGCCGGACGAGGCGACCCTCGCCGCCGTCCGGGCCGACGCCGTGGCGACCGGTGAACGCCTCGTCGCCGCCGCGCGCGCGGGCGACGCGGCGGGCGCGCTCGCGGCGCTCGCGCAGCACCGCGTCATGGTGGCGCACCGGCGTGGACCCGCGGGCCGTGGCCGCTGGGCCGGTCAGGTCGAGGCGTGGGTCGAGCAGGCCACGGGCCAGCACGCGACGGACTCGCCCTGGGCCGCGGGCCGACCGCTGCTCGTCACGACGAACGACGCCGACGTCGGCCTGTACAACGGCGACACGGGCGTGCTGGTCTCCGAGGGCGACGGCAGCACCGGTGGGGTCGTCGCCGTGTTCGGCGACCCGCGGGCGCCGCTGCGCGTCCGCACCCACCGGCTTCCCCCGGTCGAGACCGTGCACGCGATGACCGTGCACCGCGCCCAGGGCAGCCAGTTCGACCGGGTCACGCTCGTCCTGCCCCCGGCGACGTCGCCGCTCCTCACGCGCGAGCTGCTCTACACCGCGGTGACGCGCGCGCAGACGTTCGTCCGCGTCGTCGGCTCGGAGGAGGCCGTCCGCACCGCCGTCGCGACCGCCGTGCACCGCGCGAGCGGCCTGCGCACGCCGCTCCCGGCACGCTGAGGCCACCCGTCACGTTGCGGCCCGCGGACCATCACCGGCTCACTCGAAGCCGGGGTACTCCCACGGCTCGACGTCGAACAGCGCGCGCGTCGCGGGCGCGCCGCGCACGAGCTCGGCGACCACGTGGCGGTGCAGCACCTCGGCGCCGCTGCGCGTGTACGCGCTGCTGAACAGGCCACCGGGCTCGACGCGCGTCGAGTACATGAGCGGCATGCGACCCTCGGACCGGTCGTACCCGACCCAGCGCGTGTAGACCGACCAGCCGCCGACGACGTCCAGCCCGACGACCGACCGGTCGTCGCCCTTGAGCTCGTGCCACGTCCGCTCGTCGATCGGCATGCCGTCGAAGTCGTAGAACAGCACCACGTCGGCGTGGAAGTTGATCTCCTCGTCCACGGCCGCCCCCTCGCCCCAGGGTCTCTCGTCTCCGGCACGTCCTCGCTGCGCGCACCGCTCGTGGAGCGATCATGCACCGGGTGGGCCACCCGTGCCATCGGGCGCGCCCGGCGCGCGAGGGTGGGCACGGGCACGCTCGGCCGACGCGCGGAATACGGCCGGTGGACGCCGCGGTTGTCGCTGGGGATGAGCACCTCCGCCGGCGCCGCCGCGCCCACCAGCCCCCGCCTGTCCGTCCTCGACCTCGTGCCCGTGCGCTCGGGCCAGACGAGCGCCCAGGCGGTGCACGCCTCGCTCGAGCTCGTCCGCCTCGCGGACCGCCTCGGCTACGAGCGGTACTGGTTCGCCGAGCACCACAACATGGCCGCGGTGGCCGCGTCGACGCCGCCGGTGATGATCGCGGCCGCGGCGTCCGTGACCGAGCGGATCCGCGTCGGCTCGGGCGGCGTCATGCTGCCCAACCACGCGCCGCTCGTCGTCGCCGAGCAGTTCGCCGCGCTCGAGGCGATCGCGCCCGGCCGCGTCGACCTCGGTATCGGCCGCGCCCCCGGCTCCGACCCGGTCGTCACCCAGCTCCTGCGGATCACCGGCCCGACCGCCGACGTCGACCGCTTCCCCCAGCACGTCACCGACATCCTCGCGCTCATGAGCCCCCAGGGCGCCCAGCTGCGGCTGACGAGCGGTCAGGTGTACGACGTGCACGCCACGCCGGCCGCCGAGAGCACGCCGACCGTGTGGCTGCTCGGGTCGAGCGACTACTCCGCGCGCCTCGCGGCCGAGCTCGGTCTGCCGTACGTGTTCGCGAACCACTTCTCGGGGCAGGGCATCGACGAGGTCCTCGCGCTGTACCGCGACGGCTACCGCCCGAGCGAGGCGCACCCGGAACCGCGCACGTTCCTCACCGCGAACGTGGTCGTCGCCGAGACGGCCGAGGAGGCGCACGCCCGCGCGCTGCCGCAGCTGCGGATGATGGCGCGGCTGCGCTCGGGCGGGGCGCTCGGCGCGCTCGAGACCGTCGAGGAGGCGCAGGCCTCTCCGCTCGGCGCGCTCGCCGAGGACGCCATCGAGTCCATGCGCACCCGCTGGGTCATCGGCACGCCCGACGAGGCTGCCGCCGAGCTGCGCCGGCTCGCGGACCGCCATGGCGTCGACGAGGTCATGGTCGTGCCCGTCGCCGCGTCCCGCGCGGACGAGCCGGTCGACGCGACGCCCGGCCGGGCCCGCACGCTCGAGCTCCTCGCGGGCGCGCTCGCAGCCGACGCCACGCCGGTGCCCGCGGCGGACGGCGCGGCGACCGCCTGAGCCGCACGGACCCCGTCGGGCGCGTGCGGCGGGTAGCGTCGCCGTCATGACCACGACGTTCGACGACGCGACCTGGCACTCCACCGAGGACGGCTATCCGACGGACCTGGGCCCGGACGCGGCGGCGACCCACGTCGGCGTGTTCCTCACCTGGGCGGTGCTGTCCGGCCACGCCTCCGCCGCGCTGGAGCGCGACGCCGCCGACGCCGTCGCTGCGCTGCGCAACCGTTCGACCACGGGCGGCCGGTTCGTCCTCGACGTGTGCGACGGCCGGCTCGACGCCGACGCCCTGGACGACGTCGCGGCCGCGTTCGCCGCCGCCTACTACACGGGCGGCGACGACGAGGACGAGGAGGCCGGCCTCTACCTCGAGGACTACGTGGACGCCGTGAGCCCCGGCGAGGGTGACCCCACGGACGTCTACCGCGTGCCGGACACGTGGGACACGTACGAGCTGGTCGGCCCGCTCGTCGAGGCCCGGTTCGCGCAGTGGCAGGACGAGGGCCGCCCCGCCGTCCTGCGCCACCGCGCCTGAGGCGCGCCGTGCCCGCACCGACGCCCGTCACGCGCCTCGCCTCCGTGCTGCGCGCCGACAACCCCGGGCCGATGACCCTCGACGGCACGCGCTCGTACGTGCTGCGTGCGCCGGGTGCGTCCGGGTGCGTCGTCGTGGACCCCGGGCCGGACGACGACGCGCACCTCGACGCGCTCGCCGCGGCAGGCCCGGTGGAGCTCGTGCTGGTCACGCACCGGCACGCCGACCACACCGCCGGGTCGGCGCGGCTGCGCGTCCTCACGGGGGCGCCGGTCCGCGGCGCCGACCCCGCGCACTGCCACGGCGCCGAGCCGCTCGCCGACGGGGAGACGATCGAGGCGGCGGGCCTGCGGGTCGACGTCGTCGCCACGCCCGGGCACACCGCGGACTCGGTGTGCCTCGTCCTGCCCGACGACGAGTCGCTCGCTCCCGACGACGGCGCGGCAGGCACGGTGCTCACCGGGGACACCGTCCTCGGGACGGGGACGACCGTGCTCGCGGAGCCGGACGGGTCGCTCACCGACTACCTCGACAGCCTGGACCGGCTCGAGGCCGTCACCACCGGGCGCCGCGTGACCGGGCTGCCGGGCCACGGCCCCGCCGTCGACGACCTCGGCGAGCGGGTGCGCGCCTACCGGGAGCACCGCCTCGACCGGCTGGCGCAGGTCCGCGCGGCGCTGGCAGAGCTCGGGACGACCGCGCACGCCGACGACGCCACCAACCGGGTCGTCTCGCTCGTCTACGCGGACGTCGACCCGTCGGTGCGCGGCGCGGCGAGGCAGAGCGTCGCGGCGCAGCTCGCCTACCTCCTGCGCCAGGAGTGAGCTGGGGCCACCCGCGCTGCGTGTCGGACCGCCGCGGCACGATGGGTCGCATGACGACTCCACGCCTCGGCATCGCGTTCGTCCCCGCCCACGCCCCGGAGAGCCTGCGCGCCCTCGCGACCACGGCGGAGTCCGCCGGTCTCGACGACGTGTGGGTCTGGGAGGACTGCTTCAAGCAGAGCGGCCTCGCGTCCGCCGCGGCCGCGCTCGCCTGGACCGAGCGCGTGCGCGTCGGGCTCGGGCTGATGCCCGCGCCGCTGCGCAGCACGGCCGTCACGGCCATGGAGGTCGCGAACCTCGGGCGCATGTTCCCCGGCCGGTTCGTGGCAGGCGTCGGGCACGGCGTGCAGGAGTGGATGGGGCAGGCGGGCGTGCGGGCCGCGTCGCCGCTCACGCTGCTGCGCGAGCACACCGAGGCGCTGCGCCGGCTGCTCGCGGGCGAGGAGGTCACGACGTCCGGGCGCTACGTCACGCTCGACCGCGTGCGCCTCGACTGGCCGCCGACCGAGCCGGCGCCGCTGTGGCTCGGCGGGGTGGGCCCCCGATCGCTCGCCCTCGCGGGCGAGCTGGGCGACGGGCTCATCCTGGCGAACGCGTACGCGCCCGAGGAGGTCCGCGGGGTCGTCGACGTCGCGCGGGCCGCCGCGACGTCGGCCGGCCGGTCGACGCTCGACGTCCAGGCCACGCTCATCGCCGCCACCGGCGACGGGGCGCAGGAGCGCGTGGACCGCGAGCTCCCGCTGTGGGGACGCAAGCCCGGCGAGGGCGTCGGGGCCGCAGGAGACGCGCGCACCGTTGCGGACGCCGTGCTCGCGCTCCGGGACGCCGGCGCCACCGCGGTGGCGATCCAGCCGACGGCGGACGAGCCTGACCTCCACGCGTTCGTGCGGTTCCTCGGGAGCGACGTGCGGCCGCTGCTCGAGGACTGAGCGCCGCCCGAGCGGCTCAGTGCCCCTCGCGCGGTCAGCGCGTGACGGCGCGAGCCCGACGCCGCTCGCGCAGCCCGTGCACGAGGGCCGCCACCGCGGTCACGAGGGCCACGGCGGCGACGGCGATCGCGAGGCGGACCGGGAACGCGGCGTACAGGTCGGTCACCTCGGCGACGGGGATGCCCCACGCGGTGACGGTCTCCCGGGCCTCCGCGGCGAGCTCGCCGGCGCGGCCGGGGACCAGCGCGACGGCGCCGAGCACCCACCCGATCAGCTCACCCAGGAGGGCCGGCACGGAGTATGCGCTGGTCAGGGCGGTGATCACGCCGACACCCTACCGGTTCGCGCCCGCGCGAACCAGGACGAACCCGGGCGGGTTGGTACCGCCTTCGGGGACGGCTCAGGAAGGGGCGCGGGGACGGTCAGCCGAGGGGCTTGGCGAAGCAGAGCGCGATGCCCGCGACGTCGCGGTCGAACGGCGGGTACGGCAGCACCACGCGGAAGCCCAGCGACCGGTACAGCGCGATCGCGCCGGGCTGACGGATGCCCGTCTCGAGCAGGAGCGTCCGCGCGCCGCGGCGCCGGGCCTCGGTCTCCACCGCCGCCAGGAGCGCTCGGGCGACGCCCGACCCGCGGGCCGCCTCGCGCACGAAGACCTTCTTCACCTCGAGCGCGTCACCGTGGACCTCACGCACCTCGTCCGCGACCTGCTGCAGCGACGCGCAGCCGAGCGCGTCGTCGCCGCGCCCGGCCACGAACGTCGCGACCACGCGCGTGCCGAGCCGTGCGTCGACCGCGTCGAACCCGCCCGCGGCGTCGAGCCCGGTGAACAGCTCCGGGTACAGGACCGCGGACGACGTGTCGTGCATCTCGCGGCGCAGCGCAGCGGCGTCCGGGTCGTCCCACGGCACCGCGCGCACCTCGACGTCGTCGGGCACGCCGGGCCCGGACGTCGTCTCGCGCACCGGCGCGGCGAGATCCAGCGCGAAGCACCGCGACAGCGGGTCGCCCGCGTAGTGGCCGTACGGCTCGGTCGGCACGTAGCCGAGCGACAGGTACAGGTCGATGGACTCCGGCTGCCGCGTGCCGGTCTCGAGCACGAGCCGCCGCAGGCCGGTGCTCACCGCGTGCGCGTGCACGGCCTGCATGACGGTGCGGGCGTGCCCACGGCCGCGGTGCTCGGCCGCGACGTAGAGACGCTTGACCTCGCCCGTCGCGGGCGGGTGGTGCGCGCCGCGACCGTCGGGCGTGCCCGAGACGTCGCGCAGCGCGGCGCACGCGACCGGCGTCCCCCCCGTCGTGGACAACGAACGCCGCGAGCAGCCCGGCGGCGTCGAACGCGTCGCTGTCGGGCTCGCCGTAGCGCTCGGCGAGCTCGGCCTGCTGCCGGCCGAACAGCGCGAGCGCGTCCGCGTCGTCCCCGCCGACCACGGACACGGTGACGCCCGGTGCGGGCGCCGTCCGTGCGTCGTCGACCGTCCGCGCGTCGAGGCTCACGCCCGGACGAGCGCGCTCAGCACCGAGGTGAAGAACCCGAGCCCGTCCGTGCCGGCGCGCGGGCCGGCCTCGGACGCGGGGCCGAAGCCCGCCTCGACCGCGTGCTCGGGGTGCGGCATGAGCCCCACGACGTTGCCCGCCGCGTTGGTGATCCCCGCGATGTCGCGGCGCGAGCCGTTCGGGTTCCAGCCGTCGTAGCGGAACACCACGCGGCCCTCGCCCTCGAGCTCGTCGAGCGTGCGGTCGTCGGCCACGAACTGGCCGTCCTGGTTCTTCAGCGGGATGGTGATCCGCTGGCCCTTCGTGAAGTCGCGCGTCCAGGCCGTGTCCGCGTTCTCGACGACGAGCACCTGCTCCCGGCAGATGAAGTGCAGGTGGTCGTTCTTGATCATCGAGCCGGGCAGCAGGTGCGCCTCGGTGAGGACCTGGAAGCCGTTGCAGATGCCCAGCACCGGCAGGCCGCCGCGGGCCGCGTCGACGAGCGACTCCATGACGGGCGCGAACCGGCTGATCGCCCCGGCGCGCAGGTAGTCGCCGTAGGAGAACCCGCCGGGCAGGACGACGGCGTCGACGCCGTGCAGGTCGGCGTCCGCGTGCCACAGCGGCACGGCCTCGCCGCCGGCGAGGCGCACGCCGCGCGCGGCGTCGCGGTCGTCGAGCGTGCCCGGGAAGGTCACGACGCCGACGCGGGCACCACCCAGGGCCGCCTCCGGGGCGGTGGTCGTGGCGGTCATCAGGCGAGCCCCTCGGACAGGACCGTGCCGGCCGCGTCCGTCGCGGCGTCGGCCACGCGGACGACGTCCTCGATCACCGGGTTGGACAGCACCTTGGCCGCGGCCTCCTGGGCGGCGGCGAGGACCTCGGGCGTCACGTCGCCCTCGACCTCGAGCTCGAAGCGCTTGCCCTGGCGGACGGAGGTGAACTGGGTGAAGCCGAGGCGCGGCAGCGCCCCGACGACGGCCTTGCCCTGCGGGTCCAGGATCTCGGGCTTCGGCATGACCTCGACGACGACGCGTCCCACGGGTGCTCCTAGGGGAGGTGTTCGGGAGAGCCGGGGGCTCCGGGATCCCGGTCACGGGCGCGTGCAGCGAGGCGGCACGGCGTGAGCGAGCGGGAGCCGACGGCGGGATTCCGCGCGTCAGTCTACCCGCGCCGTCGTCACGCTCGGTCGCCGTCCGCCCGCTGGGTGCGCCCGCCGTCGGCCGTCGACGGCGCGCGCGGCACCTCGACGGGGATGTTCCCCTCGAGGACGTGCTTGCGCCAGGCCCTGGCGACGTGAAGGCGGCGAAAGATGGCACCTCCGACGGCGAACGTCACGAGGAGAACCAGGACGAGCCACGGCGAGTACGTCACGGGACTCTGTCCGAACAGCCAGCCTTGCAACGCCGGAACACCGAACCAGACCGCGAGCACGATCACCATGTTGAACGCCTTCGTGCGCCACGCGAACAACGCCCCGTGGATGTCGTCGGCGACCCACCACCAGTACCGCGCGGGCAGGCGCACGTCGAGCGTCCGGTAGAGCAACCACCGGCCGAGCGGCGGGTGCTCGCGCCACCGCAGGCCCCAGCCCGCCCGGACGAGTCCCCACGCCTCGCGGGCGCCGATCCCCCGGGGCGCGCGGCCGCCGTCGGGCACGGGCGGGGCGAGGTCCAGCAGGACGGCGAGCGCCTCGTCGCCGTGCGCGTCGCGCCAGCGCTGCGGGTAGGCGTGCAGCCAGAACCGCGCGGACCGCTCGTACCGGCCGGTCATGCCGGCTCTCCCGTCGCGCCCGGGGCGTCGCCGGGTCGGGCGAGCGATCGGCGCGCCCGGTCCGCGAGCTCGGCGAGGCGCAGCGTCTCGGCCTGCGCGGCGCGCCGGCCGTCGCCGGTCGCGCGGTAGTACCGGCGCAGGCGTCCGTCGACGACCTCCTCGCCGGTCGCCTCCACGAGGCCCGCCGCGACGAGGCGGTCGAGGTTGCCGTAGAGCGTCCCCGCGCCGAGGCGGGTGCGCCCGCCCGACAGCTCGCGCACCTCCTGGATCACGGCGTACCCGTGCCGGGGCTCGCCGGCGAGCGCGAGCAGCACCAGGTAGGCCTGCTCGGTCATGCGGAACCCGCTCAGCTTCGCCACGACCGATATATATCGCACGGCGACCCATGGCGCCACCATCTCGCGCAGGCCCGTGTCAGTGGCGCCCCGTACGATCGAACACACGTTCGAGACGCACGCTCGAGCGCGTGCGAGGGCGGGGTCCTGCCCCTTCCCCGCCGTCGCACGGATCCGCCCACAGGACGAGGAAGGAGACGCGCCGATGACGGCACCACCGGTCCCCACGCCACCACCGGGCACGACACCGCACCGCCCGTCGGTGCGGACGGTCGCCGCGGTCCTCGCGCGCGACGGGACCTGCACGTTCCCCGGCTGCCGGGTCCCGGCCTTCCGGTGCGACCTCGACCACGTCGTGCGCCCGCGGCCCGGTGCGGACGACGGCAGGGACGACGGGCAGGGCGCGGACAACCTGGTCTCGCTGTGCCGCCACCACCGCGTCGTCCGGGCGCGCGACGGGTGGCGTCCGGCGCTGCTCGCGGACGGCACGGTCCGCTGGACCGCGCCGAGCGGCCACACCTACGTCCGGCCGAGCACCTGGCGGACGGCGTGACCGCGGCGCGTCAGGCGAGCGGCGAGCCCGTCAGCCGCTCGTAGGCCTCGAGGTAGCGCGCCCGCGTCCGCGCCACGACGTCCGCCGGCAGCGACGGGAGCGTCGTGTCCGACGCGCGGTCCCATCCCGAGGCGGGCGACGCGAGCCAGTCGCGGACGAACTGCTTGTCGAAGCTCGGCTGCGAGCGCCCCGGCTCCCACTGGTCCGCGGGCCAGAAGCGCGAGGAGTCGGGCGTGAGCACCTCGTCGCCGAGGACGGTCTCGCCCGTGTCGCGGTCCACCCCGAACTCGAGCTTCGTGTCCGCGAGGATGACGCCCCGCTCCCGGGCGATCGCCTCCGCCCGCGCGTACACGGCGAGCGTGAGGTCGCGCAGCCGCGACGCGTCCTCGACGCCGATCTGCACGGCAACGGCGTCGAAGGTGACGTTCTCGTCGTGCTCGCCCACGGCCGCCTTGGTGGCGGGCGTGAAGACCGGCTCGGGGAGGCGCGACCCGTCGACGAGCCCCTCCGGCAGCACCACCCCGCACACGGCCCCGCCCGCGCGGTACTCCGCGAGGCCCGACCCGGTCAGGTAGCCGCGCGCGACGCACTCGACGGGGAACATGTCGAGGCGCCGGCAGATCATCGCCCGCCCCGCCACGACGTCGGGAACGAGGCCGTCGCCCGGCAGCGCCGAGACCGCGGTCGACACGACGTGGTTCGGCACGAGGTCCGCGAGCTGGTCGAACCACCACAGGCTGAGCTGCGTGAGCACGACCCCCTTGTCGGGGATGCCGGGCGACAGCACGTGGTCGAACGCGCTGACGCGGTCGCTCGCGACGACGAGCACGACGTCGCCGAGCGGGTGCACGCCGCCCACCGCGGGCAGGTCGGGCTCGTACAGGTCGCGCACCTTGCCGGAGTACACGTGCCGCCAGCCCGGGAGCTCGAGACCCGACGTGTCGAACGCGTCGTCCTCGCCGAGCGAGAGGGCTGGCACAAAGGGCTGGGGCGTGTCCGTCACGGCCCCTAGTCTCGCACCATGCCTCCCACGCCCGCCGCCGTGTCCGGCCCCGTCCCGCCGGACGGCAACCCGACCGCCGCCGCCTCGACGCCCGGCGACGGCCCCCTGGACGACCCCCGCGTCACGGCGTTCCTCGACACCTTCTCGACGTTCATGGGCGCGGTGAACCGGCGCGCCGAGCGGCAGCAGCGCGCCGGGTCCGGTCCGACGGTCGCGGACGCGCTGCGCGAGCACCTCGGCACCGACCCGCGGACGCTCGCCGTCGTCACGGAGACGGTGTCCACCCTGCGCACGGTCGACGCGGACGTGGCGGTCGAGGTGGTGGTGGCGCAGCACGGGGGCGGACGGCTCGTCGGTGTCGGCGGGGGCGAGCAGCGCATGCACTCGTCGCTGTCGGAGATCGTCGAGCACTCGGCCGTGTGGGGGCAGTTCCCCGTCGGTGCCGTCGACTACGCCCGCGCGGCGACCGGTCCGGACACGGAGCGCAGGACCGTCGCCTTCGGCCTGCACCTGTTCACGTACGCGGGATCTCCGGCCGCCGTGCTCCAGCGCGCCGGCAGCCCGCGCCACGGGAACGGTGCCGCGCTCGAGGTGATGTGCGCGGACGAGGACGCGGCGCTGGCCCTCCTCGCCGAGCTGCGCACCGCGATGGTCGAGCACAGCGTGCTGCGAGGCCAGGTCGTCACGTTCACCACGTCGGAGTACGGGCCGGCGTCCGCCGGCATGACGTTCCACCGCCGCGACCGCGTGCCCGCGAGCGACGTCGTCCTCCCGCAGGGCACGCTCGACCGGATCGAGCGCCAGGTCGTCGGCGTCGCCCGGCACCGGGCCGCGCTCGCGGCGGCGGGCCAGCACCTGAAGCGGGGCGTCCTCCTCTACGGCCCTCCCGGCACCGGGAAGACGCACACGGTGCGTCACCTCGTCGGCGAGAGCCCCGGCACCACCGTGATCCTGCTCGCCGGCGGCGCGCTGCGTCTGGTGCGGCTCGCGGCCGACACCGCCCGCGCGATGCAGCCCGCGCTCGTCGTGCTCGAGGACTGCGACCTCATCGCCGAGGACCGTTCGTTCCACGACGGCCCGCAGCCCCTGCTGTTCGAGGTGCTCGACGCGATGGACGGGCTCGACACCGACGCGGACGTCGCCTTCGTCCTGACGACGAACCGCGCGGACCTGCTCGAGCGCGCCCTCGCCCAGCGCCCGGGCCGGGTGGACCTCGCGGTCGAGATCCCGCTGCCGGACGAGTCGGCCCGGCGACGGCTGTTCGAGCTCTACCGCGGCGAGCTCCCCTTCTCGGCGGACGCGCTCGCCGACGCCGCGGCCCGGACCGCCGGCGTGACGGCGTCGTTCGTCAAGGAGGCAGTCCGCCGCGCGGTGCTGCGCGCGGCGGAGGCCGGTCACGACGTCGGCGACCCCGACCTGCGCTCGGCGGTCCTCGAGATGACGGGCGACGCCGAGCGCGTCACCCGGTCCCTGCTCGGCTCGGTCCCCGACTGACGCGACGGGCGGAGGCGCGTACGGCCGTCAGCCGCCGAGCACGACCTCGCCCGCCGCGGCCTTCGCCGCGATGTCGGTGCGGTGCTGGGACCCGGCGAGCACGATCCGGCCGACGGCGTCGTACGCCCGGCGGCGCGCCTCGTCGAGGTCGGCGCCGCGTGCCACGACGGACAGCACGCGCCCGCCCGAGGCGACGAGCGCGCCGTCGTCGGACCGCGAGGTGCCGGCGTGCAGCACGTGCACGCCCTCGACCTGCTCCGCGGCGTCGATGCCCGTGATCGGGTCGCCGCTGCGCACCGCTCCGGGGTAACCCTCGGCCGCGACGACGACGGTCACGGACGCGTCGTCGGACCACACCAGCGGGGGCAGTCCGCCGAGCCGGCCCTGCGCCGCGGCGAGCATCACCGTCGACAGCGGCGTGACGAGGCGCGACAGCACCGACTGCGTCTCCGGGTCGCCGAAGCGCGCGTTGAACTCCACGACGCGCGTCCCGCGGCTCGTCAGCGCGAGGCCGACGTAGAGCACGCCGACGAACGGCGTGCCGCGCCGGGCCATCTCGTCGACCGTCGGCTGCGCGATGCGCGTGACGACCTCCTCGACGAGACCGGCAGGCGCCCACGGCAGCGGGCTGTACGCCCCCATGCCGCCGGTGTTCGGGCCGGCGTCGCCGTCGAGCGCGCGCTTGAAGTCCTGGGCGGGGACGAGCGGCACGACGGTCGACCCGTCGCTCAGGCAGAACAGCGACACCTCGGGGCCGTCGAGGTACTCCTCGACGACCACGCGACGTCCCTCGCCGTCGAGGCACGCACGCGCGTGCTCGAGCGCGGCCTCGCGGTCGTCGGTGACGACGACGCCCTTGCCCGCGGCGAGGCCGTCGTCCTTGATGACGTAGGGGGCGCCGAACGCGTCGACCGCGGCGGCCACCTCGTCGACGTCGGTGCACACGTGCGCGAGCGCCGTCGGGACGGACGCGGCGGCCATGACCTCCTTGGCGAACGCCTTGGAGCCCTCGAGCCGGGCGGCCTCGGCGCTCGGGCCGAAGACGGGGATGCCGACGGCGCGCACGGCGTCCGCCACGCCGGCGACGAGCGGCGCCTCGGGGCCGACGACGACGAGGTCCGCCCCGAGCTCCGTCGCGAGCGCCGCGACCGCGGCGCCGTCGTTCTGGTCGACGCGGTGCAGCGTCGCGAGGCCGGCGATCCCCGGGTTGCCGGGGGCGGCGTGGAGCTCGTGCGGCTCCGCACCGGGCCGGTCGGCCTCGAGCGCGAGGGCGTGGAGGATGGCGTGCTCGCGGGCACCGGGACCGACGACGAGGATCTTCACGGGCGTCGAGTCTACCGACGCGCCTTGCGCGACCGGCCGGCGTCCCGCCTCTCGAACGGGACGCCGGCCGGGCGCCGGGAGGTCAGTGGATGAGGTCGTGCCGCGGGATGATCGCGTCGCGGCTCGGCCCGACGCCGATCGCCGACATCCGCGTGCCGGACATCTCCTCGAGCGCGAGGACGTACCTCTGCGCGTTCGCCGGCAGGTCCTCGAAGGTCCGGGCGCCCGAGATGTCCTCGGCCCAGCCGTCGAGCTCCTCGTAGACCGGCGTCGCGTGGTGGAACGCCGTCTGGTCGAGCGGCATCTCGTCGTACCGGACGCCGTCGACGTCGTAGGCCACGCACACCGGGATCTTCTCGAAGCCGGTGAGGATGTCGAGCTTGGTGAGCACCATGTCGGTGATGCCGTTGACGCGCGTGGCGTAGCGGGCGATGACCGAGTCGTACCAGCCGCAGCGGCGCGCGCGCCCGGTCGTCACGCCGTACTCGCCGCCCTGCTTGAGCAGGTACTCGCCGTTCGCGTCGAACAGCTCCGTGGGGAACGGCCCCTCGCCCACGCGGGTCGTGTACGCCTTGATGACGCCGATGACGGACCCGATGCGCGTCGGCCCGACGCCCGAGCCCGTGAGCGCGCCGCCCGCCGTCGCGTTCGAGGACGTGACGAACGGGTAGGTGCCGTGGTCGACGTCGAGCATGGTCGCCTGGCCGCCCTCGAACAGGACGGTCTTGTCCTGGTCGAGCGCCTTGTTCAGCACGAGCGCGGTGTCCGCGACCATCGGCTTGATGCGGTCGGCGTACTCGAGCAGCTCCGCGACGGTCTCGTCGACGGTGATCGCGCGGCGGTTGTAGACCTTGACCAGCAGGTGGTTCTTCTGGTCGAGGGCGCCCTCGATCTTCTCGGCGAGGATCTTCTCGTCGAACAGGTCCCAGATCCGGATGCCGACGCGGTTGATCTTGTCGGCGTACGCCGGCCCGATGCCGCGGCCCGTGGTGCCGATGCGGCGCTTGCCGAGGAACCGCTCGCTCACCTTGTCGATCGTGCGGTGGTAGCCGGCGATGACGTGGGCGGAGCCGGACACGAGCAGCTTCGAGACGTCCACGCCGCGCGCCACGAGGTCGTCGAGCTCCTGGAACAGCACCTCGATGTCGACGACGACGCCGTTGGCGATCACCGGCGTGACGCCCGGCGACAGGATGCCCGAGGGCAGCAGGTGGAGCGCGTACTTCTCGTCGCCGATCACGACGGTGTGGCCGGCGTTGTTCCCGCCGTTGAACTTCACCACGTAGTCGACGCGGGAGCCGAGGAGGTCGGTCGCCTTGCCCTTGCCCTCGTCGCCCCACTGCGCTCCGACGAGCACCACGCCTGGCATGGATTCCCCACTTTCGCACTGCCTGTTCCTCGGCCGGTCCGGGAGTGCGCGGGGCTCGCGCGGCGGGGTCCGTGCCCGACGGCGCAGCCCCCGCGGGTCCGAGGCGTCGCCCGGGCGGCAGTCACCCGGGGACCGCGACGAGTTTACCGGTCGTTGACCTTCGGGGCGCACGGGCGGTGGACGACGGGCGGAGCCGCAGCGCACGGGCACAATGAGGGGATGAGCGACGTGCACCAGAACCTGCTGGACGGACCGGCGCCGGTCCACCTCCCGGACGACTTCGCCGCCGTGCGCGAGGCGATCGAGGCGGGCGGCGACCCGTACGAGATCGCGGCGCGCGAACCGGCGTCGTCCCTCGCGTGGGCGCACCTCGCCGAGGACTACCTCCACGAGAACGGCTCGCGCGGAGCGGTGACGGCCTACGCGTACGCGCGGACCGGCTACCACCGCGGGCTCGACGCGCTGCGGCGGGCAGGGTGGCGCGGCCAGGGCCCCATCCCGGCCGACCACGTCCCGAACCAGGGCTTCCTGCGCGCGCTGCTCGCGCTCGCGGAGTGCGCCGCGTACATCGGCGAGGTCGACGAGGCCGAGCGCTGCGAGGCGTTCCTGCGCAGCTCCGGCACCTCCGCCGACGAGGTCCGCGCCCTGCGCTGAGGGCCCCGGCGCGCGTGCAGGGCCCCGGGCCCACGTCTAGAGTCGTGAGCCATGATCGAGATCGCGACCTCGCCCGCGACGACGACGCTCGTCATCGCCGGGGACCTCGATCTGGCCGAGCGCGACCAGTTCCCGGAGATCGCCGCGCGCGTCGTGGGGCTGCGCCGTCAGCTGCTCGTCATCGACATGTGCCGCGTGACGTTCATGGACTCCACGGGCGCGGCCTTCCTCATCTCGCTCGCGGACGCGGGCCGCAAGCGCGGCGGCGCGACCGTCCTGCGGGGCTGCGACGACCGCGACCTGTTCGTCCTCGAGGTGTGCGGCGCGCTCGAGCTGTTCCGCATCGACGCGGACCACCGCTGCGAGCCCGCGACGCCGCCGACCGGGTTCGCGGAGGTCGAGCCCCGCTCCTGAGCGTCCGTCAGCGTGCGGACTGCGGGCGCAGCGTCGCCCACACGAGCTTGCCGGACGCCGTCGGGCGCCACCCCCAGTCGGCGAGCCGCTCGACGATCTGCATGCCGAAGCCGCCCATGCGGTTCGGGTGCCCGTCGGTCGGCACGGGGGGCGCGGGGTTGCCGTCCTCGACCTCGACGCGGATCCCGTCGCCGGTGTCGAACAGGCGCAGGGCCAGGTGCCCCCAGCCGTGCAGGACGCCGTTCGCGACGAGCTCGGACACGACGAGCTCCGCGTTGGCGCTGTCGGCCACGCCCCACGCCTGGCACGTGCGCACGACGGCGTGCCGCGCCCGGCCGATCGAGGCGGCCTCGCTCGGCAGGAGCCAGCGGCGGCTGCGCGGGCTGAGGACCGCGACGTGCGGGTCCCGCTCCGGGTCGGGGATGCGCACGACGACGAGCGCGACGTCGTCCTCCGGGGCGTCCGCGAGGCGCGAGAGCAGCTCCTCGCCCACGCCCGCGGCGTCGACGGCGGTGATCGCGCCCGACGCCGCGACGAGGGCGTCCAGACCCACCCGCAGCGCGCGGTCCCGCCGCTCGATGAGGCCGTCGGTGTAGAACAGCAGCGTGTCGCCCGGGCGCAGCGACACCATTCCCGTCGCGCGGGCGCGGCGCCCGCCGAACCCGACCAGCGCGCCGCCTGCGTCGTCGAGCTGGGTCACGGCGCCCTCCCGCAGGAGCAGCGGCGGCAGGTGCCCCGCGCGCGAGTACTCGACGCGCCACGCGTCGGCGGGGTCGGTCGCGTCGGGCCGCGTGAGGGCCGCGTAGACGAGGCTCGCCGAGCGCGGGATGCGCATGCCCTGGACGAGCTGGTCCACGCGCTCGAGCACCGGGCCCGGCGTCGTCAGCTCGTACGCGTACGAGCGCACGACCGACCGGAGCTGGCCCATCGCGGCCGCCGCCTCGACGTCGTGCCCGACGACGTCCCCGATGACGAGGCCGACGACGTCCGGCGCGATCTGCAGGACGTCGTACCAGTCGCCGCCCACCTGGGCGTGCTCGGAGTTCGGCGCGTAGTACGTCCACACGTCGAGCCCTGTGACGTCCGCCTGCTCGGGCAGCATCGCGCGCTGGAGCGTCTCCGCGAGGCGGTGCTCGCGCGCGTACAGGCGCACGTTGTCGATCGCGGTGCCGGCGCGTCGGGCGATGACCTGGATGAGGGTGCGCACGCCGTCACGCGCCTCGACGTCCACGCCTCCCGACGCGTCGCGCGTGGTGCGGGCGTCGCCGCTCGTCACGAGCAGGCCGAGGATGCGGCGGCGGCCGGGGACGCCCGAGACCGTGACCGAGGTCGGCCGGTGCTCGAGGCGGGCCAGGCGGTGCTGCAGGTCGCGCTGGAGCCAGCCCGACGCCGACCACTGCGGGTACGTCGCCGTCAGGTCGAGGACGACCGGTCCCTCGACGCGGCCGTCGAGGACGTCCTGCACGCGGTCCGGGACGTCGACGAGGCGGGCGCGCTGCGTCGACGCGTCGGCGACCGCAGCGTCGCCGAGCGCGTCCGTCTGGTCGACGCCCGGCACGGGCTGGAAGTGGCCCGGCGTGTACCGGCCGTGGCGCTGCCCGCGACCGCTCGGCGGCGCGGCGGTGTCCACGCCCTCGGCGAAGCGCAGGCCGTCGTCGTTGAGGTAGAAGCCGGCCCAGTCCACGACGTACCCCGCGAGGAGCGCGGTGATGTCGCGCAGCGCGAACGGCTGGTCGAGGTCGGCCAGGAGGTCCGAGCTGCGCGCCACGACGTCGAGGACGGCGCGCTCGCGCCGCTCGAGCGCGAGGGACGCGACCTGCGCCGCGTAGCGCTCGACGTGGTCGGAGACGTCGACCTGGACGCCGACCCAGTGGGTGGCCACGCCGTCGCCGTCGCGCAGCGGCGAGAGCGAGAGCTGGGCCCACACCACCGACCCGTCGTGGCGCCGCGTGCGCAGCGTGTGAGTGATCTCACGCCCCTCGGAGACCGCCGTCCGCAGCGCCTCCTTGTCGAGGGGCTCGGCGAGGAGCGACCTGAGCTCGCGCGCGCTGCTCCCGACGACGTCCCGCGCCGCATAGCCGGTCTGACGCTCGAACGCAGGATTCACCCACACGATCGGCATGTCGGCGGACTCCGGGCCCGTCACGAACATCGCGACGGCCGCACGTTCCATGGCCTGCGCGCACAGGTCCCGGACGTGCGCGGGCAGGTCCGTGCCGAGGCTCGGCGATCCGCCCATCATCACCTCCGACGCCTCGTCGTACCCGTGCGCGCGCTACCGGCGCGCACCGACCGGCGCGTGCCTCTGGATGCACACGCTCTGGTCGCGTTACTGTCCCGACTGGACATTCAACCGTAGATTGGTGCTTCCCGAGACCCGTGGGGGTCAGGAACCGTGAAAGGAGCGCCGGTGCGCGAAGGTACCTCCTCGGCCGCCGACCGGCCGGTCGGCGTCACCGGCGACCCCGCCCAGGCGGGCGAGCCGGCCAGCGTCCACGTCATCGTGGGCGCCACCCGTGCCCGCATCGTGCTGTCCGGCGAGATCGACGCCGAGCTCGGCGCGGACCTGCAGGAGGCGACGGCCGCCGCCGAGGACTCCGGGCTGCCCGTCGAGATCGACGCGCACCACGTGACGTTCATGGACTCGTCCGGCGTCGCGTTCCTCGCCCGGCTCGCCTCCCGGGGCCCGCACCGCGTACGCGTGCTGCGCGCGCCGCCCACCGTGCGGTTCCTCCTCGAGGTGACGCGCATCGGCGAGCTCCTCGACATCGTCGACACCGACCCGGGCTTCGACCTCGGCAAGGACGCCGACGACGGGGCGCCCCAGCCCGGCTGACCCCGCCCGGGCCCGAGCACGACGACGAGAGCCCCCGGTCGCGCGACCGGGGGCTCTCGTCGTGCGGCGTCGGAGGACGCCGGGTGTCAGCGGAGCTTCTGGCCCGCCGAGCGCAGCTGCTGCGACGCCTCGACGATGCGGGCCGCCATGCCGGCCTCGGCCAGCTTGCCCCAGGCGCGCGGGTCGTAGGCCTTCTTGTTGCCGACCTCGCCGTCGATCTTCAGGACGCCGTCGTAGTTGGTGAACATGTGGCCGACGACCGGGCGCGTGAACGCGTACTGCGTGTCGGTGTCGATGTTCATCTTGATGACGCCGTTGTCGACCGCCTCCGCGATCTCCTCGGCCGTGGAGCCGGAGCCGCCGTGGAAGACGAGGTCGAACGGGTTCTCCTTGCCGATCTCGTCGCCGACCGTCTTCTGGATCTCCGCGAGGATCGACGGGCGCAGCTTCACGGCGCCCGGCTTGTACACGCCGTGCACGTTGCCGAACGTGAGGGCCGTGAGGTAGCGGCCCTTCTCGCCGGCACCGAGCGCGCGGACCGTCGCGAGGCCGTCCTCGGCCGTCGTGTAGAGCTTCTCGTTGATCTCGGCCTCGTGGCCGTCCTCCTCGCCGCCGACGACGCCGACCTCGATCTCGAGGATCGTGCGGGCCGCCTGCGAGAGCTCAAGGAGCTCCGCGGCGATGACGAGGTTCTCGTCCAGCGGGATGTCCGACCCGTCGAACATGTGGGACTGGAACGTCGGCAGGCCGCCGTTCTTCACCTGCTCGGCCTCGATCGCCAGCAGCGGGCGGACCCAGGAGTCCAGGTTCTTCTTCACGCAGTGGTCCGTGTGGATCGCGATCTGCACGGGGTAGTTCTTCGCGACCTCGGTCGCGTACGCGGCGAGGGCGAGCGAGCCCGCGATGCGGTCCTTGACCGTCGAGCCCGAGCCGTACTCGGCGCCACCCACCGAGACCTGGATGATGCCGTCGGACTCCGCCTCGGCGAATCCCTGGAGCGCGGCGGTGATGGTCTGCGACGACGTGATGTTGACGGCCGGGTAGGCGAACTTGCCTGCCTTCGCCCGGTCGATCATGTCGGCGTAGACCTCGGGGGTTGCGATGGGCATGCGGAGCTCCTGTGGAGTGGTGCTGGTGGTGATGTCAGGCAAAGTCTGGCACGTCTGCCCGCGTGCGGTCAGGGCCGTTCGGCCTGTGGTCCCCCGCGTCCCGCCGCGGCGTCGCCGCCCGCCGCCTCACCGGGCAGGGCGTGCTGCTCGGCCCACGCGTGCATCGCGATCGCGCCCGCGGCGCCCGCGTTGAGCGAGCGTGTCGAGCCCAGCTGGGTGATGTGCAGGACGGCGCGGCACGCCGCCACGGCCTCCGGCGTGAGCCCCGTCGACTCCTGGCCCAGCAGGAGCACGCACACCGGTGGGAGCGCGTACCCCTCGAGGGGCACCGAGCCCGGCACGTTGTCGATCCCGAGGAGCGGCAGCCCCTCCCCCACTGCCCACGCGGCGAGGTCGGCGACGGAGGCGTGGTGGTGCACGTGCAGGTAGCGGTCCGTGACCATCGCGCCGCGGCGGTTCCAGCGCCGTCGCCCGACGACGTGCACCCCGGCGGCGTTGAACGCGTTCGCCGTGCGGACCACCGAGCCGATGTTGAGGTCGTGCGCCCAGTTCTCGATCGCGACGTGCAGGAACCGGTCCGCCGGGCGCCGGCGGTCCATGTCCGCGACGATCGCCCCGACCGTCCAGTACCGGTACGCGTCGACGACGTTGCGCCGGTCGCCGTGCGCGAGCAGCTCGGGGTCGTAGCGCGGGTCGAGCGCGTCACCCGGGTCCGACGACGGAGCCCCCGTCGCGTCGACGCGCGGCCAGCTGCCGGGACCGCCGGGCCACGGCCCGACGCCCACCTCGTCGCGGGGCCGCTCGGGCCCCGTCCCGGGCGCCGGCGAGCCGTCGTCGGGCTGCCCGGCACGGGTTCGTGTCATCCGGGAAGGCTAACCGGCGGGCCAGTAGGCTGGCCGCGGCACCGTCCCGGCAGAAGGAGCGCAGCGTGACCGACCGGACCATCGAGTCGTGGCTCACCGACATGGACGGCGTGCTCGTGCACGAGGGTCATGCGATCCCGGGCGCCGCCGACTTCGTCAAGGCGCTGCGCGACCGGGGCCGTCCCTTCCTCATCCTCACGAACAACTCGATCTTCACGGCGCGCGACCTGCGCGCCCGCCTCGCGACGTCGGGCATCGACGTGCCGGAGGAGTCGATCTGGACGTCGGCGCTCGCCACGGCGCAGTTCCTCACCGACCAGGTGCCGAACGGCAGCGCGTACGCGATCGGCGAGGCGGGCCTGACGACGGCGCTCTACGAGGCCGGGTACACGCTCACCGAGTCGGACCCGGACTACGTGGTGCTCGGCGAGACGCGCACGTACTCCTTCGAGGCGATCACCAAGGCGATCCGGCTCATCCTCGGCGGCTCGCGGTTCATCTGCACGAACCCCGACACGACCGGGCCGTCGCAGCAGGGCCCGCTGCCCGCGACCGGCGCCGTCGCGGCGATGATCACGTCGGCCACGGGCCGCAAGCCGTACTTCGTCGGCAAGCCGAACCCCATGATGTTCCGCTCGGCGCTCAACCGCATCGACGCGCACTCGGAGACGACGGCGATGATCGGCGACCGCATGGACACCGACGTCGTCGCGGGCATCGAGGCGGGCCTGTACACCTACCTCGTCATGACCGGCTCGACGCACATGTCCGAGGTGGAGAGCTACCCGTTCCGCCCGAGCAAGGTCGTCGACTCGGTCGCGGACCTCGTCGACCTCGTCTGAGAGCGCCGATCCGGCGCTCTCCCACCGCACGGACGACGGCGTCCGGTCATTTCGGTGACCGGGCGCCGTCGTCCGTGCGTCAGGCGGTGACGAGCACGCGAGCCCGACGGCGCGCGGCCGCGCCGACGAGGACGAACCCGGCGAGCACGAGCGTCGTCGCGAGGAGCGCGAGGTCCGCGTCGTCGGACCCGGTGCTCGCGAGGCCGGAGTACACGTCGCACTCCACGTCCCCGCCGACGGGGAAGGAGAACGTCACGGGCGCGAGCGGCGTGCCGGCCTCGTAGAACCCGGCGAACGCCGCCGCCCCGGCCGCGGTGAGCGTCGCGGGTGCGCCGCTCCACGTGATCGTCGAGCCGGACGTGGACTTCGCCCCCGACAGGTTCAGGCTCGCGAACGCGATCCCCTTCGAGGTGGAGCGGTCGCCCTCCATGTCGCTGCTCTGCACGTCGACCACGAGCGTGCCCGTCGAGCCGTTGACGACGACGCGCGGGTTGGAGACCCGCAGGTCGAGGATGCCGTCGTGGCCGGAGAAGGCGACCGTGCCGCCGTGGCTCGCGCGGCCCTTGCCGAGGTCGGTGTTGAACGAGCCCTTGCCGCCGCTCCACGTGAACGTCGTCCCGTTGTCCCGGACGCCCGTCGTGGAGACGTCGCCCTTGGCGATCGGCCCGGTCACGTACGCCCGGAAGCGGTCGCTGACGCCCCACGTGAGGGTCGCGCCGTTCACGCCCTGCGCGAGGCACTGTTCCGCGGCGGCGTCCGCCCCGGCGCCCCGGCCGGCCGCGGTCTGCTCCGCACCGACCACCGTGATGGGCGCCGACGCCGTGTGGTGCGCGCCGATGAGCAGGAGCGTGTGCTCCCCCGGCTCGAGGTCGGTCGGGATCGTCACCGTCGAGCTCGCGGCGCCGCCCGCGTTCGCGGTGACGCCGGTCGCGAGCACCCGGGGCTCCGAGTGGATCTCGGTGCGCAGGCCGGCCTCGTTCGCGCCGAACCCGACGCCGCTGATCGTCACCTCGCCGCCGGGGACGACCTGCGCGACAGAGAGCGTCGCCCGCGCCGGGTCGACGTCGCCGCCCGACCCGCCGCCCGGGTCGCCGATCTCCCCGCCGTCACCGCCGCCTGGCTGCTGCGCCGCCGCGCCGACCGTGAACGTCACGGTGTCGAGCGGCGTGCCCGCGGGGTAGAACCCCGAGAACGCGGCCGCACCGTCCGCGGTCAGCGTCGCTGCCGCACCGGTGTACGTCACGGAGCCGTCCGCGTGCGTGGTCGGCGTGCCGAGCGCGAGGGTCGCGAACGCGACGTCGTCGCGGTCGAACGTCGACCCGTCGAGGCCCTTCGAGGTCGCGTCGACCACGAGGCGGGCGCTGCCCGGACCGGTGATGTCGACGACCGGGTTCGAGAGAGCGAGGTCGAGCAGGCCGTCATGACCGGTGAAGCGCACGGTGCCGCGGTAGGCGGTCGCGACACCGGCCGCCGGGGCCTTCCACCCGCTCTGCTGCCGGAACGTGAACACGCCGCCGTCGACGCTCGCGCCGTCGCTCGCGGTGGCGCCGCCCTTCGCAACGGGCCCGGTGATGTAGCGGCGGAACGACTCCTTCACGCCCCAGGTGAGCGTCCCGACGGTCGTGGGCGTCACCGGCTGCGGCTCCGGCTCCGGCTCGACGACGGGTGGCGCCTTCACCGTCAGCGTGGTGCCGCCGGAGACGCCGAGCTCGGAGGTCACGACGACGGGGAGGTCCCCGGCGGGCGCGCCCGCGGGGACGGAGAGCACGAGGGTCGCCCCGTCCCGGGTGAAGGTGGCCTTCTCGCCGCCCAGCGTGACGCCCTTGACGGAGTCGCCGTCGACGAGCCCGGCGACGGCGAGGGTCGCCGACGTCCCGGCCTCGACCGTGGCCGCAGCAGGCGTGACGGTCAGAGCTGCGGGCTCCTCGAAGGCGACGGGGGCGTAGAGCTCCTGGTCGGCGTTCTTCACGCCGCCCGCCGGGTAGGTGTAGACGCCGTAGCGGCCACCCTCGAGCGCGGCCGGGTTCTTCACCACGAGCTCGGCCTCGAACGAGCCGTCCTCGGCGATGTCCACCCACGCCGCGCGGATGGCGCCCTGGAACTGCGCGGGGACCTGCTCGAGCACGGGCTCGGCGAGCGCCCAGACCTGAGAGCCGACCTTGCGGGCCGACGACGCGGCGCCGTCCGACGGCCGCCACTGCTCGGCGAAGCTCCCGAACACGACGTACGTGCCCTGCGGGAGGTCCGAGGGGATCGGGATGCCGCGCCCGCCGACGTTGCCCGCCGGGTCGAAGCCGGTGCCCTTGACGACGATCGTGTCGCCCACCGACACCTCGGTGGACCCGAGCGGTGTCGTGCCGTCCGCGGCGAACACCTCGATCGCGGGCTCCCACACGGGCTCCGGAGGGTCGGTGGTCAGCGAGACCGGGGCGTAGAGCTCCTGGTCGGCGTTGGTCACGCCACCGGCCCCGTACGTGTAGACGCCGTAGCGTCCCTCGCCGTCCGACGTGCCGACCGTGAGCCTCGCCTCGAACGTCCCGTCCGGGGTGATCTCCGCCCACTGGTCACGGATGGTCTGCTGGAACATCGGCGGGACCTGGTCGAGCACCGGCTCCGCCAGGGCCCACTGCTGCGAGAGGACCGTGCGTGCCGCGGACGTGACGCCCTCGGACGGGCGCCACTGCTCGGCGAACTTGCCGAACACGACGTACGTGCCCTGCGGCAGGGTGGCGGGGATCGGGACACCGCGACCACCGACGTTCCCCTCCGGGTCGAACCCGGCACCCTTGACGACGATCTCGTCGCCGGCGCGCACGACGTCGTCCCCGAGGGGCGTCACGCCGTCCGCGGCGTAGAGCGTGACGGACGGCTCCCAGACCGGCTCCTGCGGCTCGGCTCCTCGGACGGAGACCGGCGTGAAGGTGTCGAGCGTGCGGTCCGTCGCCGAGAGCGCGTGCGCCGCGGACGTCGCGACCACGTACTCCTTCGCGGGGTCCAGCGCCCCGGCCGGCACGGTCAGCGTGGTCGTGAACGCGCCGCTCACGACCTGGTGCGGCATGACCCAGCCCAGCGCGAGCCAGCCGTCGGCGACGAGCGGGCCCTCGCCGGCCCAGATCGTCTTCTCGCCGAGCAGCACGTACGCGCCGTTCGCCGCCCCGGGGCCGGTGAAGCCGGTCCCGGAGATCGTGAACGTGTTCTCCGCCGCCGGGTCGACCGGTGCGGACGGCGACACCGTCACTGCCGGGTCCACCCCCGGCTCCGGCCCGGGTTCGGGCTCTGGCTCATGCTCGACGGCCGTGACCGCGTGCGCCACGGCCGGCGACGTCGAGCCGACGAACGCGGTCGGGTCGGCGGGCGTGAACGCCGCCGTGAGGCTGTGGTCGCCGACGGCGAGACCCGTCGCGTCGAGCCGCGCGACGCCGTCCGTCACCGGGGCGCTGCCGAGCGCGGTCTGCCCGTCGCGGAACTCGACGGTACCGGCGGCGGCGGGCGCGACCGTCGCGCGGAGCGCCACCGCGTCACCCTCGACCGAGGTGCCGGCCGGGTCGGTGGCGAGCGTCGTCGTCGTCGCGACCGCCGGGGCGGCGGGCTCCGGCACGGTGAGGCGGGCCGTGAGCGTCGAGATCGGGCGGCCGTCGTACTGCGCGAAGAACGACGAGACGTGCGTCAGCGAGTCGATCGCGCCGTTCGCGACGACGGTGACCTCGTCGCCGGACCGCGTGACGGCGACGTCGAGCGCCGCGACGGTGACGTCGTCGCCCGCTCCCTCGTTCACGGTGCCGGAGAAGTCGGCGCGCAGCGTGCCCGACGTCGGGCCGGTGAGCTCGAGCGTCAGGGCCGAGACCGTGACGTCGAGCAGCCCGTGGTGCCCCTCGTAGCGGGTCGACCCGCCGAACCGGACGGTGCCGGTGCCCGTCCCGTCGTCGTACGTCCCCGTCGCGGGACCGTAGAGGGACGCCCCGTCGACGGGGGCGGGCGTGATCGTGCCCTGCGCGATCGGGCCGGTGACGTACCCGGACCACGAGTCGACGAAGTTCCACGACGCCGCGCCCCCCTGGACATCCGCCGGCGCAGCCTGCGCGGGGGCGACGACGCCCCCGACGGCGAGGCCGGCGACGAGCGTGCCGGTGAGGAACGTCGCGAGGCCGCGCCGGACGCGTCCTGGCAGTGATGTGCGCACAAGGTCTCCCGTGCTGGTCGTGCTGCGGAGGCGCCGCGGCCGGGGGCGCGGCGGGCAGAGGGACGCCCTGCCGACCGGGACCTTATAAGGCATGCCTCACCAAAGCAAGGTAAGCCTGTCCTCTTCACCCGGGTCCTTGGTCCGTTCCGTCCCGCGGTACCACCGCAGGTCAGGGACGACGACGCCCCGCGACCGGAGCGGTCGCGGGGCGTCGGTGGCTTGCGGAGGGCGGCGGCAAGACCGCCGGAGACTAGGCGAGACCGAGATCCGCGAGGTCGAAGAGGGAGTGGTACGGCACGCCGAGCGCGCGGATCTTGTCGGCCGCACCGGTCGCGCGGTCCACGATCGTCGCGACGCCGAGCACCTCGCCGCCGGCCTCGCGGACGGCCTCGACCGCGGCGATCGGGGAGCCCCCGGTCGTCGTCGTGTCCTCGACGACGACCACCCGGCGGCCCGCCACGTCCGGGCCCTCGATGCGGCGCTGCATGCCGTGCGCCTTGGCCTCCTTGCGCACGACGAACGCGTCGAGGTCCTGGCCCCGCGAGGCCGCGGCGTGCAGGAGCGCGGCGGCGATCGGGTCGGCACCGAGGGTCAGGCCGCCGACGGCGTCGATCTCCGCGGTGCCGAGCCCCTGCTCCTCGAGGAGGTCGAGCATCTGGTGGCCGATGAGCGGTGCCGCGCGGTGGTGCAGGGTCACGCGGCGCAGGTCGACGTAGTAGTCCGCCTCCTTGCCGGAGGAGAGCGTGACCCGGCCGTGCACGACGGCGAGCTCGCGGATGAGGTCGAGCAGCTGCTCGCGCGGGGTCGAGGACAGGTCGGTAGTCACGACCGCCAGGGTAGTCGTCCGGGCCCGGGCCGGTGGCGCCCGGTCCGGGACCTAGCGGTAGTGACCGATCGCCCGCACGGCCGAGCGCGGCAGCACGCGCAGCAGCGCCGAGGCCGTGCGGTAGCGCGTCGACGGCGTGGAGATGACCACCCCGCGGCGCACGTCCGCGAGCGCCGTGGCGACGACCCGGTCGGCGTGGAGCCACGCGACGTCGGGCAGCCCGGACATGTCGAGATTCGCACGGTCGTGGAACTCGGTGTGGGTGAAGCCGGGGCACAGGACGGTGGCGCTGACGCCCGTGCCGCGGAGCTCGACGGCGAGGCCCTCGGTGAACGACCGCACCCACGCCTTGGCGGCGGCGTACGTGCCGCCGGCGGTGAGCGCGGCGACGGACGCGACGTTGAGGATCGCGCCGCGGCCGCGGGCCGTCATCTGCCCGGCGGCGGCGTGGGACAGCACCATGACGGCCTTGACCATGACGTCCAGCGCGCGGACCTCGACGTCGAGGTCGCCGCCGACGAACCGCTGGTGCGTCGCGAACCCCGCGTTGTTGACGAGGAGGCCGACGGGCCGTTCGTCCTCGTCGCCGGGGGACGCGAGCCGCTCCGCGACGCGCGCGACGTCGTCGGCCACCGAGAGGTCCGCGGGGAGCACCTGCACGCGCACGCCGGCGGCCGCGCGGATCTGCCCGGCGACCTGCTCGAGACGCTCCTCGTCGCGGGCGACGAGGACGAGGTCGTGCCGCGCGGTGGCGAGCTGCCACGCGAACTCCAGGCCCAGGCCGGCGCTCGCGCCGGTGATGAGTGCTGTCGCCATGGCCACAGCCTACGGGGACGGGTCGCTAGCCTGTGGGCCGTGCGCCTCGCGACCTGGAACATCAACTCCGTCCGTGCCCGGGTCGACCGGGTCCTCGCGTTCCTGGAGAGGTCGGGCACGGACGTCCTGGCGCTCCAGGAGACGAAGTGCACCGTGGCGCAGTTCCCCGTCGCGGCGTTCGAGGCCGCCGGGTACGAGGTGGCGTGCGCGGGCGTGAACCAGTGGAACGGCGTCGCGGTGCTCTCGCGCGTGGGCCTGGACGACGTCGCGACGTCCTTCCCCGGCCAGCCCGCGTTCGGCGACCCGGCGCGGGTCGAGGCGCGCGCGCTCGGCGCGACGTGCGGCGGCGTGCGCGTGTGGAGCCTGTACGTGCCGCACGGGCGCGAGGTCGGCGACCCGCACTACTCCTACAAGCTGCGCTGGCTGGACGCGCTGCGCGAGCAGGCGCAGGGGTGGCTCGTGGACGACCCGACGGCGCAGGTGGCGCTCGTCGGCGACTGGAACGTCGCCCCGCTCGACACGGACGTCTGGGACGTCGCGTCCTTCGCGGGCAAGACGCACGTGACGCCCGCCGAGCGCGACGCGTTCGCGGCGTTCGGTGCCGCCGGCTACACCGAGGTGACGCGCGAGGCGGTCCCGGCCGAGCACACGTACACCTACTGGGACTACCAGCGTCTGCGCTTCCCGCGGAACCAGGGCATGCGGATCGACTTCGCCCACCTCTCCCCCGCGGCGCGCGCCCGCGTGCAGCGCGTCGTGATCGACCGGGACGAGCGCAAGGGCACGGGAGCCTCGGACCACGTGCCGGTCGTCGTGGACCTGGCCGACGACTGACGCGCGCGGCTCGCGACGCCGGGTCGCGGGTGGCCGGCCGCGCCCGGCCGGGTCGTTACGGTGTGTCCCATGACGACGCCACCCCCCGCGCCGTACGGGTCGCCCGACGAGCCGCAGGACCCCTACACCCCCCGTCGCCCGCACCAGCAGCCGCTGTCCCCGTACGCGCTGCCGTCCGACGACGCGCCCGCCGCACCGGATGCGGCCGCGCCGGGCGCGGACCCGTTCGCGGCGCCGTCGGGAGCCGGCGGCACCGCGGGCCACGGGACCGGGGCGGCGCCGACCCAGCCGCTGCCGTACGGGTCGCCACCGCAGGGCCCGGCGTACGGGAGCGCCCCAGGCGCGCCGTACGGGGTGCAGCCCCCGGCGCCGTACGGCGCCCCGTACGGGTCCCCCGAGCAGCCGGGGCAGCCGTACTCCGGCCACGGCGGCCCGCAGGCGGGGTACGGGGCTCCGTACGGCAGCCCGTACGGCCCCGGCTACGCCGCGCCGCCCGCGACGAACGGGCTCGCGGTCGCGTCGATGATCGTCTCGATCGCGTCGCTCGTGCTCTGCGTCGGCATCCCCGGGATCGTCGGCCTGATCCTCGGGATCGTCGCGCTCAACCAGGTGATGCGCGACGGGACGCGCGGTCGCGGCTTCGCGATCACCGGCATCGCCGTCGGCGCGGTCGGCACGGTGCTCCTCGGCCTCCTGCTCATCGGCCTCGCCGTGGACGGGGTGTGACCGTGGGCGACGACCTCTTCGCCCGGCCGGGCGGCACCAGCGACCCGCAGGGCGGACCGGGCGCGACGCCGCCTCCCCCGCCCCCGCCTCCGCACGGCGGCCCGGGCACCGACCTGGGCTCTGTCCCGGGCTTCGCCACGGGGACCTACCACGCGCCCGGCTGGCAGCCGCCGCAGCCCCGCACCGAGCCGCTCGCCGTGGCCAGCGTGCCCGCCGGC
>NZ_LWGL01000268.1 GCF_001722485.1 Cellulosimicrobium cellulans | reverse complement strand
GCGACCGCGGCCCGCACCGCGCGGCGCGCGCCCGCGACGACGGGCGCGGGACCTCCCACCGGCGGTCAGCCGTGCACGCGGCGCACCCAGGCGCGCGCGTCGGCGATCTCGCGGGCGGTGGGCAGGTTCTCCGGCGCGGCCCACACGGCGTTGAAGCCGTCCCGGCCGACCTCCTTCTCGACGGCGCGCACGAACGCCGCGCCGTCGCGGTACTGCGCGATCTTCGCGTCCATGCCGAGCAGGCGCCGCAGGACGACGTCGAACCCGGAGGCGCCCGCGCCGTCGCGACGTGCCTCGAACCGGCGGCGGATGCTGCGCACGGTGCGCACGGTGCGCGGGCCGACCGCGTCCATCGCGACGTCCGCGTGGCCCTCGAGCAGCGCCATGACGGCGGAGACGTCCTCGACCTGGCGCCGCTCGTCGTCGGTGAGGAGGCCGTGGACGAGCGTCGCGCCCTCGCCGCGGACGGCGTCGAGCACGGCACGGCCGACGGTGCGCAGCTTGTCGCGCAGCCGGGCCTCGGCGAGCCGGCGGGACGACTCCGACAGGTCCGCGAGGAGCCCGTGCGCGCGCTCGCGCAGGTGGTCGGCGAGCCAGGGCGCGGCCGCGAACTGCAGCGCGTGGGTCTGCTCGTGCAGGCACACCCACAGCCGGAAGTCGGCGGGGACGAGCTCGAGCGCGCGCTCGACGTGCAGCACGTTCGGGGCGACGAGCACGAGCCGGCCGGGCCCGCCGGCGGACGCGGCGCTGTACGGGTCGAACTGCCCGAGCACGCGGCTCGCGAGCACGGCGAGCACCGACCCGACCTGCGCCGCGCCGACGAGCGCGGTGGCCTGCGGGACGCGCGGCGGGCGGTCGGAGCCGTCCGCGAGGAGCACCTCGGTGAGGCCCTCGGTCATCGCGGCCATGATCTCGGTGTTGGCCTGCGCCCAGCGGGCCCGGTCGACGACGTACACGCTGCCGAGCGCCGTCGGGCGGGCGGTGCCCGCGGGGGCCATCCGGGTCACGTCGAGCACGTGAGGCACGGCGGCGTCGGCTGCCTCGCGCAGGCCGTCGACGAGGTCCGCGAGCTCGTCGCGCGTCGCCTGCGGTCCGGGGCGGGCGAGCCGCCCCGCCATCTGGGCCGCGGCGCTCCAGTCCACGATCGACGGCCCGCCGGGCGGGCGGTCGGACTTCTCGACGAGCGTCACCGCTCCACGGTATCCCGGGGACGGCTCCGGTCGGGTCTCAGCCGGAGCAGCCGCACGCGGCGAGCGACGCGACGAAGTCGTCGAGGATCATGCGCGCGCCGTAGGTGGCGCCGTCGGGCACGGCGTCGGTCATGAGCGCGAAGACGAGGAGCCGGTCGTCCGCGGTGACGACGGTCCCGGCGAGCGAGGAGACGTCGGGCAGGCTGCCCGTCTTGGCGCGGACGACGCCGCGGCCGGCGTTGCCCAGGTACCGGTCGTCGAGCGTCCCCGACAGCCCCGCGACGGGCAGGCCGACGGCGGCGGCGCGCAGCCGCGGGTGGCCGGGGTCGGCGAGGAGGGACACGACGTCGGCGAGCTGGCGCGGCGTGAGGACCGACCCGTCGCCGAGGCCGGAGAGGTCGGCGACCTGCGCCCCGGTGAGGTCGACCCCGAGCCGTTCGACGGCCGCGCGGACCGCCTGGATCGCGCCCTCGCCCGAGCCGGGCAGCCCGGCGTCGACCGCGACGACGCGCCCGACCACCTCGGTGATCGTGTTGTCGGAGTGCTGCAGCAGGTAGGCGACGACCTCGCCCAGGGGCGCGGACTGGACCTCGCCCACGACGGGCGCGTCCGACGGGGCCGCGGCGCGCACGGGGTCGCCCGAGACGGTGACGCCCTCGGCGGCGAGCGCCTGCACGAACGCCTCGGCCGCGGCCATGGCCGGGTCGGGAGCGCGCTGGGCGTACTCCTCGTCCTCGAGCCGGGCGACGTCGACCGCGAGCGCCGCGACGGGCGCGACGTACCCGGCGGCGACGTTCCCGGGGAAGACCGCCGGCGAGACGGCCGGGCCGGTGAACATCGTGTCGTCGAGGTGCAGCGTGACGGTGGTGCGGCCGGTGAGGCGCAGCTCGGCCGCCACCTGCGCCGCGAGGTCGGCGAGCCCCGCGCGCCCGTTGACGGCGGTCGGGTCGCCGGCGCCGGCCGCGAGCATCATGTCGCCGCCGCCGACGAGCACGACGGTGTCCAGACCGTCGAGGACGGCGCGCGTCGGGAGCGTCGCGTCGGGGCCCGGCGACGTGAGCGCGGCCGCCGCCGTGAGCACCTTGAGCGTCGAGGCGGGCACGTGCCCCGTCTCGGCGCCCGACGTGCCGAGCACCTCGCCCGACGCCGCGTCGACGACGAGGGCGCCGACGCGCGGTCCGAGCCGCCGGTCGGCGACGAGCGCTTGAGCTCGACCATGCGGTCCTTGAAGCGCGAGACCGCGACGAACCACGAGGAGACGCCCATGTAGATGAGCGGCTGACGGCAGCGCCAGCAGTGCGGGTAGGAGTGCGCGTACGACTCGCGGCGCA
>NZ_LWGL01000267.1 GCF_001722485.1 Cellulosimicrobium cellulans | reverse complement strand
GGCAAGATCCACTTCTGGCTGCTGTTCATCGGGTTCCACACGACGTTCCTCATCCACCACTGGCTCGGCGTCGAGGGGGCCGCGACGGCGCCGGCGTCACCACCCCCGGCCGCGCCCACGCTGCACGCGCAGGTGTCCGGGCCGGTGTTCCAGCTGCTCGACGCCGGCGACGGCGACCACGTCCTCACCCTGTCCGTGACGCCCGAGCACCTCGGTCCCGTCACGGTGCGGGCCCACATCACGGGCGGGGAGCTGCGCATCGAGCTGTTCTCGCCGCACGACACGGGCCGCGAGGCGCTCCGCGCGCTCGTGGCCGACCTGCGCGTCGCGGCCGACGCCGCCGGCCTGCCGGCACGGCGTCGGTGACCGCGCGGCTGACCGGCCGGCCGCGAGTCAGGCGCCGGGCGTGACGACCCCGTGCTCGTACGCCCACACGACGAGCTGCACGCGGTCCCGGGCGCCGGTCTTCGTCATGATGCGGCTGAGGTGCGACTTCACGGTGCTCGGCTCGAGGAACAGCGCGGACGCGATCTCGGCGTTGGACGTCCCTCGGCACAGCAGCGCGACGATGTCGTGCTCGCGCGCGGTGAGCAGTCCGGCGGCGGCGTCGTCCCGGCCCCGCGGGGCGCGGCGGCGCGCGAACTCGTCGATGACGCGGCGCGTGAGCGTCTGGTCCACGAGCCCGTCGCCCGACGCGACGCGCCGCACGGCGTCGACGAGCACCTCGGGCTCGGCGTCCTTGAGCAGGAACCCGCTCGCCCCGGCCTCGAGCGCACCGAACACGTAGTCGTCGAGGTCGAACGTGCTGACGACGAGCACGGGCACGGGGTCGGCGACGTCCGGCCCGGCGAGCGCGCGCGTCGCGGTGATCCCGTCGCCGCCGGGCATCCGCACGTCCATGCACACGACGTCGGGGCGCTCGCGGCGTGCGACGCGCACGGCGTCGGCGCCGTTGGACGCCTCGCCGACGACCTCGAGCCCTTCGCTCTCGAGGATGACGGTGAAGCCGGCGCGGACGACCGCCTGGTCGTCGACGAGCAGCACGCGGGTCACGGGGCCTCCCCAGGGTCGGTGGGTTCGCGGCGGTCAGCGCGCGCGGGACGCGGCACCGTGAGACGCACGCGCCACGCGCCGTCGGGTGCCGGGCCCGCGGCGAGCGTGCCCCCCACCATGGCGGCCCGCTCGGACATGCCGATGATCCCGTGACCCGGCCGCGCGCCGTCGGAGCGGGCCGCGTCCGGCGGGACGGTGTTGCGGACCGTGAGGACGAGCTCGGCCGGCCCGTACTCGCGCAGCACCTCGACCGCGCGTCCGGTCCCGTGGCGGCGCGCGTTGGACAGCGCCTCCTGGAGCACGCGGAACACCGTGAGCTGCGCCGCCGGGGGCAGCTCCCACGGCTCGCCGCGCGTCGTGTCCTGCACGACGGCGCCCGCGTCCCGCGCGTCGGCGAGGAGTGCGGGCACGTCGTCGAGCGTGGGCTGCGGGACCCCCTCGGCGGTGCCGGGGCCGCGCAGGATCCCGACGACGAGGCGCATGTTGTCGAGCGTCTCGCGGCCCTGCGCGCGGATGCGCCGCAGCGACTCCTTGGCCCGCTCGGGATCGGCGTCGACGAGGCGTTCCGCGGCGGCGGCCTGCACGACGATGCCGGACAGGTGGTGGGCGGCGACGTCGTGCAGCTCGCGCGCCATGCGTCCGCGCTCCTCGAGGACGGCCTGCGCGGCGAGCACCTCGCGCTCGCGCTCGGCCTGCCGCACGCGGTCGCGCAGCCCCGCGAGCAGGGACCGGCGCGTCGCGACGTACTCGCCGACGAGCGCCGCGCCGAGGTAGCTGACGAGCGCGTTGAGCAGGAGGCCGAGCACCTGCCCGGCGTAGGCGGGTCCGCTCGCGCCGAACGTCACCGCGCCGCCGAGGACGAACACCAGCAGCGTCTGCACGGCGGCGGCCCCCGCGGCGGCCACCAGGCCGCGGCGCCGCGCGGCGTACGCGCCCGCCGAGTACGCCGCGACGAGGGTCGCGGGCGCCTGGAACGACACGTACGCGGGCAGGATCGCGAGGAGCGCGACCTGCCCGGCGACGGTGAGCGCGAGGCACGCGACCGGCGAGCGACGTCGCAGGACGAGGGCGGCCGCCTGCGCGACGACGACCGCGAGGACGACGACCCGCGCCCCGGTCGTCAGGACGACGACGCCCGGGCCGGCGCCGAACGCGACCCCCGCCTCCGACGCGACGAGGCGCTCGACGGCGAGGAAGAGCGCTGCGCTCCCGACGGCGACGACGCCCGCGAGGACGGCGTCGCGGCCCGCCGCGGTGCGGACGCCGACGGCGGCGAGCGCCCGGCGCAGTGCCTCGGTCACGGGTGCCTCCCGGGCTGCGGACGTGGTGGACACGGTGGGGACACGGTGGCCGCGACCGCGCCGCCGGTGCGGCGCGGTCGCGACCACCCTAGGTGCGGTGCGGGCCGTCGCTCACACGAGGTCGCGTCGCACGAAGGACAGCGCGCCGCCCCCGAGGAGCGCCACGGCCCACGC
>NZ_LWGL01000266.1 GCF_001722485.1 Cellulosimicrobium cellulans | reverse complement strand
TCCGGGGCGAGCAGGTCCGCGGGCAGGTCGACGGCCGCACCCGCCGCGGCCCGCGGCGGCACGGCCGTCACGAGGTGCGCTGCGCCGTCGCCCGCGACAGGGCCCTGGCGAAGTCGACGGCGGCGGCCACCGCGGCCCGGCCCTCGGCCTCGGCGCTCACGCGGACCACGACGTCGTCGGGGGTGATCTGGCCGGTGAGACCGTGGTCCGCCTCGCAGGCCGGGTCGGCGCAGCCGGCGGGCTCGAGGTCGACGCGCGAGACGGCGCCCCAGCCGAGGGCGAGCGTCACCTCGAGCGGCGGGGTGCCGGTGCGGTGCCTCTGCGGGTCCGCCACGACGTGGGTGAGCGACACGGACCGCACCTCCGCGAGCGGCACCGACTCCGTCGTCGCCGCGGCCGAGGCCGACGGGTTCTCGCTGTCCGCCGGGTGGTCGTCCACGTGCGCCGTGACGAGCCGCGTCGGCGTGAGCACGAGGACGGTGAGGTGGCGCCGCACCTCCGACGCGTCGAACGTCGTCTCGGGCAGCACCAGGTGGGAGACGATCTCCTCGCCCGCGACCGCGACGTCGAGGACGTCCGCGACGAGCTCCGGGTAGTAGCCGGCACGGTGGAGCTGGGCGGTCAGGTCGGTCCAGGCGTCGGGGGCCGCGTGCGGCGCGGCGTCGGAGGTCGTGGAGGGCACCCGCGCATTCTCCCACCCGCCGGGAGGCCGGGGCCAGCCCGCGACACGCGGTGCGGTCGCCGTCGCGCGGCGACGTGGCTCAGCCCGGGAGCGCGCGCCGCAGCGCGTCGGCGCGCTGGGCGTCGCCCAGGCGGACGCGCGCGCTGAGCACGGCCGCCCCGTGCTCGGACACGACGACGGGGTGCAGCTCGAGGCTGCGCACCTCGGGCAGGTCGTCGGCGAGCACGGACACGCGCGCGAGCACGTCCTCGAGCGCGGCCGTGGCGACGGCGGGCGCGCCCATGTAGCCGAAGAGGCGCGGGGCGGCCCGCACGGACCGGACCATCGCCGCGACGTCGACGTCGGTGAGCGGCGGCACGCCGTACGCGACGTCGTCGAGGAGGTCGACGGCGTCGCCGGCGAGCCCGAACGAGACGACGGGCCCGAAGAGCGGGTCCTCGGTGGAGCGGACGACGCACGCGACGCCCGCGTCGGCCATGGCCTGCACCTCGAACGGCGCGTCCGCCGCGCTCGGCACGACGGCGGCCAGCGACGCGCGCATCTGCTCCACGTCGGCGCGCAGCTCCGCCTCGTCGGCGATGACGAGGCGCACCCCCCCGAGGTCGGCGCGGTGGCGCAGGGCCGCGGCGGTGCTCTTGAGCGCGACCGGCCAGCCGATCTCGTGCGCCGCGGCGACGGCCTCGTCCGCCGTCCGCACGCGGCGCGCGGGCCACACGCGCACCCCGTAGCACGCGAGGAGCTCGGCGGCCGCCTCGGGCTCGAGGTCCGTCTCCGGGGACCCCGCGAGCGCTCGCTCGACGAGCGCACGGGCCCGCACGGTGTCGACGCCGGCCGGCCGCACGGGCGCACCGTGGTCGGTCTCGCGCCAGCGGGCGTAGCGCACGACGGCCCCGAGCGCCGCGACGGCGTCCTCGGGCGTCGAGTACGCGGGCACCCGGGACGTGGCCGGCGCGGCGCCGTCCTGCGGCGCGTGCGGGTCGGGCGCGGACAGCTCGTCGGGCAGGCCGTGGAGCCCGAGCATGCTCGCCACCGTCGTGCGGCCCGTGCGGGCCGCGGCGCGGGCGACCGCCTGCGAGACGTCGGCGCGCCGCGGCCGCACGGTCGGCACCTGGACCACGACGACGACGTCGCACGCGTCGGGCGCGTAGACGGCCTCCACCGCCTCGGCGACGCGCTCGGCCGAGGCGTCCTCGCTGACGAAGTCGGTGTGGGAGACGACGAGGTCCGCGGAGACGGCGGCCTCGGCCACGAGCGCGGCGAGGGACGCCGAGCTCGCGAGGACCCCCACGCGCCGCCCCGCGGGCAGCGGCTGGTGCGCGAGGAGCTGCGCGATGTCGATCATGTGGTGCGTGTTCTCGGCCCGGATGACGCCGGACTGGCGGAGCATCTCCTCGAGCGTGCGGCGCGGCGCCTGCGTCGAGCGCACGGCGTGCCCCGGCGGCACGACGTGCCCCGACCGGCCGGCCGTGACCACGACGACCGGCTTGACGGACGCGAGGCGGCGCGCGATGCGCGAGAACTTGCGCGGGTTGCCGATGGACTCGAGGTACAGGCACACGACCTGCGTCGCCGGGTCGTCCTGCCAGTACTGCATGAGGTCGTTGCCCGACACGTCCGCGCGGTGGCCGGCGGACAGGAACGTCGAGAGGCCGAGGCCGCGGCGCGCGGTCGTCGCGAGCAGCGTGACGGCCATGGGCGCGGACTGGCAGAACAGCCCGACGACGCCCGGCGCGGGCACGATCGTCCGTCTCGAGCAGCTCTACCCGCTCGACGTCGAGGGCATCCGCGCCGAGATCGCGAAGTACGGCGACGCGGACGTCGTGTGGGTGCAGGACGAGCCGGAGAACCAGGGCGCCTGGTCCTT
>NZ_LWGL01000265.1 GCF_001722485.1 Cellulosimicrobium cellulans | reverse complement strand
GGCCTCGCCGCGCCGGGGGCACGCCGGGGCGCTCGCGGGCATGCCCGTCGACGGCGGCGGGCTCGACGTCGCGGGCGCCGGCGTCGAGCAGGTGCTCTTCTGACCCCTGCCGTCAGTCGTCGGCGAGACGCGGCGGGAACCCGCCGGTCGCGACCGGGCCCCAGCGCGTGATCGTCACGCGCAGCAGGCACTTGCCCTGCGTCACCATAGCGGCGCGGTACTCGTCCCAGTCCGGGTGCTCGCCGGAGATCGAACGGTAGTAGTCGACGAGCGGCTCGACGGCGTCCGGCAGCTCGATCACCTCGGCCGTCCCGTCCACCTGCACCCACGGGTCGGAGAACCCCGGCCCGAGCGACAGGAGCGACGCCTGCGGGCGACGGCGCAGGTTCACCGCCTTGGCGCGCTCCGGGTACGTCGACACGACGACGCGACCCGCGTCATCGACCCCGTACGTCACGGGGCTCAGCTGCGGCGAGCCGTCGGACCGGGTCGTGACGAGGACGCCGTCGTGGCGCGAGCGCAGGAGCTCGAGGAGCTCCTCGCGGTCGACGCGGCGGGTGGTGGCGATCGTGCGCGGCACGGCGGTCCTCCTGGTCGGGCGTGGACGGTCAGCGACTAGACTCGCACGGGCGCTCGTCGCGCCCCCACCCTCACGCGATCTGGAAGGACGAACTCCGTGCTCCGCACCCACACGGCCGGCTCACTGCGGGCCGAGCACACCGGTCAGACCGTCACCCTCACGGGATGGGTCGACCGGCGCCGCGATCACGGGGGAGTGGCCTTCATCGACCTGCGCGACGCCTCCGGCATCGCCCAGGTCGTCATCCGCGACGAGTCCGTCGCCCACCCGCTGCGCAGCGAGTTCGTGCTCCAGGTGACCGGCGAGGTCTCCCGCCGCCCGGAGGGCAACGAGAACCCGAACCTGCCCACGGGCGAGATCGAGGTCCTCGCGAGCGACGTCGTCGTGCTCAACACCTCCGAGGCGCTGCCCTTCCAGGTCTCCACGGCGCTCGCGGACACGGAGACGATCGGCGAGGAGGCGCGCCTCAAGCACCGCTACCTCGACCTGCGGCGTCCGGCGCCGGCCCACGCGCTGCGCCTGCGCGCGAAGATCAACCAGGCGGCGCGCCGCGTGCTCGACGCCGAGGACTTCGTCGAGATCGAGACGCCGACCCTCACGCGCTCCACGCCCGAGGGCGCGCGCGACTTCCTCGTGCCCGCCCGGCTCTCGCCCGGCTCGTGGTACGCGCTGCCGCAGTCGCCCCAGCTGTTCAAGCAGCTCCTCATGGTCGCCGGCATGGAGCGCTACTACCAGATCGCGCGCTGCTACCGCGACGAGGACTTCCGCGCCGACCGCCAGCCCGAGTTCACGCAGCTCGACGTCGAGATGAGCTTCGTCGAGCAGGACGACGTCATCGCGCTCGCCGAGAAGATCCTCGTCTCCCTGTGGGAGCTGGTCGGCTACACGATCCCGACGCCCGTCCCGCGCATGACGTACCACGACGCGATGCGCCTGTACGGCACGGACAAGCCCGACCTGCGCTTCGGCAACCCGCTCGTCGAGCTCACGGACTACTTCAAGGACACCCCGTTCCGCGTGTTCCAGGCGGAGTACGTCGGCGCCGTCGTCATGGCCGGCGGGGCGTCGCAGCCGCGCCGCCAGTTCGACGCGTGGCAGGAGTGGGCCAAGCAGCGCGGCGCGCGCGGCCTGGCGTACGTGACGTTCGGCGAGGACGGCACGCTCGGCGGCCCCGTCGCCAAGAACCTGTCCGACGCCGAGCGCGACGGACTGCGCGAGGCCACCGGCGCGCAGCCGGGCGACGCGGTCTTCTTCGCCGCGGGCAAGACGTCCGACTCGCGGGCTCTGCTCGGCGCCGCGCGCCAGGAGATCGCCAAGCGCACGGGGGCGATCGACGAGGACGCGTGGGCGTTCGTGTGGGTCGTCGACGCCCCCCTGTTCAAGCCCACCGGGGACGCGGCCGACGAGGGCGACGTCGCGCTGGGCAACTCCGCGTGGACCGCGGTGCACCACGCCTTCACGTCGCCGACGCCGGAGTGGATCGACACGTTCGAGTCGGACCCCGGGAACGCGCTCGCGTACGCGTACGACATCGTGTGCAACGGCAACGAGATCGGCGGCGGGTCCATCCGTATCCACCGCCGCGACGTGCAGGAGCGCGTGTTCGACGTCATGGGCATCGGCCCGGAGGAGGCGCAGGAGAAGTTCGGCTTCCTCCTCGACGCGTTCAAGTTCGGCGCCCCGCCGCACGGCGGCGTCGCGTTCGGCTGGGACCGCATCGCCGCGCTGCTCACGCACTCGGACTCGATCCGCGACGTCATCGCGTTCCCGAAGTCCGGCGGCGGCTACGACCCGCTCACGCAGGCTCCGGCGCCGATCACGCCGGAGCAGCGCAAGGAGGCGGGCGTCGACGCGAAGCCCGCGCCGAAGGGCGAGCCGGGGAACCTTCCCGCGGCCGCCGCTCCGTGACGGGCAGCACCACGCGCGAGGGCGCGCCGACCACGCCGGTCGGCGCGCCCTCGCGCGTCCCGCAGGTCCCGCCGGCGTGGGCCGCGCACCCGGTCGTCGAG
>NZ_LWGL01000264.1 GCF_001722485.1 Cellulosimicrobium cellulans | reverse complement strand
CACGGCTGCCGAGACGCCGGCGAGCGAGGCGGACGTCCCGGCCCAGGCCGCGCAGGAGTCCACGCCCGCTGCCCCGCAGACGGCGTCGACCCAGGCACCGGAGCGGGCCGAACCGGCGGCGCAGTCCGCGCCCGGCGCGACGCCCGCCCCCGGCGCGAAGGCCGGCGGCACCTACCTGACCCCGCTCGTGCGCAAGCTCGCCGCGGAGAAGGGCGTCGACCTGTCGAGCCTCACGGGCACCGGCGTCGGCGGCCGCATCCGCAAGGAGGACGTGCTCGAGGCGGCGCGCAAGGCCGAGGAGGCGAAGGCCCCCGCGGCGTCCGCACCCGCAGCGGCACCCGCCCCCGCGAAGAAGGCCTCCGTCCCGGCCGTCTCGCCATTGCGCGGCACGACCGAGAAGACGAGCCGCCTGCGCAAGCTCGTGGCGAGCCGCATGGTCGAGGCCCTCAACACGCAGGCGCAGCTCACCACCGCGGTCGAGGTCGACGTCACGCGCGTCGCCGCCCTGCGCAACCGCGCGAAGGCGGACTTCAAGGCTCGTGAGGGCGCCAACCTCACGTTCCTGCCGTTCTTCACGCTCGCCGCGGTCGAGGCGCTCAAGGCGTACCCGCGGATCAACGCGAAGTACGGCGACGACGAGATCGTCTACCACCCGCAGGAGAACGTCGGGATCGCCGTCGACACCGAGCGCGGCCTCGTCGTGCCGGTGATCAAGGACGCGGGCGACCTCAACCTCGCCGGCATCGCCCGCAAGATCGCCGACCTCGGTGCTCGCACGCGCGCCAACAAGGTCGGCCCGGACGAGCTCGCGGGCGCCACGTTCACCATCACGAACACGGGCTCGGGCGGTGCCGTCTTCGACACGCCGATCGTCCCGGTGGGCCAGGTGGCGATCCTCGGCACCGGCACCATCACGAAGCGCCCGGTCGTCGTGACCGACGCGGACGGGAACGACACGATCGGCATCCGGTCGACGTGCTTCATCTTCCTGTCCTACGACCACCGCCTGGTCGACGGCGCGGACGCCGCCCGCTTCCTCACCGCGATCAAGAACCGCATCGAGGAGGGCGCCTTCGAGTCCGAGGTCGGCCTCTGACGGACGCTCCGTCCCCACCGAGGGCCTCGACCGCACCGCGGTCGGGGCCCTCGGCCGTCCGGGCCGGCGCGCGCCGCGGCGCCGGGTGTCCGGCGACGTCGGCGCCCCGTACGGTGAGGCCCATGGACATCGTCGTGGCGGGCTCGCACGGGCTCATCGGGAGCGAGCTGCTGGAACGGCTGCGCGCGGACGGGCACCGCGTGCGCCGGCTCGTGCGCCGCCCGCCGCAGACGGCGCACGAGCGCGAGTGGGACCCGGGTGCCGGCATCCTCGACCCGGCCGTCCTCGAGGGGGCGGACGCCGTCGTCAACCTCGCGGGCGCCGGGATCGGCGAGCGCCGGTGGACCGCCGCCTACAAGCGCGAGCTGCTCACGTCCCGCACGCGCACGACCGGGCTGCTCGCGCGGACGCTCGCCGCGCTCGACGCCCCCGCGCCGGTGCTGGTGCAGGGCTCGGGGATCGGGTACTACGGCGACCGCGGCGCCCAGGTCCTCACCGAGACCTCGACGTCCGGCGACGGCTTCCTCGCGCGCCTCGTGCGCGAGTGGGAGGCCGCCGCGCGACCGGCGCAGGAGGCCGGCGTCCGGGTCGTCCTCGCGCGCACGGGGATCGTCCTCGCGCCCGAGGGCGGCGCGCTCGGGCGCCTGCTGCCGTTCCTGCGGCTCGGTGTCGGCGGGCCGCTCGGGCGCGGCAGCCAGTACTGGAGCTGGATCACGCTGCGCGACGAGGTCGCGGCCCTGTGCCACCTGCTCACGGCCCCCGTCCACGGGCCCGTCAACCTGTGCGCGCCGCGCCCGTCGACGAACGCCGAGGTCACGCGCGCGCTGGCCCGCGCGCTGCACCGCCCGGCGCTCGTGCACGTCCCCTCCGTCGCGCTGAAGGTCGTGCTCGGCGAGCTCGCGACCGACGTCCTCGGCTCCCAGCGCGCCCTGCCGACGGTGCTCGAGGCCAGCGGGTTCCGGTTCACCGACACCGACCTCGACGCCGCGGCGCGCTGGGTCGTCGAGCGCTGACCCCGCAGGAGGTTCAGCGCACCTCGGCCACGCGCCACGCGTCGCCGGTCCAGCGCAGCACGAGCACGACGGTGGTACGCGGCGTCTGCGGCACGTGGACGTCCTCGCCGCCGGAGCGCTGCCGGTGGGCGCTCACCGCGTAGTCGACCTCCACCGCGACCACCTCGGCGGGACCCGGCTCCGCGGTGTCCGGTTCTACGGTGCCCGGTTCTACGGTGCCCGGTTCTGCGGTGCCCGGTTCTGCGGTGCCCGGTCCTGCGGTGCCTGGTCCTGCGGTGCCTGGTCCTGCGGTGCCCGGTCCCACCGTGCCGTCGGGCGGGGCCGCGGCCGCTCGCACGTCGAACACCTCGGCTTGGGCGTCGAGCACCTCCACGCCCTCGAGCTCGGCGAGCAGAGCCGCGTCGGTGGCCTCGGCCGGCGAGCCCGGCACCACGACCGCTCCCAGGCCGCCCGTCCCACCCGTGAGCAGCGCGAGCCGGCGCACGGTGAGCTCGCGCGCGGCGGCGAGGGGGTCGCCGCGGTCGGCCGTCGGGTCCGGGCGCTCGGCG
>NZ_LWGL01000263.1 GCF_001722485.1 Cellulosimicrobium cellulans | reverse complement strand
GACCGCCGACGGCGGCGCGCTCGTCGTCGGCGCGATGACGTCGGCCGAGACCATGTCGGCGGAGGAGGGCGCGGTCGTCCCGCCGTCGACCGAGACCGAGAAGGCGCTGTTCGGCTCGACCCAGGCGCCGCGCCCTGGGAGCGACCGCCCGGCGTCGACCACGAGCCGGGGCTCGTCGGTGCTCGTGCCGGACCGGTCGACGACCAGACGGAGGAGGACGGATCTCAGGTCGCGTTCCCGGCAGCCGACGCACGTCCGGACGGGTCCTGTCCCCGGGAGGTCCGGGAGGGTGTCCGTGGGCATGGTCGTCGTGCGGGCTCGCGGCCCGGTCGGGGACAGTCTAGCGCGCTGCCCCGTCGAACGTGACCGTACCACCCGTGCCCTACCGGTCGGCAGGCCCGCGACCTGCGGGAGCGGCGCCCCCGACGGCCTCGTGCCCACCGGACGGCGTGGCGTCCGGGCCGCCCTCGTCGGAGCGGATGTCGATGCGCCAGCCGGTGAGCTTGGCGGCGAGGCGGGCGTTCTGCCCCTCCTTGCCGATCGCGAGCGAGAGCTGGAAGTCCGGGACCACCACGCGGGCGGCGCGGGCTTCGGCGTCGACTACGGTGACCGACGACACGCGCGCCGGCGAGAGCGCGTTCGCGACGAACCGCGCCGGGTCGTCGCTGTGGTCGACGATGTCGATCTTCTCCCCGTGGAGCTCGGCCATGACGGCCCGCACGCGCGAGCCCATCGGGCCGATGCACGCGCCCTTGGCGCCGAGGCCGGGGACGGTCGAGCGGACCGCCACCTTGGTGCGGTGCCCCGCCTCCCGGGCGATCGCCGTGATCTCGACGGACCCGTCGGCGACCTCCGGGACCTCGAGCTCGAAGAGCTTGCGCACGAGGTTCGGGTGCGTCCGGCTCAACGTGATCTGGGCGCCCTTCATTCCCCGGGCGACCTCGAGCACGTAGGCGCGCAGGCGCTCGCCGTGCACGTACTCCTCGGTCGGGACCTGCTCGTGCGGCGGGAGCACCGCCTCCGTGCCGCCGACGTCGACGAGCACGACGCGCGGGTCGCGGCCCTGCTGGATGACGCCCGCGAGGACCTCGCCCTCCTTGCCGCGGAACGTGCCGAGGATCTGGTCGTCCTCGGCGTCGCGCAGGCGCTGGACGATCACCTGGCGCGCGGTCGACGTCGCGATGCGGCCGAAGTCGGCCGGGGTGTGGTCGAACTCGGGCCCGTACTCGACGGGGCCGCGCGGGGCGTCCTCGTCGTCCGTCTCCGGCGCGGGCAGCTCCTCGCGCGCCCACACGGTCACGTGGCCGGTCCGGCGGTCCAGCTCGACCCGCGCCCGGGAGTAGGCGTCGGGGGTGCGGTGGTAGGCCGACAGCAGCGCCTGCTCGATCGCGGCGACGAGCACGTCGAGGCTGATGTCCCTCTCGCGCTCGAGCAGCCGCAGCGTGCTCATGTCGATGTCCATCGGTCAGGCCTCCTCGTCGTCGGGACCGCGGCCGGCGGTCCGGTGGTCGGCGTCGGTCTCGGCCGCCGCGGCGTCGTCGAGCTCGGGCAGGTCCGCGTCGAGGGCGCGCTTGAGCTCGACCTGCACGTGGCCGCGCACGACCTGCTCGAGCGGCACGGCGCGCTCCTCGGTGCGCCCGCGCGCGCCGGCGACCTCCAGGTGGAGGGCGTCGTCCACGTCCCGCAGGCGCCCCTCGACGGCGGTGCCGTCGGCGAGGACGAGCCGCACGAGCCGGCCCCGGGCGCGGCGGAAGTGCCGCCGCTCCGTGAGCGCGCGGTCGGTGCCGGGCGTGGAGACCTCGAGGGTGTACGCGCCCGGGAGGACGTCGACCTCGTCGAGCGCGGCGGAGATCGGGCGCGACACCTCGGCCACCGTGTCGAGGTCGAGGCTGCCCTCGGCGTCCTCGGGAAGGTCCAGCACGACGCGGACGACCGACCGGGCGCCCGCGCGCGAGACGGTGACGTCCTCGAGGAACAGCCCGGCCTCCTGCACCACCGGCTCGATCCCGCGTCGGACGCCCTCGCGGAGCGCCTCGGCGGCGCCCCCTCCGGACCCCTTGCCGGGCTGCCCGCCCGCCTGCCCTGCCATCACTCGACTCCCGTCCGCTCCCACGCCGGGCACGGATACGACCGGTGTGTTGTTGTGCTGACTGCTGACCAGGGACCAGCGTAACGACTCGCGTGCCCCGGGCATGACATCATCGCCCCCGATGAGACCCCACGCGACCGCGGCGGACGCCGCACGACCGGCCGGCGGACGTCCGGCAGCGGCACGCCCCACGGCCCGCGGACCGCGTCGTCACCGCCCCGGCACGGCCCTCGCGGCCCTGCTCGTCGCGGTCACGACGGTCGTCGCCGGGTGCGGCCTCCGGCTGGAGACCCCGGCGCCCACGGAGCCGAGCCCCGACGCCCGCGAGGTCGTGCGCCGCGCCGCCGTCGAGGACGCGCTGGCGGTGGCGGAGCTGGCGGACGACGCCGCGCCCGCCGTGGCCGACCCGGCCGTGCAGGCCCTGCTGGGCGAGACCGCCGGCTTCGCGCGCCGGCACGCCGACGCGCTCGGCGGCGTCTACGACTCCGGGCTGCCGAGTCCTGGCGAGACGCCGGGCACGACCTCCGAGCCGCCCGTGGAGGTCACGACCACGCCGCCCTCCGGCGACGAGCC
>NZ_LWGL01000262.1 GCF_001722485.1 Cellulosimicrobium cellulans | reverse complement strand
CGACCGTCGCGGCGACGGGGAGGGTCCGGCGGCCCGAGCCGCGCGCGGCTGACACGGGCACGGGCGGTCAGGGGCCGGTGAGGCGCTCGCCCGCCTCGCCTACGACGCGCCGTCGCGCCCTCGTCCGCGACGTCGTCGACGACCCGCTCGGACCACGTCGTGACGTCGTCGCCGTCGACGTGGACGCGCTCGCCGTCCCCGACCTCGAGCGTCACCGAGAGCGCGCCGCGCACGGCGACGTGCGCACGGCGGTCCGTCACGACGGCGACGGCGAACGGCGGGACGGTGCGCAGGCTCGAGCCGAAGGCGCCCGTGAGGACCTGCAGCACCTCCACCACGCCCGGCTCGGTGCCGAGCTGGTCCCACAGCTGCTCCAGGACGGGCGCGTCGACCGGAGCGGGCAGGAGGACGACGGCCCCGCCCCGCACCAGGGCGCGCGCCTCGCCCGGGGCGTAGCGCAGCGTCACGTCGGGTCCCCCATCTGCAGACGTACCTCCCTGGGCAACGTGTCCTCGTCGATCGCCGGGGCCGACCCGGGCTCGCGGTCACGGGGAGCCGTGCTCCCGCCGCTCGTGTCGCCGGACACGCCGGTGGCGTCCACCACGACGACAGTGATGTTATCCCGCCCACCGGCGACGATGGCCTCGTGCACGAGCCGCTCGGCGGCCCCCTGCGGGTCCGGGTGCTCGAGGAGGATCTCGGTGATGCGCTCGTCGGACAGCTCGCCCGTCAGCCCGTCCGAGCACACGAGGACACGGTCGTGCCGCTCGATCGGCACGTACCAGAAGTCCGGCCGGGGCTCGGTGCGCGAGCCCAGCGCGCGCGTGACGACGTGCCGGCGCGGGTGGGTCAGCGCCTCGCCGCGCGTGAGGAGGCCGGCGTCGACCATCTCCTGCACCTCGGAATGGTCGACGCTCACCTGGTCCAGCCGGCCGCCCGACAGGTGGTAGGTCCGCGAGTCGCCGACGTTGATCACGAGCCAGTACGGGACGCCGTCCTGCTCGGCGACGGCCACCCCGGTGAGGGTGGTCCCGGCGCCGCGGCCCGGGTCGGTGACGATCGCGCGCACGTTCTCCTGCGCGACGGCCAGGCACGTGCGGACGTCGTCGGGCGTGACGACGTCGAGGTCGGCGAGCGGGCGCAGGGCGTCGACCGCCGTCGCGCTCGCGACCTCGCCCGCCTCGTGGCCGCCCATGCCGTCCGCGACGAGGAAGACGGACCGGGAGACGAGGAAGCGGTCCTCGTTGAGCAGGCGCCGGGCGCCGCGGTGGGACGCCGCGCCCCACGCCAGGTGCACCTCGACCTCGGCGCTCACACGGACCCCGGGTGGACGAGGAGGCGGCGGTCGCCGACGTGGATGGTCGCACCCACCGGGACGCGGACGCGCGCGCCCGGCTCCACGACGCGCGGGGGCGTGCCGGGCACGGAGACGACGGTGCCGTTCGTCGAGCCGCGGTCGGTGACCCACAGGCCGCCGGGGTCGACGCCGAGCTCGGCGTGCGTCTTCGACACCGACCGCGTCGGGTCCTCGACGGCGACGAGGATCCAGTCCCCGCCCTCCGCGGCCTGCGGGTTGCGCCCGACGAGCGCGGGACCGTCGATCAGGCGCCGCTCGCCCGACTCGAGCTCCAGCACGGCCGTGACGACCGGCGCCGGCTCCATCGCCCCGAGGTCGCGCGCGCTCATGCGCGTGCTGTCCCAGTCGGGCTCCTCGGGCGCGGGTGTGGGCTGCGCGGGCTGGGCGACCGACGGCGCGGGCTGGGCGGGGACCGACGGCGCGGGCTGCGCCGGGGCCGTCGGCGCGGACATCCCCGGCACGCCGGTGATGAGGCCGCCCGCGGGCGGCGCGGCGGAGGACGGGAACGCCCACGGGTCCGGCAGGTCCGGTGCCGGCGCGGCACCGTTCGGCACGGGGCCGGTGGGTGCCTGGCCGGACGGCGCAGGGCCGGACGGCACGGGGTCCTGGCGGGGCGCGGGCGGGGCGCTGGGCGCGGACCACGGACCGGGCGCGGACGGCCCGCCGGGCGCGACGACCTCGGGAGAGGGCGTCGCGGCCCGCGGCGTGATGCCGTCGCGGGGGCGACCCGCGTCGGGCACGCCGCGCGCGTCCACGACGACGGCCCGCGCGGCCTTGTCCTGCCAGCCCTGCCGGCGGCCCGAGGAGTCGAAGGCGGGGCTCAGGACGACGAGCCACTGGCCGACCCAGAGCACGACCGCGCCGGCGCCCACGACGAGCCAGCGCACGAACGCCCGGCCGAACCCGACCGGCGTGCGCGTCGAGGCGTCGAGCGTGCGGATGCCGGTCGCGAGGTTGCCGAGCGTCTTGCCGGTGGAGCCCTCCCAGACCCAGGTCCAGACCCACCACGCGAGCGCGACGACCGCGGCCGCGACGTACACGACGGCCAGCCGCCCGAGCAGGGTCGACGCCTCCTCGGCGGTGACCTCGCGGACGCCGCCCAGCAGCGGCACCCCGGTGAGGGCGGTGCCGACGAGGATCACCGCGAGAGCGAGGATCCCCGGGACCGCCGCGTCGACCACGTAGGCGAGCACGCGTCGTCCGACACCGGCGTACGGCGCGGCGGCGAGGCCGCGCCCTCCGGGCGCCGGCGGCGCGACGAACGCCTTCTGCGTGGCGGTGTAGACCTCGGGCTCCGTGGTGGTGTCCGGCGCGCTCGTGCGCGGCACCGCGTACGGCGGCTGGGCCGCGTCGGCCCGCGACGCGCCCGCGGCGGCCTGGACCCCG
>NZ_LWGL01000261.1 GCF_001722485.1 Cellulosimicrobium cellulans | reverse complement strand
CGGGGCGGGCCGCTGGTCCTCCCCGCCGGGGTGCAGGCCGATCTCGGTCTGCGGGTCGAACGGCAGACCGGACCGCGTGCCCGAGCTCGTCGCGTCGGCCGTCGCGGCCTCCGCCTGCCGGCGGGCCTCCGCGAGCGCCTCCGCCGGGTCCGTCAGCGACGGCGTCCCGAGCTCCACACGCTCGCGGTCGCGCCCGCGCCGCGCCGCGACCGTCGCCTCGTCGGACGACGACGTCCCGTCGGCGGGCGCCGCCGCGCCACCCCCGCCCGGGACCCCGAAGCCCTGGGCGATCGACCCGAGGGCCGCCGTGAACTCCGTGGGCACGACCCACAGCTTGCTCGCGGTGCCGTTCGCGATCTGCGGGAGCATCTGCAGGTACTGGTACGCGAGGAGCTTGGGGTCGGCGTCGCCCTCGTGGATCGCGTCGAACACCTGGAGGATCGCACGCGCCTCGCCCTCGGCGCGCAGGATCTGGGACTGCGCGTCACCCTCGGCCCGCAGGATCGCGGCCTGCTTCTCGCCCTCGGCCGTGAGGACCTGGGACTGCTTGACGCCCTCCGCGGTGAGGATGGCGGCGCGACGGTCGCGCTCGGCGCGCATCTGCTGCTCCATCGAGCCCTGCACGCTCGGCGGCGGGTCGATCGACTTGAGCTCGACGCGGTTGACGCGGATCCCCCAGCGGCCGGTCGCCTCGTCGAGGACGCCGCGGAGCTGGCCGTTGATCTGGTCGCGGCTCGTGAGCGTCTGCTCGAGGTCCATGGAGCCGATGACGTTGCGCAGCGTCGTCACGGTGAGCTGCTCGATCGCGGTGATGTAGTTGGCGATCTCGTACACCGCGGACTTCGGGTCGGTCACCTGGAAGTAGATGACCGTGTCGATGCTCACGACGAGGTTGTCGGAGGTGATGACCGGCTGCGGCGGGAACGACACGACCTGCTCGCGCAGGTCGACCGACGCCCGGACCCGGTCGACGAACGGGACCAGCAGGTGCAGGCCCGGCTCGAGCGTGCGCGAGTAGCGCCCGAGCCGCTCGACGATGAGCGCCACGGCCTGGGGGACGATCCGCACCGCCTTGACGAGCGCCACGACCACGACGATCAGGACGAGCGCGAGGACGACGTACGCGAGGATCGTTCCGGGGCTGAGGTCGTTCATCGGCTACCTCCAGGTCGTCGGTGCCCGCCGCGGTCCGGCGGAGGGCGTCGGGTCGCGGTGCGCGGTCGGCGCCACGAGCAGGTCACGAGCCGTTCGGGTGCGTCGCCGGCAGCGGTGCCACGACGGCGGTGGCCCCGTCGATGCGCACGACCCGGACCTCGGCACCGCTCGGGATCTCGGCGGTGCCCGGCTCGGTGCGTGCGGTCCAGACCTCGCCCGCGAGCTTCACGCGGCCGCCGACCGGGGTGACGCGGTCGACGGCGAGCGCGGCACGGCCCACGTGCGCGGCGACGTTGGTCTCAGCGAGCGGCACGCGGTCGCGCAGGTGCCGCAGGAGCCACGGCCGCAGGGTCAGGAGCAGGATCACGCTCACGACGGCGAACGTCACGATCTGCAGCCACAGCGGCCCGCCCGCCGCGCTCACGCCGGCCGCGGCCAGGGCGCCGCCGGCGAACATCACGAGGACGAGGTCGAGGGAGATGATCTCGATCAGCGCGAGGAGCAACCCGGCCCCGACCCACAGCAGCCAGTCCATCTCGACCCCCGTTCGACGTGCGGTCTTTACGATGACTTTACCGGACTATCCGGGGTCTCGCACGCCCGGCCGCGGTTCGCCGCGCCGGGCCCCGCACGCCGCGGTCTCAGGGTCGCGCGGCGCGTGCCATCCAGCGGCCGCCCCCGTGCGCGACGAGCAACGGGAGCCCGAAGGCCTCGCTGAGGTTCTCCGCGGTGAGGACCTCGCGGATCGGCCCGGCGCGGTGGACCGCGCCGTCGCGCAGGAGCATGACGTGCGTGAAGCCCGGCGGGATCTCCTCGACGTGGTGCGTCACGAGCACGAGCACGGGCGAGCGCGAGTCCCCCGCGAGCTCGCCGAGCGCGCCCACGAGCTCCTCACGACCGCCGAGGTCGAGGCCCGCGGCCGGCTCGTCGAGCAGGAGCACCTCCGGGTCCGTCATGAGCGACCGCGCGATCTGCGTGCGCTTGCGCTCGCCCTCGGACAGGGTGCCGAAGCGGCGGTCCGCGAGGCCGTCCACCCCGAACGCGCGCAGCAGGTCGTCGGCGCGCTCGGTGTCGAACTCCTCGTAGCTCTCGCGCCAGCGGCCGGTCACCCCGTACGCGGCGGTGAGGACGACGTCGCGCACCGTCTCGTCGGCGGGGATGGTCTCGGCGAGCGCGGCCGACGCCAGACCGACCCGCGTGCGCAGCTCGAAGACGTCCACGCGCCCGAGCCGCTCCCCCAGCACGTCTGCCGTGCCGGTCGTGGGGTGCAGGCGGGCCGACGCGACCTGCAGGAGCGTCGTCTTCCCGGCGCCGTTGCGGCCCAGGACGACCCAGCGCTCCCCCTCGTTCACCCGCCAGTCCACCGCGTCGAGGATGGCCTTGCCGCCGCGTCGGACGGTGACGCCCTTCAGGTCGAGAACCGCGCTCATGGTCCCCGACCCTATAGGTTGGCCGACGTGGTTTCCCATTCGTCCGACGGGTCCGCGGCGGGGTCGGCGTCCGCGCCCGGCGCGCTGCCGCGCAGCGCCCTGCTCGCCCTGTGGCTGCGCTCGCGGCGCTCCGCCCGGGCCGACGACGACGCCCTGGAGCGCGCGGTGC
>NZ_LWGL01000260.1 GCF_001722485.1 Cellulosimicrobium cellulans | reverse complement strand
GCCCGCGCGTCGGCGAGGAGCACGGGGACGCAGTCCGCGACGAGCACGCCGAGACCGGCGCCGTCGGCGGCCACCAGCGCGTCCGCCTCGCCGACCGTGTCGGGCGCGCCCGCGTCCCGCTCCGCCGCGCCGACCGGTGCAGCCACGACGGCGACGCCGGTGCCGTGCACCTGCGTCGAGAAGTGGACCGGCCGCCCCAGCCACGTCGACGCGCGGGCGCGGTTCTCGCGCACCCGCGCCGCGTCGTCCTCCACGCCGAGCCCCAGGTTGAGCGAGGCCCAGGGCGCGGGCGACACGCCACCCGCCCGCGTGGTGAAGCCGGCGCGGACCCCCGGGCCCAGGTCGACCTCGAGCACGTGGGGGTGGCTCACTTGAGGAAGTCGGGGACGTCCAGCTCCTCGACCTTGCGACGCACGGGCTCCTCGTCGTACATGCGCGGAGGCACGTCGACGGACGGGTTCTGCGCGGTGCGCGCCGGGTCGGCGTTGTAGCCGGGCTCCGGCTCCGAGGCGACGACGGTGAACGTCGGCGTCGCGGCCGCCGGCTGGACCGGCACCGGGCCGGGGCCGCCGTCGAGCGTCACCGGGACGTCGTCGCCCTCCGAGGAGATCGGCACGAGCGGGCGCGGCAGGACGTGGGCCCCCGTGGTGGGCGCCGGGCCGGCCGCCGGGCGCGCACCGGGCACGGCCGGGACCGCGCTCGTCGCCGGGCGCTGCGACCCGCCGGCGACCTGCCCGAGACCGCGCCCGTCGGTGCGCGACTGCGGGGCGCCGCCGTCGAAGCCCGCGGCGATGACGGTCACGCGCACCTCGTCGCCGAGCGCGTCGTCGATGACCGCGCCGAAGATGATGTTCGCCTCGGTGTGCGCCGCCTCGTGCACGAGCCGGGCCGCCTCGTTGATCTCGAACAGGCCGAGGTCCGAGCCGCCCTGGATCGACAGCAGCACGCCGTGGGCGCCGTCGATGCTCGCCTCGAGCAGCGGCGAGGAGATGGCGAGCTCGGCCGCCTGGACCGCGCGGTCCTCGCCCCGCGCCGACCCGATGCCCATGAGCGCGCTGCCCGCGCCCTGCATGACCGACTTGACGTCGGCGAAGTCGAGGTTGATGAGGCCGGGCGTGGTGATGAGGTCGGTGATGCCCTGGACGCCGGACAGGAGCACCTGGTCGGCCTGGTGGAAGGCCTGCAGCGCGCTGACGTTGCGGTCCGACATCGACAGCAGGCGGTCGTTGGGGATGACGATGAGCGTGTCGACCTCGTTGCGCAGGTTCTCGATGCCCTGCTCGGCCTGGACGGAGCGGCGGCGGCCCTCGAACGTGAACGGCCGCGTGACGACACCGACGGTGAGCGCGCCGAGCGACCGGGCGATGCGCGCGACGACCGGCGCGCCGCCGGTGCCCGTGCCGCCGCCCTCGCCCGCGGTGACGAAGACCATGTCCGCCCCGCGCAGGACGTCCTCGATCTCGTCCGCGTGGTCCTCGGCCGCCTTCTTGCCGACCTCCGGGTCCGCGCCGGCACCGAGGCCGCGCGTGAGCTCGCGGCCGACGTCGAGCTTGACGTCGGCGTCCGACATCAGCAGCGCCTGCGCGTCGGTGTTGATGGCGATGAACTCGACACCCTTGAGGCCGACCTCGATCATCCGGTTGACGGCGTTCACGCCACCGCCGCCGATGCCGACCACCTTGATCACTGCCAGGTAGTTCTGCGGAGTTGCCACGTCGATGCCTCTCGATCTGTCGCCCTGAACCTTCACCCTCAACTAGAAGGTTAGAGTTATGTCAGGTTGTTCACGTGTCGACGGTAGGTGCCGACGTACCGATCATCAACGACCCGCGCGCGCGTGTCGGTGATCCTCTCCAGGACGTTCCCGCCCGCCGTCTCCGAGTCGCTCCCGGCCGGTGTCCCGGCACCGCCCGCGCCGTCCCTCATCGGGTCACCGGGAGCGTCGGCGCGGAGACGTCGAACACCGTCACCGCGGCGTTCTCCGGCACGGCCCGCAACGTCTGCAGCACCCGGACCTTGAGCGCCGCGTCCTCCGCGCTCCCCCACTCGACCGTGTCGCCGTCGCGCAGGCGCATGACGACCGCGTCGCGCGTGGACGCGGACACGTGCTGCACCTCCGCGCGCAGGTCCGGCGGGAGCGCGTTGAGCAGCACGATCGCCGCGTCGAGCGCACGCGGGTCGGCGTCGTCGAGCGGGACCTCGACCTGCGGCAGGCCCTCCGGGGCCACCGGGTCCGTGCGGACCCGGACGCCGTCGGCGTCGAGCAGGGCGAACCCGCCGTCGGCCGGCACGGCGACCACGGGCTCGCGCGACTCGAGACGCACGTCGAGCCCGGTGGGCCAGGCCCGGCGGATCTCCACGTCCCGGACGCCGTTGAGGTCGAGCACGCGCTCGCGCAGCGCGACCGTGTCGAGACGCGGCAGAGGCGTCCCGGCCGCCTCCCCCACGACGGTCGCGACCTGCGCGGGGTCGATCACCGTCCCCTCGCCGCTGATCGTGACGCGCGCGGGGTCGAGACCCAGCACGGGCGAGAAGAGCAGCACCCAGCCGAGGCCGGCCGCGACGAGGACCGCGGTCGCCCAGGCCAGCACGCGGCGCAGCAGGCGGTGGCGGCGCATCGCGTCGCGCTCCGCGAGCCGCTGCGCCATGCCGTGCGAGACGACGTCGCGCTCCCGACCCGCGCCGTCACCGGGCCGCGGGGTCGACGACGGTCCGGCACCGCGCCGCACGAGCTCGGTCCCGGGAGGCGGCACGGGCGGCG
>NZ_LWGL01000259.1 GCF_001722485.1 Cellulosimicrobium cellulans | reverse complement strand
GTCGTGGTCCGGCGTCGCCGCGGCGGACGACGGCGCGCCGGGCACGTCGGCCTGCGCGTCGGCCTGCGTGCCGGCCCGCTCGTCGAGGTGCTTGCCGCCGTGCTTGCCGCCGTGCCTGCCTGCCTGCTCGGCGACGGCGACGTCGTCGGGGAGGGCCTCTGGGGCGGCCGGCGTCGGGGTACCGGTGGGTGCCGGTGCGGCGGCGGGGTCCGTGGCGTCGTGGGCTCCCGGGGCTCCGGGCGCGTCCACGGCGCCGGTGGCCTCCGGGGTGGCCGCCGTTCCGGGAGCTCCGGCCGTCCCCGGCTCGACCTGCGGGGCAGAGGGGCGCCACCCGAGGTCGACCACGGCCGCGACGGGCGTGTGGTCGCCGGCGTCCGGCTCGGCGGCGTGCGCGGCGCCGCCGCCGAGGACGAGCCCTGCTCCGACGCTGACGCTCACGCCGATCCGCGCTGCGCGGCGCACGACCGCGGGGGCGTGGCGCACGACGAGCCGCTCGCCCCGCGACCACGTGCGCCCCGCCGACCGGGCGACGACGCACACGAGCGCGACGAGCGCGCTCAGCCCGACCCACACCGCCGCGAGCGCGCCGCCCGCGAGCACGGGGAGCTCGAGGTACGACTCCACGCGGGGCGTCGGGAGGGTCGCGACCACCTGCGCCGCGCGGACGGCCAGGGCGGTCACCGCCGCGGCCATCGCGACGACGAGGAGCGCGAGGAGCGCGATGGGGCCGGTGTCGCCGGCGCTCGCCTCGGGTCCCGGGCCGGTCCGTTCCGTCCGTCGCCGCATGGTCGTCCGCTCCTGTCCGCGCCGGCAGGGAGCCGGTCGACGTCGTTGATGTCGTTTGATGCAGTTTGATGTCGCTGGGAGCATTCAAGGGTGTCGGGATGTCGTTTGTCCAGACAGGAAGGGGCCTGTGGATGAACGGCACGCGGCCGCCGGACCACCCGGTACGGTGTTCCGCGTGCGATGGGAAGCCCTGTTCGACGACCTCGCGGCACAGCTCGCCGCCGCCGAGCGGGCGGAGCTGACGGACGCCGTCGCGGACCTCACGCGCGCCGAGCAGGCGACGCTGACGCTGGTCGAACGCCTCCGCGGCACGACCGGGCCCGTCACGCTCGAGCTGCACGACGGGTCACGCGTCACGGGGCGGCTGCACGAGGTCGCCGCGGAGTGGGTCCTCGTCGGCGACCAGGGGCGTCAGCACCTCGTCCCGATCGCGGCGGTCGCGTCCGTCACCGGTCTCGGCCGGTTCGCGCGCCCCGGGGACGGCGCGCGCTCCGGGCGCCTCGGCCTCGGGCACGCGCTGCGCGCCCTCATGCGCGACCGGCTCCCGGTCCAGGTCCGCACGACCGCGGGCGTGCACCCGGGCTGGATCGCCCGTGTCGGCAAGGACCACGTCGACGTGGAGACGGGACCCGGCGTGCACGACGGCGCCCGCGTGGTGCCGTGGTCCGCGCTCCTGTGCGTGAGCGACACGGTGGCCGGCGTGGTCGTGCGGTGAGGGCACCCCGCGCGGGATCAGCCCTCCAGCTCGCCCGCCTCGATGCGCCGGCGTGTCTGCGCGTACATGCGCTGGATGTACGCCTCCAGCTCGCTCGCCTCGACGCGCCACTGGCCCCGGCCTCCGACCTGGATCGCCGGCAGCTCGCCCGAACGCACCAGCGAGTACGCCTGCGCGGCGGAGATGTTGAGCTCCTCCGTGACGTCGGCGAGGGTGAGGAAGCGCTGAGCCATGCCGTCAGTGTGGCACGCAGGACCGCGGCCCAGGCGGTTGTCCACACCCTCTCCCACGGGACGCGCCGACCCGCCACCATGAACGTGCCGCCACCGGGCCGCCGGCCCGCCCGCGCCCGCAGATCCACCACGGAAGGACCCCGATGACGACGACCCTGGACCGCCCCGGACGGGACGTGCCCACCGCCGCCCGGCCGCACACGGCGGCACGCCTGCGCCGGCCGACCTGGCGCGACCCGCGCCTGCTCGTCGGCGTGGTCGTCGTCGCGCTGTCGGTGGCGCTCGGCTCCTGGGCGGTGAGCGCCGCCGGACGGACCGACGCCGTGTACGCGGCCGACGGCGTCCTCACGCCCGGCGACGTCATCACCGCGGACGACCTGCGCACCGTCGAGGTGCGCCTCGGCGGAGGCACGGACGGGTACCTCCTCGTGCGCGACGGCCTGCCCGACGACACCGTGGTCCTGCGGACCGTCGAGCCGGGCGAGCTCGTGCCGGCCAGCGCCCTCGGCGCCGGCGAGGACCTCGCCGTGCGGGCCGTCGCGGTCCCGGTCGCGAGCGGCCTGTCGGACCGCATCGTCGCGGGCGCCGACGTCGACCTGTGGCACGTGCCGCCCGCGCCGGGCACCGCGACGGGTGGGCAGCCCGCGCCGGAGCCGGCGGCGCAGCCGGTGCCGCTCGTCGAGGGCGTCACGGTGGCGCAGGTGGACGAGGAGGCGGGGACGTTCGTCGCCGGCGGCCCCGTGACGGTCCACGTCCTCGTCGCCGAGGAGCACCTCCCGGCCGTCCTCGGCGCCGTCGCGGGCGAGGGGTCGATCGCCGTCGTGCCGGTGGGCGGCTCTCGGTGAGCGGGGCGACCACCGTCGAGACCGTCCTGTGCGCGGTGCGGGGGCCGCGCGAGGCCGACGTCGTCACGGCGCTCGACGCGCCCGGCCTGCAGGTGACGCGGCGCTGCGCCGACGTCGTCGAGCTGCGCGCCGCCGCCTCGGCCGGGGCGGGACGCATCGCCCTCGTGTCCGCCGACCTGCCCGCGCTC
>NZ_LWGL01000026.1 GCF_001722485.1 Cellulosimicrobium cellulans | reverse complement strand
GCGCCCAGCGCGAGGCGCTGCGCGGCCCCGTCCCGGCAGGCGTGCCCGACTGGCACGACCTCGTGCGCCGGGCGCGGCAGCTGCCCCGCGCCGTCGCCCGGCCCGGCGCCGACGACGTCGCGCTCATCCAGTACACGGGCGGCACGACCGGCACGCCCAAGGGCGCCGTGCTCACGCACCGCAACCTCGTGGCCAACGTCGTCCAGGGCCAGGCGTGGGCGTCGTTCACGGAGGGCGCCGAGACCGTCTACGGCGTGCTGCCGTTCTTCCACGCGTTCGGCCTGACGTTCTGCCTCACGCTGCCCGCGCGCATCGGCGCGACCCTCGTCGCGTTCCCGAAGTTCGACCCGCAGGCCGTCGTCGCCGCGCAGGCCCGCCGCCCCGCGACGTTCCTTCCGGGCGTCGCGCCGATGTTCGACCGCGTCGTCGACGCGGCCGAGGAGCGCGGGTCCGGGCCCGGCGGCGACCTGTCGTCGATCCGCCTCGCGTTCGCCGGCGCGATGCCGATCACCGCCGAGACCGCGCGCCGCTGGGAGGACGCCACGGGCGGCCTGCTCATCGAGGGCTACGGCATGACGGAGACGTCGCCGGTCGCGCTCGGCAACCCCGTCTCGGACGACCGCCGCCCGGGCACGCTCGGGCTGCCGTTCCCGAGCACCGACATCCGTGTCGTCGACGCCGACGCGCTCGACGCCGGGACCCTGCGCGACGCCGAGCCCGCCGAGGACGGCACCGTCCGCGGCGAGCTCCTGATCCGGGGCCCGCAGGTCTTCCGGGGGTACTGGAACCGCCCCGAGGAGACGGCGCAACAGCTCCTCGACGACGGCTGGCTGCGGACCGGTGACGTGGTGCGCGTGCCGGTGGAGGGGCCGGACGCCGGGGTCGTCACGCTCGTCGACCGCATCAAGGAGATGATCGTCACCGGCGGGTTCAAGGTGTACCCGTCGCAGGTCGAGGACCACCTGCGGCAGATGCCGGGCGTGCGCGACGTCGCCGTCGTCGGGCTCCCCGGGTCCGGCTCGGACGAGCGCGTCGCGGCCGTCGTCGTGCTCGACGACCCCGACGGCGCCCCCGCACCGCCGCGCGTCGACCTCGCCGCGGTGCGCGAGTGGGGCGAGCGCCGCCTCGCCCGGTACGCGCTGCCGCGCACGCTCGCCGTCGTGCCGGACCTCCCGCGCTCGCAGATCGGCAAGGTCCTGCGGCGCGTCGTGCGCGACGAGCTCGTGGGCCGCGACGACGTCGAGCACCACCGCGGCTGAACCTGCCGACGAGGTGCGACCGCGCCGGGCGTGCCGGTTCGCCCGGTCCTCGGAGCCGCCGTAACCTGGCAGACGTCGTCGGCGACGTCCGCGACGCCGGTGGTGGACGACGCCGAACCACCCACCCGTCGCCCTGAGGAGGCCCCGTGCCCGAGTCCGTCCCACCCGCCCCCCTGCCGCACGTCGTGGTGGTCGGCGCCGGGTTCGCCGGGCTCGAGGTCGTCAAGGGGCTCGCCTCCGCGCCGGTGCGCGTGACGCTCGTCGACCGCCGCGTGTACAACACGTTCCAGCCTCTGCTGTACCAGGTGGCGACCGGCGGCCTGAACCCCGGCGACGTCACGTACTTCCTGCGCGGGCTGCGCCTCAAGCAGAAGAACGTGCGCGTCGTGCACGAGCACCTCGTCGGCATCGACCACGAGAACCGCCGCATCCGGCTCCTCAACGACGAGTGGGTCGACTACGACTACCTCGTGCTCGCGAACGGCGTGACGACGAACTTCTTCGGCACGCCCGGCGCCAAGGAGCACGCGTTCCCCATGTACTCGCGGTCGCAGGCCATGCGGATCCGCGACACGCTCTTCATCCGGCTCGAGAAGGCCGCGGCCACGCCGGCGACCGACGACGGGCTGCGGGTCGTCGTCGTGGGCGGCGGCGCGACCGGCGTCGAGGTCGCCGGGGCCCTCGCCGAGCTGCGCACCGCCGGGCTCCGGCCCGCGTACCCCGAGATCCACGGCGACGCGTTCGAGGTCAAGATCGTCCAGCGCGGCGGCGAGGTCCTCAAGTCGTTCCACCCGAGGCTGCGCAAGTACGCGGCCGACGAGCTGCGGCACCGCCACGTCGGCCTGCACCTCGGCGCCGGCGTCGCGGAGGTGCTGCCCGACGCGGTCGTCCTCACCGACGGCACCCGCATCCGCTCCGACCTGACGATCTGGTCCGCGGGCGTGCACCCGCACGAGGAGGTCGACGACTGGGGCCTGCCGCGCGGCCAGGGCGGGCGCGTCGTCGTGGGCGACGACCTCCAGGTCGAGGGGAGGCCCGGGGTGTTCGCCGCCGGGGACATCGCGATCTCGCCCGCCGAGCTGCCCCAGCTCGCGCAGCCGGCGATCCAGTCGGGCAAGCAGGTGGCGCGCAACGTCCGGGCGCTCGTCGAGGGCCGCCCGACGGCGCCGCTGCAGTACTTCGACAAGGGCACCATGGCCGTCATCGGCCGCCGCGCGGCGATCGCGGAGGTCGTCGGGAAGGTGCGGCTCACGCGCGGCGTCGCGTGGCTGGCCTGGCTGTTCGTCCACATCATGGGGCTCATCGGCCCGCGCAACCGCCTCACCACCCTCGCCGGGCTCGTCACGCGGTACGGCTTCCCGTTCCACCGCCGGCCCATCCCCATCGTCGGCGACGTCCCGACGGTCCGGCCCCCGAAGCGCTCGCCGGGCGGGCGGCCCGCCCAGGCCGCCGAGGCGGCGGTCCCGGAATCACCCGGCCCCGCGGGCCCGCGCTGACGGGACGTCCCGTACCCTCGAGGGGGGCAGGGCGTCGCAGGGGGCGACGTCGCGGAGCAGGGGGCAGCATGCGGTACGTCGCGCGCAGGAGCGCGGTCGTCGTGACGACGGTCGTGGCTGTCGCCCTCCTGGGGGCGTGCAAGGCACCGGCGTTCCCGGGCGGTCCCGGCGAGCCGGGCCCCACGACGAGCCCGACCGACTCCCCCACCGGCGAGCCGACCGAGGCTCCCACCGAGGAGCCGACCGGCGAGCCGACGGCCGGCCCCACCGAGGAGCCCACGGACGACCCGACGGCGGCCCCGGGCGAGCCCGGCAGCTCCGACGGCGTCGACGTCAGCGTCACCATCGAGCCCGGCTACCCGATGCCGAACCTCGTCGAGACGTCGCTCAAGCAGGCGCGCCGGTCCCTGGAGCGCGAGGGCGCGGCGACGGTGACCGTCGTCGACGCGCGGCGCGGCGGGGAGGTCCAGGGCCGGTCGAACGGCTGGACCGTCTGCTCCCAGGAGCCCGCGGCGGGCGACTTCGCCCGCGCGTCGACCCCGGTCGTGCTGGCCGCGGCGCCGAACGCCCGGCACTGCCCCTGATCGCGGGCCGCGCCCTCTTCTCCGCGCGCCCCCGAGCGCTTACGCTCCAAGCACACGAGTCCTCGCAGCGTCGCGTCTCGTGTGCGACTCGGCTCGTCCTCCGGCACGACCGGTGGGGGCCGGCGGGGGCCACTGCCGAGGAGGATGCGTGAGACCACGAACGATCGTCCCGTCCGCAGCCGCCGCGAGCCTCGTGCTCGCCGCACTGGCCGGCGCGCCCGCCGTCGCCGCCCCCGGCGCGGTGCGAGCCGCCGCCGACCCGCTCCCGCTCGAGGACCTCGTCACCGGCGACGCGGTCATGGACCGCCTGGAGGAGCTGCAGGCCATCGCCGACGCCAACGGCGGCAACCGCGCCCTCGAGACCCCCGGGTACGAGGCGAGCGCCGCGTACGTCGAGCAGGCGCTCACCGACGCCGGGTACACGCCCGAGCGCCAGTACTTCACGTTCGAGGACGTCGTGGTGGACGAGCTCACGCTCACCGCCGCGGGCGTCGAGGTCACCGGAGACCTCTACGCCGCCGAGTTCTCCCCGGACACCCCCGACGAGGGCGTCACGGGCCCGCTCGTGCAGCCCGTCGACGAGCAGCGCCACGGTTGCACCGCCGACGCGTGGGCCGGCGTCGACGCGACCGACGCCGTCGCGCTCGTCAGCCGCGGCACGTGCGCGTTCTCGGAGAAGGTGCTCGCGGCGTCGCAGGCCGGCGCCGCCGCCGTGATCCTCTACAACAACGTCGAGGAGCCGCTGAACCCGACGCTCGGCGCGGAGAACGAGGCGTGGGTGCCGACCGTCGGCATCCCGCTGTCCGCGGGCCAGGAGATCCTCGCCGCGCTGGAGGCGGGCGCGCCCGCCGAGGCGACGTACGACTACCAGTCGCACGTCGAGGAGTTCGAGTCGTTCAACGTCATCGCCCAGACCCCGGGCGGCCGCGCGAACAACGTCGTCATGGCGGGCGCCCACCTCGACAGCGTCGAGGACGGCGCGGGCATCAACGACAACGGGTCGGGCTCGATGGCGATCCTCGAGGTCGCCGTGCAGCTCGCCGCGGCCGCGGAGGAGGACGGCTGGCCCGACAACGCGGTCCGCTTCGCGTGGTGGGGCGCCGAGGAGGTCGGCCTGCGCGGGTCGACCCACTACGTCGACGACCTCGTCGAGAACGACCCGGAGGCGCTCGAGGACATCGCCACGTACCTCAACTTCGACATGGTCGGCTCGCCGAACTACATCATCGGCGTGTACGACGCCGACCAGTCGACGCACGAGGCCCCGGTCGAGGTGCCGCCGGGCTCGGCCGAGACCGAGGACGTGTTCACGGACTACTTCGACTCCATCGACCAGCCGTGGGTCGACACCGAGTTCTCGGGCCGCTCGGACTACCAGGCCTTCATCGAGAACGGCGTGCCGGCGTCCGGCCTGTTCACCGGCGCGGACGGCTCGAAGACCGCCGAGGAGGTCGCGCTGTTCGGGGGCACGGAGGGCATCTACTACGACCCGAACTACCACTCCCCGCAGGACACGATCGACAACGTCGACCCGACGGCGCTCGACATCATGTCGCGCGCGATCGGGCACGCGGTCGCGTCCCTCGCCGACGACACGTCCGCCGTGAACGGCGTGGCCAACCCGGAGCTCGCCGACCTCACCGCGCAGGCGCGCTGCCTCGGCGGCACGGCCTACGTCGCGGTGCGCGCGACCAACGACGAGACGGTGCGGACCGACGTGCGGATCATCACGCCGTTCGGCGAGCAGAAGTTCTCAGGCGTCGCGCCGGGCCGGTCCGCGTACCAGTCGTTCACCTCGCGCGCGGCGTCGCTCGAGGCCGGCACCGTGACGGTGCGCGGGTACACGTGGAACGACGGCGACCCGCGGTACCACGCCTACGAGGTCCCGTACGAGTCCGTCACCTGCGGCTGACGCCGCTCCCACGGGCCGGCGGCCGGGTCCTGCGCGGGTCGTCCTGCGCGGGTCTGGCCGCCGGTCCGTGCCCGGGGGCGCGGCGGTCTGACGCGACGGGCCGACCCGCGGTCAGCGCAGCGCCTCGAGCACCGGGGTCTCGCCGGCGGTGAAGCGCACGAAGCGGCCCACGGTCGCGGGCGTGCGCAGCACCTCGGCGACGACCATCGCGACGTCCGCGCGCGAGACCCGCGACGCCGCGCCCTGGGGCGTCTCGTCGTCGTCGCCGAGCACGGTGATCGCGCCCGTCGGGTCGTCGTCTGTCAGCGTTCCCGGCCCGACGATCGTCCAGTCGAGGTCGGTCCCCCGCAGGTGGTCGTCGGCGGCGAACTTGGCGTCGGCGTACGCGAAGAAGGCGGCGTCCTCGGGGACGCCGTGCTCGGGCACCGACCCGATCCACGACACCATGACGTACCGGCGCACGCCCGCGGCCCGCGCCGCGTCGATCGAGCGGATCGCGGCGTCCCGGTCGACGGCGTACGTGCGGTCGCGGTTCCCGCCACCGGCGCCGGCGGACCACACGACGGCGTCGGCGCCCTGCAGCGCCTCGGCGATCTGCTCGGTCGACGCGTGCTCGACGTCGAGGAGCACCGGCTCGCCGCCGACCTCCCGCACGAACGGGAGCTGCTCCTCCAGGCGGACGAGCCCGCGCACGTCGACGCCCTGGTCCACGAGGACGGGCAGGAGCAGGCGCGCGACCTTCCCGTGCGCTCCGATGACGGCGACCTTCATGGGGGTGTCCTCTCGTCGGGGTCCGGTGCGCCTCCACCGTCGCGCGTCCGCGCGCGCACCGCCAGTCGGCGCCGGCGGGCTCCCCGCGCCGGTCCGCGATCCGTGCCAGGATCGCGCGGTGACCCCGCACGACGTCCCGCAGCACCGTCCCGCCACCGAGCTCGGCACCGCCCCCGACGCGGTCGTCCACCTGCGCGCCGACGGCATGAGCGTTTTGATCGACGTGCGCGCGGGCGAGCTGCCCGCCGTCGTGCACTGGGGCGACGACCTCGGCGCGCTCGACCACGTCACCGCGCTCGCCCTCGTCGACGCCGGCGTCCCGCCGCTGCTGGGCAACGTCGTCGACGACCCGGTCCGCGTCGCGCTGGTCCCCGAGTCCCGCACGGGCTGGCTGGGCCGGCCCGGCCTCGTGGGCGACCGGGGCGGCCACGACTGGTCGCCCCGCTTCACGACGACGGCCGCGACGCTCGACGGCGCCCCGCTCGCCCCCGGCCTCGTCATGGCCGACGACGGCGGCGCGCTGCACGTCGAGGCGCGCGACGACGTCGCTCGTCTCGCCCTGACGATCGACGTCGAGCTCACGCCCGACGGCGTGCTGCGCGCCCGCGCCGCCGTGACGAACGACGGCGAGGCGTACCGCCTCGACGAGCTCGCCGTCGTCCTGCCCGTGCCGCCCCGCGCGCGCGAGCTGCTGGACCTCGCGGGCCGGTGGACGCTGGAGCGCGTGCCGCAGCGGCGCGCGCTGACCGTCGGCACGCACCTGCGCGAGGGGCGGCGCGGACGCACCGGTCCCGACGCCGCGACGCTCCTCACCGCGGGCCACCCAGGGTTCGGGTTCGCCGACGGCGAGGTGTGGGGCGTGCACGTCGCGTGGTCGGGCAACCACCGGCACTGGGCGGAGCGGCTGCCGAGCGGTGAGCAGGTGCTCGGCGGGAGCGAGCTGCTGCTCCCCGGCGAGGTCGTGCTCGGGCCGGGCGAGACGTACACGTCGCCGTGGGTCTACGGCGTCCACGGCCACGGTCTCGACGCGCAGGCCGCGCGGCTGCACCGGATGCTGCGTCGTCGGCCCCACCACCCGCGTTCGCCACGCCCGGTGACGCTCAACGTGTGGGAGGCCGTGTACTTCGACCACGACCTGGCGACGCTGCGCGCGCTCGCCGACGCGGCGGCGGAGATCGGCGTCGAGCGGTTCGTGCTCGACGACGGGTGGTTCCGCGGCCGGCGCGACGACACCGCGGGACTCGGTGACTGGTTCGTCGACGAGGACGTGTGGCCGGACGGCCTGGGACCGCTCGCCGACCACGTGCACGGGCTCGGCATGGAGCTCGGGCTGTGGTTCGAGCCGGAGATGGTCAACCTCGACTCCGACCTCGCGCGCGAGCACCCGGACTGGGTCATGGCCACCGGCGGGCGCACGGGCGTGCCGGCACGGAACCAGCACGTGCTCGACCTGACGAACCCCGACGCCGCGGCGTACGTCCTCGAGCGCATGACCGCCGTGATCGGCGCGTCCGGCGCTGACCACGTGAAATGGGACCACAACCGCGACCTCGTCGACGCCGGGTCGCCGCCCGGCGGCGCGCCCGCCGTCCACGCCCAGACGCTCGCCGCGTACGCGCTCATGGCGGAGCTGCGGCGCCGGTTCCCCGGGCTCGAGATCGAGTCGTGCTCGTCGGGCGGTGGCCGCGTCGACCTCGGCGTCGTCGAGCACACGCAGCGCGTGTGGGCGTCGGACTGCACCGACGCGCTCGAGCGCCAGCAGATCCAGCCGTGGACGGCACAGCTCCTGCCGCTCGAGTACGTCGGCGCGCACGTCTCGGCGGACGTCAACCACCAGACGCACCGCGCGCACTCGCTGTCCTTCCGCGCCGGGACGGCGCTCTTCGGCCACCTCGGCGTCGAGTGGGACCTCACGCGGTCGACCGCCGAGCAGCTCGCCGAGCTGCGCGCGTGGATCGACCTGTACCGCGCCGAGCGCGAGCTCCTGCACACCGGGGCGCTCGTGCGCATGGACTCCGCCGACCCGGACGCCCAGCTCGTGTGGGGCGTCGTCGCCCCGGACCGGTCGCGCGCGCTGTTCCAGGTGGCGACGCTCGCCCGCCCCGCCGCCGCGCCGTCCGGGCGCTTCACGCTGCGCGGGCTCGACCCGGACCGCCGCTACCGCGTCGTGCCGCTGGCGCTGAGCCGCGACGCGTTCGGGGACCGCGTCCCGCCGTGGTTCGGCGTGCCGTCGGCGTACGGCGTCGTCGCGCCCGACGGCGTGACGCCCCGCTCGACCCCGCCGGCGCCCGACGACGTCCCGCGCGGCACCGTGCTCACCGGCCGGGCGCTCGAGGTCGTGGGCCTGCAGGCGCCCGACGCGCCGCCCGCGAGCACGCTCGTGCTGCGCGTGGAGGCGGTCGTCGAGGACGCCGTGGCCGACGAGGCGGCGGACGGGCCGCGCGTCAGCTGACCGGCGCCGGGCGCGGGTCCGGGGCGTGGATGCCCTGCGGCGTCCAGCCCAGCGCGCCGGCGCGGTCGAGGAGGTCCGCGGCGAGCGCGTCGAGCACGCGCTCGCGCTGCGGGGCGAGCACGGGCGAGGTGAGCGCCGCGAGGTCGGCCGGGCGGGCGTCGTCGGGCGCGGGGGTCTTGCCCTCGGACGGGGGGAGCAGCACGAGCACCGGGTCACTGTACGGTCCGGCCACCGCCCGGCCCCGGCCGTGGACGGGACGGCCGGCGTGGGCTGCGTCACGCACCCCGGGCGGCCGGCGCTACGCTCGCGCGATGGCGCAGGTGAAGATCTACGGACGGCGCAGCGTGTGGGGCGGGCGGCGGACGGAGGTGTCGGACGCGCTGCACGGCGCGCTCGTGCGCGCGTGGCAGCTCCCCGAGGACAAGCGGTTCCACCGCTTCCTCCTGCTGGACGACGACGACCTGGTCGCGCCGCGCTCGGACGCGTACCTCGTCGTCGAGGTCGTCTGCTTCTCGGGCCGTTCGCGCGCGGCGAAGCGCGCGCTCGTCACTGCGCTCTACGACGACGTCGCGCCGGCCCTCGGTCTCGACGCGGACGACCTCGAGCTCGTCGTCCTCGAGGCGCCGCGCGAGAGCTGGGGCATCCGCGGCGTGAGCGGCGACGAGCTCGCGCTGCCGTACCGCGTCGACGTGTGAGGGCGGCTCGGCGGTTGCGCCGAGGGCGAAGGCGCGGACGCGCCGCCCGGTGCGGCGTGGGCGGGCGGTAGCCTTGTCCCGCGGACGAGTCGGTCGGACGGTCGCGTCGGGAGGTCCTCGGACCCCCCGCCGAGGAACGTCCGGGCTCCACAGGGCGAGGTGGTGGGTAACGCCCACCCGGGGTGACCCGCGGGACAGTGCCACAGAAAGCAGACCGCCGCGCTCGTCGAGGCCCCGGCCCCGGCAGGCGCGGTAAGGGTGAAACGGTGGTGTAAGAGACCACCAGCGGGCCGGGTGACCGGTCCGGCTCGGTAAACCCCACCTGGAGCAAGGTCAGACAGGGAGCGTTCGAGGGCGGCCCGCCCGAGCTCCCGGGTAGACCGCTCGAGGCGTGCGGCGACGCACGCCCTAGATGGATGACCGTCGCCCGCGCGGGGGTGACCGCGCGCGGGAACAGAACCCGGCGTACAGACCGGCTCGTCCGCACACCAGCCGTCCGCGCCGAGCGGCACGACGCGCCGCAGCACGGCAGCACCAGCACCGCAGGACCCAGCACAGCACGCCCAGGAGACCCATGACGCAGCAGCCGCCCATCGCGTACGTGATCGCCGGTTCGGAGGCGACCGGCGGGGCCGGCATCCAGGCCGACCTCAAGACCTTCCAGCAGCTCGGCGCGTACGGCGTCGGGACGCTGACGTGCATCGTCTCGTTCGACCCGAAGAACGACTGGGGGCACCGCTTCGTCCCCGTCGAGCCGCAGGTCATCGCGGACCAGTTCGAGGCGGCGGTCGCCACGCACGAGCCGTCGGTCGTCAAGGTCGGCATGCTCGGCACGCCCGCGACGATCGAGACCGTCGCGGCGTCGCTCGGCTCGCGCGCGTGGGACCACGTGGTCGTCGACCCGGTCCTCATCTGCAAGGGCCAGGAGCCGGGCGCCGCGCTGGACACCGACACGGCGCTGCGCGAGAAGGTCCTGCCGCTCGCGACCGTCGTGACGCCGAACCTCTTCGAGACGCGCACCCTCGCCGGCGTCGACACGATCGAGACCGTCGACGAGCTCGTCGACGCCGCCCGGCGCATCCGCGACCTCGGCCCGCGCTACGTCGTCGCGAAGGGCGGCGTCGAGCTGCCCGGCCCGGACGCCGTCGACGTCCTCGTGGACGGCGACGAGGTCGTCGTGCTCTCGCGCCCGAAGGTCGGCGAGGAGCGCGTCTCGGGCGCCGGCTGCACCTTCGCCGCCGCCATCACGGCCGAGCTGGCCAAGGGCGCCGACGTGCGCTCGGCCGTCGAGGTCGCCAAGGAGGTCGTGACGCAGGGCATCGCCGCGCGCGTGCCCGCCGCGACCCCGTTCGACACGGTCTGGCAGGGCGCGTACCGGGCCTGACGTCCCCCGGACGGAGGCCGACGTGACGAACGTCCCGTCCGGTGGACCGATCATCCACCGGACGGGGCGCGCGTCGGGTGCCGGTCAAGGAATACCCTCGTCCCCGTGAACGACCTCTCCCCACCGGAACTGTCCCCGGGCACGGGTCGCGGGCTCGCCCGCCACGACGTCCCTGCCCCGCTCCGCGACGACGTCCGCCTCCTGGGCGGTCTCCTCGGCACCGTGCTGCGCGAGACGGGAGGGCAGGGACTGCTCGACGACGTCGAACGCCTGCGCGAGCTCGCGATCCGGGCCTACGACGACACGACGGGCGCGGTGCTCGCCGAGGCCGAGGCGCTCGTCGACGGCCTGACGATGGAGCGCGCCGAGCAGGTGGCGCGCGCGTTCACGTGCTACTTCCACCTCGCCAACCTCGCGGAGGAGTACCACCGCGTGCGGGTGCTGCGCGAGCGCGAAGCCGCGTTCGCGCGGGACGCGGTGACGCAGGACGACTCGCTGCCCGAGGCCTTCGAGCAGCTCGCGTCCGAGGTGGGCCGCGAGGAGGCGCTGCGCCGGCTGCGCCGCCTCGAGTTCCGCCCCGTGCTGACGGCGCACCCGACCGAGGCGCGTCGACGCGCCGTCTCCGGGGCCGTGCGGCGCATCGCGACGCTGCTCGACGAGCGCGACGCGCAGCACCTCGGCGGCACGTCGCTCGCCGAGAACGAGCGCCGTCTGCTCGCCGAAATCGACACGATGTGGCGCACGGCGCCGATCCGCGAGCACAAGCCGACCGTGCTCGACGAGGTCAAGACGGCGCTCGGCGTGTTCGACGCGACGATGTTCGACACGTTCCCCGCGGTGTACCGCCGGCTCGACGACTGGCTGCTGGGCGAGGAGGCGGGCCGCGAGGAGCCGCTCGTGCGCCCGTTCGTCAGCCTCGGCACGTGGATCGGCGGTGACCGTGACGGCAACCCCAACGTCACCGCGGAGGTCACGCGCCGGGCCGCCGCGATCGCGTCCGAGCACGCGCTCGTCGCGCTCGAGGAGCAGGCGCGGCACGTGGGGCGCAAGCTCACGCTCGACGAGGACAGCACGCCGCCTTCCGACGGGCTGCGGGCGCTCTGGCAGCGCCAGCGCCAGCTCTCCGAGACCATCACGGCGACGGCCGCCGAGGCGTCCCCGCGCGAGCCGCACCGCGCGGTGCTGCTCGTGGTCGCCGACCGCATCGCGGCGACGCGCGCCCGCGACGCCGACCTCGCGTACACCGACCCGGAGCAGCTCGAGGCCGACCTGCGGGTGGTGCAGGACTCCCTCGTCGCCGCCGGCGCGCCCCGCGCGGCCTACGGCGACCTCCAGCAGCTCGTGTGGCAGGTGGAGACGTTCGGGTTCCACCTCGCCGAGCTCGAGGTCCGTCAGCACTCCCAGGTGCACGAGGCGGCCCTCGCGGAGATCGCCGAGAAGGGCTTGCACGGCGACCTGTCCGACCGCACGCGCGAGGTGCTCGACACGTTCCGCGCCCTCGGCGCGGTCCAGCAGCGCTACGGGCAGCGGGCGGCCCGGCGGTACATCGTCTCCTTCACGCAGAAGCCCGAGCACCTCGCGGCGGTCTACGAGCTCGCCGAGCTCGCGTTCGACGGCGCGGACGCCCCGGTCGTCGACGCGGTCCCGCTGTTCGAGACCTTCGCCGACCTCGCCGCGAGCGTCGACATCCTCGAGGCGATGCTCACCCAGCCCCAGGTGCAGCGACGGCTCGCCGAGAACGGGCGCCGGGTCGAGGTCATGCTCGGCTACTCGGACTCGTCGAAGGACGTCGGCCCGGTCTCCGCGACCCTGGCCCTGCACGACGCGCAGTGGCGCATCGCGCAGTGGGCGCAGCGCCACGACATCACGCTGACGCTGTTCCACGGCCGCGGCGGCGCGCTCGGCCGCGGCGGCGGTCCCGCGAACCGTGCGGTGCTCGCGCAGCCGCCGGGCTCGGTGGACGGCCGGTTCAAGCTCACCGAGCAGGGCGAGGTCATCCTCGCCCGGTACGGCGACCCGACGATCGCCTCGCGGCACATCGAGCAGGTCGCCGCGGCGACGCTGCTCGCGTCCGCGCCGTCGACGGAGCAGCGCAACGCCGAGGCGACGGAGCGGTACCGCGACCTCGCGGCCGCGCTCGACGCCTCGTCGCGCCGGCGGTTCCACGAGCTCGTCCGGGCCGAGGGCTTCCCGCAGTGGTTCTCCCAGGTGACCCCGCTCGAGGAGGTCGGCCTCCTGCCCATCGGGTCGCGCCCGGCGCGCCGCGGGCTGTCGGTCGAGTCGCTCGAGGACCTGCGCGCGATCCCGTGGGTCTTCTCGTGGTCGCAGGCGCGCATCAACCTCGCCGGCTGGTACGGGCTCGGCACCGCGCTCGCGGAGTTCGGCGACCTCGAGCTGCTGCGCGAGGCACACCGCGAGTGGCCCCTGTTCGCGACGCTGCTCGACAACGTCGAGATGTCGCTCGCGAAGACCGACGAGCGCATCGCCGAGCGGTACCTCGCGCTCGGCGACCGCGACGACCTCGCCGCGGCCGTGCTGGACGAGCTGCGACTCACGCGCGAGCAGGTCCTCGCGGTGACCGGCAACGCCTGGCCGCTCGCCGGGCGCCGCGTGCTCGGCCGCGCGGTGCAGCTGCGCAGCCCCTACGTCGATGCGCTGTCGCTCCTGCAGGTCCGTGCGCTGCGCGGGCTGCGGTCGGGCGCGGAGGGCGCGGTGAAGGACGAGCTGCAGCACCTGCTGCTCCTCACCGTCAACGGTGTGGCCGCAGGCCTGCAGAACACGGGCTGACCCGGGCGCCACGGTCACGACGGCCGCCGGGAGCAGGGACGTCCTGCTCCCGGCGGCCGTCCGCGTTCTGGACGGTTGTCCATCTGGTGAATGAACCGTCAACCATCGTCCGGCACCGTCGCCCGATCGGCCGTGAAGGTAAAGATCCTGTCAGGGGGCTCCCTGTCACCGGCATCCATGGGCTACGCTGGCGTCGAATCGGCCGCACGGCCGCGCTCGTGCCCGACGGTGCGCACGGGACGAGCCGTCCGGTCGTGACGTCAGGCAGGTGACGTCGACCCCGTCGGGGCGGGCGGGGGTGGGCAGGAGAAGGCGGGGCGGTACCGATGCAGCAGACAGGAACCAGGGGAGCGGCGCTCGAGACGGGCGGCATCCGCCTGATCGAGGAGCCCGGGGCCAGCGTCGTGGACATGTGGGGCGAGATCGACGTCGCCCTGCGCAGCGAGGCGAGCGCCGCCCTGGCGAACGCGCTGGAGCGCGACGTCCCGGTGGTCATCGACACGTCGAAGGTGACGTTCATGGACTCCACCGGCATCGCGTTCCTCGTGCAGTTCTACACGATCGGCTCCGAGGAGGGCCTGTCCGTCACGCTGCGCAACCCGCCGACCGTCGTGACCGACGTGCTCGAGATGCTCGGCGTCATCGAGATGTTCGGCACCGACCAGCACGAGGTCAGCTCGGACCACGAGGTCGCGGCCGGCTGACCCCGTGCGTCAGCGGGCGTCCGCGGAGCTGCGGGCGCCCTCCGCCGCGAGCGTCGCGGCGCCGACGATCCCCGCCGCGTTGCGCAGGCGCGCCGGCACGACCGGCGCGCGCAGGTGCAGCAGCGGCAGGAACTTCTCGTGCTTCTTGCTCACCCCGCCCCCGACGACGATGAGGTCCGGCGAGAGCAGGTCCTCGACGACGCCGAAGTAGCGCTGCAGGCGCTCCGCCCACTGCTCCCAGTCGAGCCCCTCGCGGTCGCGCGCGGCGTCGGACGCGCGGGTCTCGGCGTCGAACCCGTCGATCTCGAGGTGCCCGAGCTCGCTGTTGGGCAGCAGATGGCCCTCGACGATCAGCGCGCTGCCGATCCCGGTCCCGAGCGTCGCGACGAGCACGACCCCGTCGGTGTCGCGCGCCGCGCCGTGGCGCACCTCGGCGACCCCGGCCGCGTCGGCGTCGTTGACGGCCACGACGTGCCGCCCGGTCCGGCGGTGCAGGAGCGCCGGGACGTCCACGCCGGTCCAGGACTGGTCGAGGTTGGCCATGGAGCGGACGACGCCGTGCTGGAGCGGCGCGGGGAACGCGACGCCGACGGGCACGTCGGCCGGCAGGTCGAAGTGGTCGACGAGCTGCCCGATCACCTCGGCGACGGCCTGGGGCGTCGAGGGCTGCGGCGTCGGGATCCGGTGCCGGTCGTGCGTGAGCTCGCCCGTCGCGACGTCGACGGGTGCGCCCTTGACGCCGCTGCCGCCGACGTCGACGCCGAACGCGATCGACGGTCCGGTGGTGCCGGTCGGGTGCGAGGAGGTGTGGGCGTTCATGGCAGTGTGAGGATCTCCGCTCCGTCGTCGGTCACCAGCAGCGTGTGCTCGAACTGAGCCGTCCGCGAGGTGTCTGCGGTGACTACCGTCCACCCGTCGTCCCAGATCCGCCACTCGGACGTGCCGAGGGTGAGCATGGGCTCGACGGTGAAGACCATGCCGGGTTCGATCACCGTGTCGTACCGCGGCGCGGCGTCGTAGTGGGGGATCACGAGCCCGGAGTGGAAGGCGCGCCCGACGCCGTGGCCGGTGTACTCGCGCACGACGCCGTACCCGAAGCGCGCGGCGTAGCGCTCGATCACCCGCCCGACGACGTTGACCTCGCGGCCGGGGGCGACGGCCTTGATCCCGCGCGCGAGCGCCTCGCGCGTGCGGTCGACGAGCAGCGCCGACTCCTCGTCGACCTCGCCCACGAGGAACGTCGCGTTGGTGTCGCCGTGCACGCCGCCGACGAACGCCGTGACGTCGATGTTGACGATGTCGCCCTCGACCAGCTCGGTCGAGTCGGGGATGCCGTGGCACACGACCTCGTTGACCGACGTGCACAGCGACTTCGGGAACCCGCGGTAGCCGAGCGTCGAGGGGTAGGCGCCGTGGTCGAGCAGGAACTCGTGGCCGACGCGGTCGAGCTCGTCCGTGGTGACGCCCGGCGCGACGTGCCGGCCCACCTCGGCGAGCGCCTGCGCGGCGATGCGCGAGGCGGTGCGGATGCGCTCGACCGTCTCCGCGTCGTTGACCTCGCTGCCCGTGAACGGCTGCGGCGCGGGCCGTCCGACGTACTCGGGCCGCGCGATCGACGCCGGGACGGCACGCCGCGGCCCCACCGTGCCCGGCGTGAGCGGACCGCGTCGACGCGGTCGCGGCGGCGCGGCGGAAGGGTCCGGGGGCGGCAGCGCGGCGGGCGACGTCGGGGGCATGCCCGTCAGTCTACGAAGGGTCCGCACGACGTCGTGTGCCCGGCCCTGATCTGCGGGAGGATCGGGGCATGAGCACCTCACGATTCACCGACGACGGTGACCCGGCGAGCCAGGACCAGTACTACTACGACACGCGTACGGGCGAGGTGCACCGCGGGCCGAGCGGCTCGTGGTCGCACCGCATGGGACCGTACGCGACGCGCGAGGAGGCTGAGCGGGCGCTCCAGACCGCGCGCGAGCGCTCGGAGGCCTGGGACGAGGAAGACCGCCGCGAGCGCGAGGAGTGACGCACGCGCCCGGTCCCGCGCCGCGTCGCGCCTGGGCGGGTCGCCTCGGGCTGCTGCTGGCGGGGCTGGCCGTCGGCGCGCTGACGTTCCTCCTCGTGCTGCAGGTGCGTGCCGGGACGTCGTCCGGCCCGGTCACCACGGCGACCCCGGACGTGCCGTCCCGCGAGGCGCCCCCGACGCCGGGTGCCTCCGACGCGCCCGCGACGAGCGGCACCGCGGACGACGTCGCCCCGCTCGCCGGCCTCACGGTCGCCGTCGACCCCGGCCACAACGGGGCCAACGCCGCGAACCCGCTCACGGTGAACGCGCCCGTCCCGGACGGCCGCGGCGGCACGAAGGCGTGCAACACGGTCGGGGCGTCCACGGACGCGGGGTACCCGGAGCACGCGTTCGCCTGGGACGTGGCGTCCCGTCTCACGGACCGTCTGACCGCGCTCGGGGCCGCTGTGGTGCTCACCCGGCCCGACGACGCGGGCGTGGGGCCGTGCGTCGACGCCCGGGGGCGCTTCCCGCAGGAGCAGGACGCCGACGTGCTCGTGTCCGTGCACGCGAACGGCACCGACGACCGCGACGTGCGGGGCTTCTTCGCGATCGTGGCCGACCCGCCCGTGCACGAGGCCCAGGGGGAGCCGAGCGTCGCGCTCGCGCAGGACCTGGTGGACGCGCTGGCCGGGGCGGGGTTCACGCCGTCGGACCGGTACGACGGGGCGGTCTCGCGCCGCGCCGACCTCGCGACGCTGAACCACGCCGAGCGGCCCGCCGTCATGCTCGAGCTGGGGGAGATGCGCAACCCGGAGGAGGCCGCACTGATGGAGTCCGAGGACGGGCGGCAGCGCTACGCCGACGCCGTCGCGGCCGGCCTGGCCGCCTGGGCGGCCGACCGCGACGACGCGGGCTAGCGCACGTGGGTCGTCAGCGGGCGAAGCTGGTCGCGTCGTCGGGGAAGGTGCCCGCGCGCACGTCGGCGGCGTACGCCTCGGCGGCACCGCGCAGCGCCTGACCGATCTCCGCGTAGCGCCGCGCGAACCGCGGCGACCACTCCGTCATGCCGGCCATGTCGGTCCACACGAGCACCTGCCCGTCGCACTGCGGGCCGGCGCCGATGCCGATGGTCGGCACGGTGAGGATCTCCGTGATCCGTGCGGCCACCTCGACGGGCACCATCTCGAGCACGACGGCGATCGCGCCGGCCTCGGCGACGGCGAGCGCGTCCTCGCTGAGCCGCTCGGCGGCGTCGTCGCCGCGGCCCTGGACGCGCGGGCCGCCGAGCGAGTGCTCGGACTGCGGGGTGTAGCCGATGTGGCCGACGACGGGGACGCCGGCCTCGGTGAGCGCCCGTACTTGGGGGACCACGCGGCGCCCGCCCTCGAGCTTGACCGCGCTGACGCCGGTCTCCTTGAGGAACCGCACGCCCGTCGCGAGGGCCTGCTCGGGACCGGCCTCGTAGGAGCCGAACGGCAGGTCGACGACGACGAGCGCACGCCGGGCGGCGCGGGCCACGGCGCGGGCCGCCGGGATCATGTCGTCGACGGTGACGGGGAGCGTCGTGGCGTGCCCGTGCATCGTGTTGCCGATCGAGTCGCCGACGAGCAGCACGTCGATGCCGGCCTCGTCGAACAGGTGCGCGGTGATCGCGTCGTACGCGGTGAGCATCGTGATGCGCTCGCCGCGCGCCTTCGCCTCCGCGAGGTGGTGCACGCGGACGCGCCGGGGAGCCGGCCCCCCGCTCGGTGCCGACGACTCGGGGGCGGTGTGTGCGGACATGACGGCCTTTCGTCGGTCGGGTTCGGGCAGCGGGACGGCGCGGTGGAGCCGCCCGCCCGGTGGGTGCTCAGCCGAGCGGCTCGCGCCAGCGCGAGGTGATGGGCAGACGGCGGTCGCGCCCGAAGGCGAGGGCGGTCACCTTGGTGCCCGGCGGGTACTGGCGGCGCTTCCACTCGGCGCGGTCGACGAGCCGCACGACGGTGTCGACGACGTCGGGGTCGAAGCCGCGCGCCAGCAGCTCCGCGCGCCCCTCGGCGTGCTCGATGTACGCGTCGAGCACCTCGTCGAGCAGGTCGTACGGCGGCAGGGAGTCCTGGTCGGTCTGACCGGGTCGCAGCTCGGCCGACGGCGGCTTCGTGATCGACGACTCCGGGATCGGCGGGATCTCGCCGGCGTCGAGCGCGACGTCGTTGCGCCAGCGTGCGAGCCGCCACACGCGCGACTTGTCGACGTCCTTGATCGGGGCGAACCCGCCGATGCTGCCGGCGTCGTAGATGGTCGCGTAGCCGGTCGCCAGCTCGGACTTGTTGCCGGGCGCGATGACGAGGTGGCCCTCGGCGTTGGAGATGCCCATGAGCACGACGCCGCGCACCCGCGCCTGGAGGTTCTCCTCGGCCACGCCCGTCAGGTGCAGCTCGCCCTGGAACGCGTCGACCATCGGGCCGATGGGCTGGACGCGGTAGTCCGCGCCGAGCCGCTTGGCGAGGTCGGCGGCGTCGTCCTTGCTGTGCTCGGAGGAGTACGCGGACGGCATGGAGACGGCGACGACGTTCGCGCCGCCGATCGCGTCCGCGGCGATCGTCGCGGTGAGCGCCGAGTCGATGCCGCCCGACGCGCCCAGCACGACCGAGCGGAAGCCGTTCTTGCGCACGTAGCCCGCGAGGCCCGTGACGCACGCGCGGTACACCTCCTCGTCGGGGTGCAGCTCCGGCGCGACCGGCCAGCGCCCGTCGACGGGGCGCGGCGCAGCGCCGTCGGGCAGGTCCCACACGAGGAGGTCCTCGACGAACTGCGGCGCGCGGGCGAGCAGGTCGCCCGTGCGGTCGAGCACGAAGGACCCGCCGTCGAAGACGAGGTCGTCCTGACCGCCCACCATGTTGACGTAGGCGACGGGGGCGTCGACCTCCCGGGCGCGCCGGGCGGCGAGGTCGGTGCGGACGTGTCCCTTGCCCTCCTCGTACGGCGAGCCGTTGAGCACGACGAGCAGCTCGAGCCCGTCGCCCGCCTCGTCGAGCGCCGCCATCTCGGCGACGGGGCCGCCGTCCTGCCAGATGTCCTCGCAGATCGCGATCCCGACGCGGCGCCCGGCGACCTCGACGACCGTCGTCGTGGTGCCCGGCGCGAAGATGCGGAACTCGTCGAACACGCCGTAGTTGGGCAGGTGGTGCTTGTCGTACGCCGCCTGCACGGCGCCGTCGCGCAGGACGACGGCGCGGTTGGTCGGGAGGTCGGCGGGGCTGCCCGACGCCTCGCGCTCGGCGGCGCCCGCGCCGCGCGGGGCACCCGCGGTGCCCACGGTCCCGAGGACCACGGTCGTCGCGCCGAGTCCCTCCGCGGCGAGCTGTCCCGCGACCTCCGCGGCAGCGGCCCACGCGGCCCGGCGGAACGACGCGCGCAGCGCGAGGTCCTCGACGGGGTAGCCGGTGAGGGTCATCTCGGGGAAGACGACGAGGTCGGCGCCGGCCGCGGCGGCCTGCCGGGTGCGCTCGAGGACGAGGGCGGCGTTGCCGTCGAGGTCGCCGACGCACGTGTCGACCTGTGCCAGCGCGACGCGCAGATCAGCCATGCCCGTCAGCCTAGACGAGCGCCCGGCGTCCGCCGGGCGCGCGACGTCCGCCACCCGGTCGCGTCCCTCGCCGGTCGCGCGGATCAGGCAGGATGTACCGCATGGACAGGCAGCAGGAGTTCGTGCTCCGCACGGTCGAGGAACGGGACATCCGCTTCATCCGCCTCTGGTTCACCGACGTGCTCGGCATGCTGAAGTCGGTGGCCATCGCGCCGGCGGAGCTGGAGTCCGCGTTCGCCGAGGGCATCGGGTTCGACGGCAGCTCCATCGAGGGCCTCACGCGCGTGTACGAGGCCGACATGATCGCCAAGCCGGACCCGACGACGTTCCAGGTGCTGCCGTGGCGCGGCGACCGGCACGGGACCGCGCGCATGTTCTGCGACATCCTCACGCCCGACGGCGAGCCGTCCCTCGCGGACTCGCGCAACGTGCTCAAGCGCGCGCTCGCGCGGGCGAGCGACAAGGGCTTCACGTTCTACACGCACCCCGAGGTCGAGTTCTACCTCTTCAACCAGCCGGCCACGCCCGACGCCCCGCTCGTCCCGGTGGACCAGGGCGGCTACTTCGACCACCTCGCGCGCGGTTCCACGCACGACTTCCGCCGCGCGGCGATCACGATGCTCGAGTCCATGGGCATCTCCGTCGAGTTCTCCCACCACGAGGCCGGGCCGGGGCAGAACGAGATCGACCTGCGCTACGCCGACGCCCTGACGACCGCGGACAACCTCATGACGTTCCGCACCGTCGTCAAGGAGGTCGCGCTCGAGCAGGGCGTGTTCGCGTCCTTCATGCCCAAGCCGCTCGCCGACCAGCCGGGCTCGGGCATGCACACGCACCTGTCGCTCTTCGAGGGCGACCGCAACGCGTTCCACGAGCCGGGGGCGCAGTTCGAGCTGTCGAAGACGGCGCGCCAGTTCATCTCGGGCCTGCTCGTGCACGCCGCCGAGATCACCGCGATCACGAACCAGTACGTCAACTCGTACAAGCGGCTGTGGGGCGGCGCCGAGGCGCCGAGCTACGTGTGCTGGGGCCACAACAACCGGTCCGCGCTCGTGCGCGTGCCCATGTACAAGCCGGGCAAGGGCAACTCGAGCCGGGTCGAGTACCGCGCGCTCGACTCGGCCGCGAACCCGTACCTCGCGTTCGCGGTCATGCTCGCGGCCGGGCTCAAGGGCATCGAGGAGGGCTACGACCTGCCCGAGGCCACGGAGGACGACGTCTGGGAGCTCACCGACGCCGAGCGCCGCGCTCTCGGCATCAAGCCGCTCCCGCAGTCGCTCGACGCCGCGATCGCCGTCATGGAGAGGTCGGAGCTCGTGGCGGAGACGCTCGGCGAGCACGTGTTCGACTTCGTGCTGCGCAACAAGCGCCAGGAGTGGGACGAGTACCGCGCGCAGGTCACGCCCTTCGAGCTGAAGCGGTTCCTGCAGGTCCTGTGAGCACGACGACGTCCGGCCCGACCGGTCCCGCGCGACGCACGACCCGCACGGGCCGGCTCGCGCGGTTCGGCTTCGCCGACATCACGCGGTCGGCGGGCCTGCTCGACGACGCCGACCTCGCGCGGCTGCTCGCCGGCGCAGCGGGCGGTGCGGACGACGGTGGGCCCGGCGACGGCGCGCCGGGCGGTGCCGACGTCGTCGACGACGAGCTGCTCCTCGCGCTCGGCGCGAGCGCCGACCCGGACCTGGGTCTCCTGCAGGTCGTGCGGCTCGCGAGCGCGCTCCTGCGCGACGGCGACCCGGAGCTCATCGCCCTGGCGCGGCAGTGCCTCGCACCGGGCACGGGGCGCGACCGGCTCCTCGCCGTGCTCGGCGCGTCGGTCGCGCTCGGCGACGACGTCGTGCGGCGCCCCGCCCTGCTGCGCCTCCTCGCCGACCCGACCTCCGGCACGGGCGTGGACGCCGGTGCCGTGCGCGCCGAGCTGCTGCGCGCCGTCGGTGCCGACCCGAACGCCGCGGTGCCCGTCGCCGGCGGGGCCGGGCCGGAGCGGGTCGACGCGCTGCGTCGCGCCTACCGCGAGCGGCTCCTGCGCATCGCCGCGACCGACCTCACGGTGGCCGAGCCGCTGACCCGCATGCCCGCCGTCGGGGCGGCGCTCGCGGACCTCGCCGGCGCGGCCCTCGAGGGGGCGCTCGCGGTCGCCCGCGCGGAGCTCGACGACCACGGCGCGGGCGTGCGGCTCGCGGTGATCGGCATGGGCAAGTGCGGCGCGCGCGAGCTCAACTACGTGTCCGACGTCGACGTCATCTACGTCGTCGAGCCGGCCGAGGGGGCGGACGAGGCGTACGCGACGAGCGTCGGCGCGCGGCTCGCGACGGCCCTCGCGCGCGTGTGCTCGGGCACGTCGGGCGAGCCCGCGCTGTGGACCGTGGACGCCGCGCTGCGTCCCGAGGGCAAGCAGGGCCCGCTCGTGCGCACGCTCGCGAGCCACGTCGCGTACTACGAGCGCTGGGCCAAGACCTGGGAGTTCCAGGCGCTGCTCAAGGCGCGCGCCGTCGCGGGCGACCCGGCGCTCGGCCGCGCGTACGAGGAGGCCGTCGCGCCGTTCGTGTGGTCGGCGGCCGGCCGGGAGAACTTCGTCGAGGACTCGCAGGCGATGCGCCGCCGCGTCGAGGACCACGTGCCCGCCGCGGAGGCCGACCGCCAGCTCAAGCTCGGCAAGGGCGGGCTGCGCGACGTCGAGTTCACGGTCCAGCTCCTGCAGCTGGTCCACGGGCGCGCGGACGAGTCGATCCGCAGCCGCAGCACCCTCACGGCGCTCGCCGAGCTCGCCGCCGGCGGGTACGTCGGGCGCGAGCACGCCGCCCGGCTCGCCGTCTGCTACCGGTTCCTGCGCGCGCTCGAGCACCGCATCCAGCTCTTCCGCCTCCGGCGCACGCACCTCGTGCCGACGGCCGAGGACGAGCTGCGGCGTCTCGCCCGCTCGCTCGGCATGCGCACCGAGGGCGCCGAGGGGCTCGTCGAGCGGTGGCGCGCCACGCGGCGCGAGGTGCGCGCCCTGCACGAGGAGCTGTTCTACCGCCCGCTCCTGCCGGCCACCGCGCAGCTGTCGCCCGACGAGGTGACCCTCGCGCCGGAGGCTGCGAAGGCGCGCTTCGCCGCGATCGGCTACCGCGACCCGGCGGGCGCGATGCGCCACGTCACCGCGCTCGCCGAGGGCGTGAGCCGCCGCGCCGCGATCCAGCGCCAGCTCCTGCCCGTCATGCTCGGCTGGTTCGCCGAGGGGGCGGACCCGGACGCCGGCCTGCTCGCGTTCCGCACGCTGTCCGAGAAGCTCGGCGGCACCCACTGGTACCTCAAGCTGCTGCGCGACTCCGGGTCCGCGGCGCACCGGCTGTCCCAGCTCCTCGCCAGCTCGCGCTACCTCGCCGAGGCGCTCGCGCGCTCGCCGGAGTCCGTGCGCTGGCTCGCCGACGACGCCGACCTCGTTCCGCGCGGCGCCGAGCGGCTCGCCGCCGAGACGGACGCGATCCTCACACGCGCGGACCAGGTCGAGCCCGCCGCCGTGAGCCTGCGGGCGCTGCGCCGGCGCGAGCTCGCGCGCACGGGCGCGGCCGAGGTGCTCGGCGTCGTGGACGCGGTCAGCGCCGCGCGCAGCGTGTCCGACGCGGCGGACGTCGTGCTCGCCGGGGCGCTGCGCGTCGCGGAGTTCGTCGCGCGCGGCGAGCTCGGCTACGTCGGCGAGGACCCGTCCTCCGCGCCCGCGCGCGTGCTCGTCGTCGCGATGGGCCGGCTCGGCGGGCGCGAGATGGGCTACGGCTCGGACGCCGACGTCATGTTCGTGCACGACCCGGCGCCGGGCGCGTCGGACGCCGACGCGCAGACGTACGCCACGGCCGCGGCGACGCGGCTGCGTCAGCTGCTGTCCGCCGTCGGGCCCGAGCCCGCGCTTCCCGTGGACGCCGACCTGCGCCCCGAGGGCCGCAACGGCCCGCTCGTGCGCTCGCTCGCGTCCTACGCGGAGTACTACCAGCGCTGGTCGAGCGTCTGGGAGGCCCAGGCGCTGCTGCGCGCGCGGCCGGTCGCGGGAGACGTCGACGGCCTCGGCGAGGAGTTCCGCGCCGTCGTGGACCGCGTCCGGTACCCGGCGGACGGCCTCGACGCCGCGCACGTGCGCGAGGTGCGCCGGATCAAGGCCCGCGTGGAGTCCGAGCGCCTGCCCCGCGGCGTCGAGGCGTCGCGGCACCTCAAGCTCGGGCGCGGGGGAGTGTCCGACGTCGAGTGGACCGTCCAGCTGCTCCAGCTGCAGCACGCCCATGAGGTCCCGCGGCTGCGGACGACGTCGACCGTCGAGGCCCTCGACGCGGCCGTGGACGCCGGGCTCGTGGACGCCGGCGACGCCGCGGTGCTCGGCGAGGCGTGGCACCTCGCGTCCCGCCTGCGCAGCGCGCTCGTGCTCTGGTCCGGGCGCACCGGCGGCAGCATGGCCGACGTCCTGCCGCACGACCGGCAAGCGCTCCACGGCCTCGCGCGCGTGCTCGACCTGCCCGGCGTGTCCACGGGCGCGGAGCTGGAGGAGCTGTACCTGCGCACGGCCCGCCGCGCACGCGCCGTCATGGAGCGGCTCTTCTACGGCGAGGACTGAGGTCCCGCCCCGTCGGACGCGTCCGTCCGGCGGCACGGACGACGGCGGCCCGTCACCTCCGCGAGGTGACGGGCCGCCGTCGTGGTGATCGGTCCGGCGTGGCCGGAGGTGCCGATCAGATGTCGTAGTAGAGCTCGAACTCGTGCGGGTGCGGGCGCAGACGGATCGGGTCGATCTCGTTGGCGCGCTTGTAGTCGATCCAGGTCTGGATGAGGTCGGGCGTGAAGACGTCGCCCTGCGTCAGGTAGTCCTGGTCGGCCTCGAGCGCGTCGAGGGCCTCGCCGAGCGAGCCCGGGACCTGCGCGATCTGCGCGTGCTCCTCGGGCGGCAGCTCGTAGAGGTCCTTGTCGATCGGCTCCGGCGGCTCGATGCGGTTGCGCACGCCGTCGATGCCGGCGAGCAGCTGCGCGGCGAACGCGAGGTACGGGTTGGCCGACGGGTCCGGCACGCGGAACTCGACGCGCTTGGCCTTGGCCGAGGAGCCGGTGACGGGGATGCGGATGCACGCGGAGCGGTTGCGCGCCGAGTACACGAGGTTGACCGGGGCCTCGTAGCCCGGCACCAGGCGGTGGTAGGAGTTCACCGACGGGTTGGTGAACGCGAGCAGCGACGGCGCGTGCTTGAGCAGGCCGCCGATGTACCAGCGGGCCGTGTCGGACAGGCCGCCGTAGCCCTTCTCGTCGAAGAACAGCGGCTCGCCGTTCAGCCACAGCGACTGGTGCGAGTGCATGCCCGAGCCGTTGTCGCCGAAGATCGGCTTCGGCATGAACGTGACCGACTTGCCGGCCTCGAACGCGACGTTGCGGATGACGTACTTGAACTTCATCAGGTCGTCGGCCGCGTGCAGCAGCGTGTTGAAGCGGTAGTTGATCTCCTGCTGGCCGGCGGTGCCCACCTCGTGGTGCGCGCGCTCGACGTCGAGGCCCACCTGGCCGAGGACGGCGACCATGTCGTCGCGCAGGTCCGCGAAGCGGTCCGACGGGGAGACGGGGAAGTAGCCGCCCTTGTAGCGCGTCTTGTACGCGAGGTTGCCACCCTCCTCCTCGCGACCGGTGTTCCACGCCGCCTCGACGGAGTCGAGGTAGTAGAAGCTCGAGTGCTGGTTCGTCGCGAAGCGGGCCTCGTCGAAGACGTAGAACTCGGCCTCGGGCGCGAAGTACGCGGTGTCCGCGATGCCCGTCGACGCGAGGTAGGCCTCGGCCTTGGCGGCGATGTTGCGGGGGTCGCGCGAGTACGGCTCACCCGTGAACGGGTCGACGATCGAGAAGTTCACGACGAGCGTCTTGCGCTTGCGGAACGGGTCCACGAACGCGGTCTTGACGTCCGGCACGAGCTTCATGTCCGACTCGTGGATCGCCTGGAAGCCGCGGATCGAGGATCCGTCGAACATCAGGCCGTCCTCGAAGGCGGCCTCGTCGAACTGGGCGACGGGGATGTTGAAGTGCTGCATGATGCCGGGCAGGTCGCAGAAGCGGACGTCGACGAACTCGACGCCCTCGTTCCGCGTGAAGGCGATTGCCTCCTCCGCGTTGTTGAACATCCGGTGCTCCTTGATCGGGTGGTGCCGTCGGGCTGCGCGGCGACGAGCCGCTGACGTGGCGCCCACGAACCTAGGGCGCAGCGGTTTCCCCGCCGTATACCCATTGTTTCGGCCGTGTTACGTCCGGCGTCCTCGTGTGACGGTCGTGCTACACGAGGACACGACGAGCCCTCGGCGCTCGGGTGCGCCGCGCCGACCTTACCGCCCGTCGTCCGGGCCGCGCCCGGGGCGTCCACGTCGCGGCACGTAGGCTGGGACCGTGGTTTCACGCGAGGACATGGGTTCGTGGCTCGAGGGCACCCCGGGCGGGCAGCAGGGAGGGCGCGGCGCGCGGCTGGGGCTCCCGCCGGAGGGCCCGGGCTCGCTCGCGGGTCTCGGACGGCGCGTCGTCGCGCTCGCGATCGACTGGACGCTCGCCACGCTCGTCGCCTACGTGTTCTTCCGCCCCGCCGTGCCCGGGTTCTTCGAGGGGATCTCCGCCCTGCCCGTGTGGGCGCAGCCGCTGGTCTTCGCCGTCGAGAACCTCCTGCTCGTGAGCACCCTCGGCTTCACGGTGGGGCACCGCCTCCTCGGCCTGCGCGTGCGCCGGCTCGCCGAGCCGGCCCGCATGGTGGGGATCGGCCGCGCGCTGCTGCGCACCGTCCTGCTGTGCCTCGTCGTCCCCGCCGTCGTGTGGGACTCCGACGGCCGCGGCCTGCACGACCGCGCCGCGGGGACCGTGCTCGTCCGGATCTGACCGGTTACTCCCGGCCCTGCCCGACAGGACCAGCGGCACGACGAAGGGCGCGGACCTCGCGGTCCGCGCCCTCTCGTCGTGGCGGTGCGCGTCGTCCTGGCGGACGCGGCCGTCAGCGCCCCTTGAGCCCCTTGCGGTCGGGGCGCGCGCGGGTCGGGTCGATGCCCTTGGGAATCGGCAGCCGGGCGGCGCCGAGCGCGCGCAGGCGCTTGGACACCTCGGCCGTCTCCGGCTTGGTGAGGGTCGGCTTGAGCTTCTGCACCGTGCTCGGGAGCTTGGGCAGCGCGACCTGGCCCTCGTCGTTGCCCACCTGGACGAGGGTGACCGGCACGTTGGGCAGCACGCGGACCACGCGCTTGCGCTCGCTCTCGAGCAGCCGCTTCGCGCGGTGCGGCGGGCCCTCGCTCACGAGGACGACGCCCGCGCGGCCCACGCCGCGGAAGACGAGGTCCTGCGTACGCGGGTCGACCGCCACGGGCTCCTCGTCGAACGTCCAGCCCCGGCGGATGGTGCCGAGAGCGGCGCGCGCGGCGCCCGGCTGGCCCTCGATCCGCCGGTACGCGGCCCGCTCGGCGCGCCGCGTGAGCACGAACATGGCGCCGAGCGCGGCGAACGGCAGGCCGACGATAAGCGTGTAGACCCACTGGCCCCACCACAGGCCGATGCCGAGCGCGACGGCGAGGATCCCGACGAACACCCCGAGCATGACCCACGTGACCGCAGGGTCTTCCTTGCGGGTCATCTGGTACGCGGCCCAGACCTGGTGGTACCAGCGCTGCTTCTTGGGCTTCTTCTGCTTGCCGACCTGCTCGCCGGCGGCGGGCGCGCCGGTGGCGTCGGAGTTCTTGCGGGCCATGGTCCCTCAGTCTAGTGGGGTGCGCGCCCGAGGAGGCTCGCCGCCTCCTGGCGCGACGTCGTCGGCTCGGCCAGGTGCGCGAGCGCGGGCGGGATCTGCATCCCGCGGCGCGTCATGGCCTGGCCCCACAGGCGACCGGCGCGGTACGACGACCGCACGAGCGGCCCCGACATGACGCCGAGGAAGCCGATCTCCTCGGCGGCCTCGGAGAGCTCGACGAACTCCTCGGGCCTGACCCAGCGGTCGACCGGGTGGTGGCGCAGCGACGGGCGCAGGTACTGGGTGATCGTCACGAGGTCGCAGCCGGCGTCGTGCAGGTCCTGCAGGGCAGCCCGCGCTTCGTCGGTCGTCTCGCCCATGCCGAGGATGAGGTTCGACTTGGTGACCAGCCCCGCCTCGCGCGCCCGCGTGAGCACGGAGAGCGAGCGCTCGTACCGGAAGCCCGGGCGGATCTGCTTGAAGATGCGCGGCACGGTCTCGAGGTTGTGCGCGAGCACCTCCGGGCGGGACTCGTTCACCTGGTCGAGCAGCTCGGGGATCGCGTTGAAGTCGGGGATGAGCAGCTCGACGCCGGTGCCCGGGTTGAGCGCGTGGATCTGCCGGACCGTCTCCGCGTACAGCCAGGCGCCGCCGTCGGCCAGGTCGTCGCGCGCCACGCCCGTGATCGTCGAGTAGCGCAGCCCCATCGCCTGGACGGACTCGGCGACGCGGCGCGGCTCGTCCGCGTCGAAGTCGGCCGGCTTGCCCGTGTCGATCTGGCAGAAGTCGCACCGGCGCGTGCACTGGTCGCCGCCGATGAGGAAGGTCGCCTCGCGGTCCTCCCAGCACTCGAAGATGTTGGGACAGCCCGCCTCCTCGCAGACGGTGTGCAGGCCCTCGCGCTTCACGAGGCCCTTGAGCTCGGAGTACTCCGGGCCCATGGTCGCCCGCGTCTTGATCCACTCGGGCTTCTTCTCGATCGGGGTGGCCGCGTTGCGGGCCTCCACCCGCAGCATGCGCCGGCCCTCAGGTGCGATCGTCACTGGCTCTCCCGGTCGTCGTGGCGGGTGGTCGCCGACGTCCGACCGCGGGAGGGCGGTCCGATGGGCGTCGGGCCTGGTGGGCGCGGCGCCCGGTACGACGCCGGACTCCCGTCAGCGTACGGCAGCCGCGTCCCGGAGCCCCGACCGGCGACCAGTCCGTGGACGTGACGTCAGCGACACCCCCGCGGCCAGCAGCAGGGCCGCGGCGACGACGGGGACGAGGAAGGACGCGGTCGTCGAGACCCCCTGGGCCAGCTGCCCGGCCACCGACGCGCCGAGCGCGACGCCGACGACGTTCGCGCTCGCGACGAGCGTCATCGCCGCCGCGGTGCGGCCGTCGGGCGCGCGCTCGCCGGCGACGGTGAACACGGTGACCATGACCGGGCCGACGAAGAGCCCGGCCACCGCGACCGCGCCGACCACGGCGGCGAGCGAGCCCGTCGCCGCGGCCGCGACGAGCGCGGCCTCGCTCAGCAGGAGCCCGGCGGCGAACGCGGTCCAGCGGGCACCGAGCGACCAGCGGTCGGGCAGCGCGACGACGGCGAGCGCGGTCACCGCCGAGCCGACGCCCATGACGGCGTACACGAGGCCCGCGAGGTCGGGGGCGCCCGCGTCGCGCGTGAGCGCGGTCAGCGCGGCCTGCGTCCCGCCGAAGAGCAGCCCCATCGCGACCATGCCGACGACGGCGACAGCCTC
>NZ_LWGL01000258.1 GCF_001722485.1 Cellulosimicrobium cellulans | reverse complement strand
ACGAGCGCGGACGGCCCCGGCCGCGGCGCCGGCTCCCCGACCGGGAGCTCGCCGGCGGCGACGCGCGAGGCGATGTCGTGGGCGGCGCGGTGCGCGAACACGAGCCCCTCGAGCAGGGAGTTGGACGCGAGCCGGTTGGCCCCGTGCACGCCCGTGCACGCGACCTCGCCGACCGCGTAGAGGCCGTCGAGGGACGAGCGCCCGTGCAGGTCGGTCACGACGCCGCCCGAGTGGTAGTGCTGCGCGGGCGCCACGGGCACCGGCTCCTCGGTCCAGTCGATGCCGTGGTCGGCGAGCCGCTCGGTGATCGTCGGGAACCGGGTGCGCAGGAAGTCGGCGCCGAGGTGCCGCGCGTCGAGCAGCACGTGCTCGGACGCGGTCGCCGCCATCTGGCGCACGATCGCGTGCGCGACGACGTCGCGCGGCGCGAGCTCCGCCATCGGGTGCTGCGCGGGCATGAAGCGGTGGCCCTCGGTGTCGAGGAGGATCGCGCCCTCGCCGCGCACCGCCTCGGAGATGAGCGGGAGCTGGCCCTTCGCGCCCAGCCCGAGCCACAGCACCGTCGGGTGGAACTGGACGAACTCGAGGTCGCCGAGCGTCGCCCCCGCGCGCAGGGCCGCGGCGATGCCGTCGCCCGTCGCCTGCGGCGGGTTCGTCGACGACCGGAAGATCTGCCCCACTCCCCCGGTCGCGAGCACGACGGCGCGGGCGAGCGCCGCACCGACGCCGTCGCGCGTGCCCTCGCCCTTCACGTGCAGCGTCACGCCGCACGCCCGCGGCCGGCCGGCCGGGTCCCCGTCCGCGCCGGGCGCCGTGGTGAGCACGTCGAGCACGAGCGCGTTCTCGATCACCTCGATGCCCGGGTCGCCGAGCACGGCGTCGAGCTGCGCGACGAGCGCGCGCGAGATCTCGGCGCCGGTGGCGTCGCCTCCCGCGTGCGCGATCCGGTCCGCGTGGTGGCCGCCCTCGCGCGTGAGCGCGATGTCGCCGTTCGCGGCGCGGTCGAAGTTCGCGCCGCGCCCGACGAGCTCGCGCACACGCTCCGGGCCCTCGGTGACGAGCACCTCGACCGCGACCGGGTCGCACAGCCCGACGCCCGCCACGAGCGTGTCCGCGAGGTGCGCCTCAGGCGAGTCCTCGGGGTGCAGTGCCGCCGCGATGCCGCCCTGCGCCCACACCGTCGAGCCCGACGACAGCTCGCCCTTGGTGACGAGCAGCACGCGCGGCACGCGGGTGCGCAGCTCGAGCGCCGCGGTGAGTCCCGCGATCCCGGACCCGACGACGATGGCGTCCGCCGTCGTCGTCCACCCGGGCTCCGGCGCCGCGAGCGTGCGCGCGAGCGTGCTCACCCGCGGGGAGCCGCGGCGTCGTCCCGGAACGGGGCGAAGGGCAGGCCGCTCGCCGCCAGGCCTCGTGCCGCGGGCACGTCCGGCACGAGGCCGGGCTCGTCGGACAGCTCGACGATGCGGTTGTGCTCGTCGACGAACACGACGTGCGGCAGGTAGGTGCGCGCGTCGGCGTCCGAGAGCATCCCGTAGGCGATGAGGATGACGACGTCGCCCGGGTTCACGAGGTGCGCCGCGGCGCCGTTGATGCACACCTGGCCCGCGCCGCGCTCGCCCGGGATGACGTACGTCGTCAGGCGCGCGCCGTTGGTGACGTCCACGACGTCGACCTGCTGGCCCGGGTAGAGGTCGGCGGCGTCGAGCAGGTCGGCGTCGACGGTGATGGAACCGACGTAGTGCAGGTCGGCCTGCGTCACCGTGGCACGGTGGATCTTGCCGATCATCATGGGTCGCTGCAGCGACGCCGGGCGTCGCTCGGCGGCGGGACGGGGGCTCGGCGCGGTCACGCGGTTCCTCCAGGGGACGTCGTGCGGTCTCGGGCGCCGTCCGGCGCCCACGACGGGGCGCGGCCGGACTACCTGATCTCGACGACCGTGTTGTCGATGAGGCGGGTGGTGCCCACGCGCGCGGCCACGAGGAGGAGCCCCGGGCCGACGGCGCCGGGCGCCAGGTCGTCCACGGTAGCCGGATCGACGAGCACCAGGTAATCGACGTCAACGCCGGGGGCCTGCTCGAGGATTCCCCGGGCCGCGGCGAGCACCGCGTCGGCGCGCGCGCCCGCGTCCGCGGCCTCCGCGCCGGCGCGCAGGGCACGGCTCAGCGCGAGCGCCTGGTCGTGCTCCTCGGGCGTCAGGTAGGCGTTGCGCGACGAGCGCGCGAGGCCGTCGGCCTCGCGCACCGTGGGGACGCCGAGGATCTCCACGTCGACCTCGAGGTCGGCCACCATGCGCCGGACGGCGAGCAGCTGCTGGGCGTCCTTCGCGCCGAACACGGCGACGTCCGGGCGCACGAGGTGCAGGAGCTTGAGCACGACGGTGAGCACCCCGTCGAAGTGCCCGGGGCGCGACGCGCCCTCGAGCACCGTCCCGATGCGCCCCGACGTCACGCGCACGATCGGGCCGCCGGTCTCCCCGGCCGCGAGGTCGGGGTACATCTCCTCGACCGACGGCGCGAACACGACGTCCACGCGGGCGTCCGGGCCCGCCGAGGCGAGCAGCGCGACGTCGGCCGCGACGTCGCGCGGGTAGCGCTCGAAGTCCTCGCCGGGCCCGAACTGCAGCGGGTTGACGAAGTCCGTGACGACGACCTCGCCACCCGGGCCGACCTCCTCGCGCGCGCGGCGGACGAGCTCGAGGTGGCCCGCGTGCAGCGCACCCATCGTCATGACGACCGCACGACGCGCGGTGGGCGCCGGCGCCGCAGCACGGGCGGCGACCTGCCCGCCGCCGAGCACGGCGCGCAGGTCGGCGC
>NZ_LWGL01000257.1 GCF_001722485.1 Cellulosimicrobium cellulans | reverse complement strand
GAGGCGCCGGTGCGCGGCGTGGGCGGCGGCGAGGCGCTGGCGCGCGTCCTGCTCCGCCGGGAACAGGCGGGACAGCGCCGCGCCCAGGCGTGCGTCGTCCGCGGGGAGGTCGGCGGCCGCCAGGCGGGCGTCGACGTCGCGCCGCACCGCGAGCTCGTCGCGCCAGTACCGGTCGAGGTAGAGCATCCCGCCGACCCAGCGGGCCGGGCGGTCCTCGTCGCCGTCCACGCCGGCGGCGACGAGCGGGCTGCGGGACACCGCCTCGGCCCAGTCGGCGGGCTCGGGCCAGGGCAGGTGCTCGGTCTCGGCGCGTGCGGCCTCCTCGTCCTCGGGCAGGCGCAGGGACCCGAGGTCGTCGAGACGCACGCACACCGACCCGCTGCGCACGGCGCGCACCGCGAGCGCGACGGCGAGCAGCACGCGCTCGTCGCGCTCACCGGTCAGCCGGCCGAGGCGCAGGGCCACGCGCAGGTCCGTCGCGGACACGACGCGCGCTGCGTTGAACCCGGCGAGCCACGGCGGCACGCCGACGGCGAGGCGCGGGTCGCCCTCGTCCACGGGCGCGACGACGGGGAGCGTGGGGGCGGTCATGCGGCGTCTCCGTCGAGCAGGGCGGACAGGGCGGGGACGAGCCCGGGCGGCGGGGTCCACGCGACCACGCCGTACGGAGTGCCGTCCGGACCGACGGGCGTCGACGGACCCGCCATGCCGCGCACGAAGAGGTATGCGGCGGCGAGCTGGTCGGGGGAGTAGGCGGGGTCGCGCCAGCGCAGGTACCGGTGCAGCGCCACGAGGTACAGGACGAGCTGGAGCGGGTAGTGCGAGGCGAGCATCGCGTCGCGCGTGGCCGTGGGGCGGTAGTCGGCGACCGTGAGGGGCACGCCGGGCGGGCCGACGCGGTTCGTCTTGTAGTCGACGACGAGGTACCGGCGCCCGCCGTCCGGGCCGGGGACGCGCAGCACCGCGTCGATCGACCCCGTGAGGTACCCGCGCAGCGGCACGCCGTCGGCGGCGGCGCCGGACGTGGCGCCGGAGACCGTGCCGGTCGCCGCGCCCGACCCCGCCGAGGACTCGTCCGCGAGGGCGGTCAGCAGGTCGGGGTACCGGGCGAACGCGTCGTCCTCCGGGAGGTGCGCCCGCAGGACCGCCGCGAGGTCGCGCAGCGTGGCCGGGCGGATGCCGTGCGTCGCGTCGCCGCCCGCGAGCGGCAGCTCGAACTCGAGCTCGGGGAGGCGGTCGCGCGGGTGGACGTCGGCGAGCGTGCGTCCGCCCGCGACCGGGCCCAGCGGCGTGCGCAGCGCGAGGCCGAGCGCCCGGGCGAGCGCTACGGGCTCGACGCCCGGCACGCGGACGGTCGCCGCCTGGGCGCAGCGGGCCAGCACCTCGGCGTCGAGGTCGTCGGCGGCCGTGTCGACGTACTCGAGGATCTCGTGGACGAGCGTGCCGAACGCCGTGCCGCCGGGCTGGCCCTCGAACGGGGACGGCAGGTCCGTGCCGGGCTCGGCGGGGGCCGTCGCGAGGTCGAGGCCGGTCGCGTCGTCCGCCGCGGTCTCCTCCGGCTCGTCCTGGACGCCCGGGTCCTCCGGCTCCGACTCGACACCGCCGACGGGACCGTGGTGCGCCGCCGCGGTCAGGGCCGAGTACGACGCGCGGCGCCACTCGCGGTCCGGCAGGTGACCGGCGCGCGCGACGTCCAGGGCGGCCACGCCCGCTGCCGACGCCGACCAGCGCTCGCCCTTCGGCCGGGAGTCGACCTGCTCCACGACGACCGTCCCGCCTGACCGGGCGGCGACCGCCTCGAGCGCGACGCGCACCGCATCGTCGCGCATCGCGTCGGGCCGCGCCTGCCTCCCGGGCTCGCCGTCGAGGAGACGGTCCGCGAGGAGCAGGCGCGTGAGGGGGCCGGAGCCGCTGCTGCGCTTCGTGGGCGTCCAGTGCACGACCACCTGGTGCCGCGCCCGCGTGAGCGCGACATAGAGCAGGCGCAGGTCCTCGCCGAGCTCCTCGTCGCGCGAGCGGGCGCGGGCGTCGACGAACCCGGGGGATCCGACGCCGCCGACGTGCAGCACGCGCTGCCCGTGGTCGTCGTGGAACGCGAAGAGCTCCTGGTCCTCCTGCTCGAACCGCTCCCAGGCGAACGGGACGTACACGACGCCGAACTCGAGCCCCTTCGCCGCGTGCACGGTGACGACCTGCACGGCGGCCGCGTCGGTCTCGAGGCGGCGGGTCCGCTCGTCGGTGAAGACGCTCCCGACCTCCGCGATGCGCGACCGCAGCCAAGCCGTGAGCGCGGACGTTCCGAGGCCTTCCGTCACCGCGGCCTCGTGCAGCGCCTGCGTGACGTGGCGCAGGTCGGTGAGGTAGCGCTCGCCGTCGGGTCGCGCCATGACGCGCTCGGTCGCGCCCTGCCGCGCGGCGACCTCCGCGACGGCCGCGACCCCGCGGTCCGCGAGAAGCCGTGCCCAGGCCCGGACGGTGTCGCCCAGCTCGTCGTGGTCGGCGTCGCCCGCCGTGGCGAGCCGCTGCGCGTCCCAGCCGACGAAGGGCGTGAGCGCGAGGGCGGTGGCCCGGCGGTGGAGGCCCGGCTGCTCGAGCGCGGCGAGCAGCGTGAGCCAGTCCTGCGCGGCCGCGGACCCGAACACGCTCGACGGCCCGGACACGACGGCCGGCACCCCGAGCGCGACGAGAGCCGAGCGCACCGCCTCGGCCTGCGCGTTCGTCCGGGTGAGGACCGCGACGTCGCGCGGCTCGAGCCCGCGCCAGGTGCCGCCGTCGAGCACGCGGTCCCCGCCACCCGGCCGGCCCAGCCGCCCCGCGGCGCTCGCCGCGACG
>NZ_LWGL01000256.1 GCF_001722485.1 Cellulosimicrobium cellulans | reverse complement strand
CCGGCGACGGCGCGCCGGACGGCGGCCCGGACGGCCGCGGCCCCGGAGGCGGACGGACCGACGGCGTGCGCCGGCACGTGCAGGTGGGCGCCCCGCTCGACCTGCGCGGACTCGTCGCCGCCGCGCGGTCCGTGCTCGTCGCCGACGCGGCGCGCGCGGGCGCGACGGGCTCCGAGGACGGCCCGGCGGGTGCGGGCACCACGCCGGGCGCGGAACCCGACGGGGACGCGGCGCGCGAGGCCGCACGGCTCCTCGCCGACCTCGGCGCGCAGGGCGTCGCCGAGGCACGGCCCGAGACCTGGTACGGCGTCGCTCCTGTCTCGAGCACCGCGCCGCTGCGCGCGCCGGACGAGACGGTCACGGTCTCGCCGTCGAAGGTCGAGACGGTCGCGACGTGCGCCCTGCGCTGGTCGCTCGAGGCCGCGGGCGGGACGGCGCCCGACGCGGCGCACCAGAACCTCGGGACGCTCGTGCACTCGATCGCCGAGACCGCCCCGTCAGGCTCTCTCGCCGACCTGAGGGCGGAGCTCGACCGGCGCTGGCCCGAGCTGGCCCTGCCCGACGGCTGGCCGTCCCGGCAGCTGCGCCGCCGTGCCGACCGCATGGTCGAGAAGCTCGCGGCGTACCTCGCCGAGGCGGGCGAGGCCGTGCTCGTCGAGCCGTCGTTCGACGTGACCGTGGGCCGCGCGCGCCTGCGGGGCACGATCGACCGGGTCGAGGACGCGGGCGAGGGGAAGGTGCGGGTCGTCGACCTCAAGACCGGGCGCCGCACCGCCACGAAGGCCGAGGGGGCGGAGCACCCGCAGCTCGGGGCGTACCAGCTCGCCGTCGAGGCCGGCGGGCTCGACCTCCCGGAGGGCACGCGCAGCGCCGGCGCGCAGCTCGTCTACGTGGGCAGCACGCACGTCGGCCACGCCGTCGTCGCCCAGCCGGCCCTCGACCCCGCGCCGGACGGCTCCAGCTGGGCTGGCGACCTCGTCGAGGACGCCGCGGCGACCATGGCGTCGTCGACGTTCACGGCGCGCCAGAACGGGCTGTGCGAGGTCTGCCCGGTGCGGCGCTCGTGCCCCGTGCAGCCCGAAGGCAGGAAGGTGGTGGCATGACCAGCGAGCTCTTCGAGCTGCCGGAGGAGGCGCAGCCGCACGTGCGGCTCGTCGGGACGGAGGCGGAGACCGGCGCGGGCGCCGCGACGGCGCCCGCACCGACGCTCTCGGCCACGCGCATCGCCGACCTGCTGGGCCGGCCGCGACCGACGCCCGAGCAGGTCGAGGTCATCGAGGCGCCGCTCGAGCCCACCCTCGTGGTCGCGGGCGCGGGGTCGGGCAAGACGGAGACGATGGCGGCGCGCGTCGTCTGGCTCATCGCCAACGAGCTCGTCGCTCCCGACGCGGTCCTCGGGCTGACCTTCACGCGCAAGGCCGCGGGCGAGCTCGCCGAGCGCGTCCAGACCCGGCTCGCGCAGCTCGGCCGCGCGCGCGGCACGGCGACGTCCGCCCTGACGCTGCTCGACCGCCCGACCGTCGCGACGTACAACGCGTACGCCGCGTCGCTCGTCGCCGACCACGGGCTGCGCGTCGGCATCGAGCCGGGCGCGCGGCTCCTCGGCGAGGCGCAGCAGTGGCAGCTCGCGTCCGAGGTCGTGGAGAGCTGGGACGAGGACCTCGGCACCGACCGCGCGGTGAGCACGGTCGTGGCCGCGGTGCTCGGGCTGTCGGGCGCGCTCGGCGAGCACCTGCTCGAGCCGCAGGACGCGCGCGAGCGTCTCGCCGAGATCGCGGAGACGCTCGACGGCCTCCCGCTCGGGCCGCGGCAGAAGGCCCGGACGAAGGAGGTGGCCAAGCTCGTGGGCGACGTCGCCGAGCGGGTCCGGCTCCTCGACGTCGTCGCCGAGTACCGGCGCCGCAAGCGCGCCACCGACTCGCTCGACTTCGGCGACCAGGTGGCGCTCGCGGCCCGGCTCGCGCGCGAGGTGCCCGTCGTCGGCGCGACCGAGCGCGCGCGGTTCCGCGTCGTCCTGCTCGACGAGTACCAGGACACGTCGCACGCCCAGGTCGAGCTCCTCGCCGGGCTGTTCGGCGGCGGCCACGCCGTGACCGCCGTCGGCGACCCGCACCAGTCGATCTACGGCTGGCGCGGCGCGAGCGCCGGCGGGCTCGCGCGGTTCCCGGACCGCTTCCGCCGCGACGACGGCGTCCCCGCGGCCGTGCACTACCTGTCGACGTCGTGGCGCAACGACGCCGCGGTGCTCGGCGCCGCCAACGTGACGTCCGCGCCGCTGCGCGGCGACGGGGATGCCGGCGGCTCGGTCGCGGTGCCGCCGCTGTCGCTGCGACCGGACGCCGGGCCGGGCGCGGTGAGCGCGCACGTCGCGGCGACGGCCGAGGAGGAGGCGGCGGCCGTCGCGGAGTTCGTCGCGGCGCGCTGGCGTCCGGCGGGCGCGCCCGGCGGACGCGTCACCGCCGCGGTGCTGTGCCGCAAGCGCAGCCAGTTCGCCGCCGTGGAGGTGGCGCTGCGCCGCCGCGGCCTGCCGGTCGAGGTGGTCGGTCTCGGCGGGCTGCTCACGACGCCCGAGGTGGTCGACGTCGTGACCCTGCTCGAGGCGGTGCACGACCCCTCGCGCGGTGACGCGCTCGTGCGGCTCCTCACCGGGCCGCGCGTGAACCTCGGCGCGGCCGACCTGCACGCCCTGGGCTCGCGCGCCGCTGACCTCGCGCGTCTCGACGGGGGACCGGCCCGGCTCCCCGCCGAGAACGCCCGCCCCCGCGAGGTGCGACGATGGCCCCATGGAGCAGCCCGCCGACGCCACCGCCTTCCCCCCGGTCCGGATCTCGGACGACGTC
>NZ_LWGL01000255.1 GCF_001722485.1 Cellulosimicrobium cellulans | reverse complement strand
CCGCGCGCGCCGCTCGGCGCGCGCGGCCGCGAGCTCTTCGGCGCACGCCCGGCAGCCGGCGACGTGCTCGAGGACGCGCTCGCCCTCCGCGGGCGAGAGCTGGCCGTCGACGAGCGCGGAGAGCCGGGAGCCGAGGTGCGTCACGCGACCTCCTGCGGGGCGAGGTCGCCGGTGACGGGGCGCTCGGCCGGGTCCCGGTGCGGGAGCGCGGCGCGCAGCTGCGAGCGCGCGCGGTGGATGCGGGACCGGACCGTGCCGAGCTTGATCCCGAGCGTGACCGCGATCTCCTCGTACGACAGTCCCTCGATGTCGCACAGGACCACGGCGGCGCGGTACTCCGGCGACAGGGCGTCGAGCGCGCGCTGCACGTCGCGGTCGAGGTTGGCGTGCTCGTAGCCGCGCTCCGGCTCGGCGAGGTCGCCGCGCGCCGGGTAGAGGGCGTCGTCGTCCCCCATCGACTCCATGCGGATGCGCTGCTTGCGCCGCACCTGGTCGAGGAACAGGTTCGTCGTGATGCGGTGCAGCCAGCCCTCGAACGTCCCGGGCGTGTAGCCGGAGAGCGAGCGGAAGACCCGGACGAACGTCTCCTGCGTGAGGTCCTCGGCGTCGTGCCGGTCTCCCGTGAGGCGGTACGCGAGCCGGTAGACGCGCGCCGAGTGCTCGCGGACGATCTCGTCCCACGACGGCGCGACCCACGCCGTGGTCTCGTCCTGCGTGCCGGTCGGGGTCGTCGGCCGTCTGTCGCTCACACCGTCCATCGTCCCAGACCAACGCCCGTCGTCCGCGCCGTGTTCCCCGGCCCGGCGCCGGACGTCCTCCGCACGTCCACGTGCCCTGCACACCGGCGCGGCGCGCCGCGGCCGAGCACGCCCTCGTCCGCGCCGTCGTGGGCGGGTGCGGGTACGATCCGGAGCATCCGGCGCCCCGCGCCGGGCCCGCGCGCCGACGGCGCGGCGGGTGCAGGACAACGAGCAGCACCCCGGAGGCTCCGATCACCAGCGACGTCGGCACGAACCGCAGCGCCAAGGCCGCCGGCTGGGTGTACTGCGAGGACTTCGTCCCCGAGGACGAGGTGCTGCTGCGTGCCCGCGACCGCGCCGCGGAGCTCGGCTGCCCGGCGATCCTGCCGGGTGCGGGCGCGGTGCTGCGCGTCCTCGCCGCGGCGCTCGCCGCCCGGTCGGTCGTGGAGATCGGCACGGGCACCGGCGTCGCGTCGCTCTGGCTCCTGCGGGGCATGCCGACGGACGGCGTCCTGACGACCATCGACGTCGAGGTGGAGCACCAGCGTGCGGCGAAGCAGGCGTTCGCCGAGGAGGGCGTCCCGCCCACGCGCACCAGGACCATCCCGGGTCGCGCGAGCGACGTGCTCCCCCGCCTCACCGACGGCGCCTACGACCTCGTGCTCGTCGGCGCGGACGAGCTCGGCTACCCCGAGTACGTCGAGCAGGGCCTGCGGCTCCTGCGGCCGGGCGGCGTGCTCGCCGTCGACGGGGCGCTGCACCAGGACCGCGTCGCCGACCCGGCGCGCCGCGACGAGGTGACGACCGTCGTGCGGGAGGTCGGCCGCAGGCTGCGGACCGACGAGCGCGTCCTGCCCGCGCTGCTGCCCAGCGGCGACGGGCTCCTCCTGGCCGTCCGCCGCTGAGTCGCGGCCGCCGGCGGCCCCCGGCCGGCGGACGCCCTGCGGTCAGAGCGCGTCGAGCGCCGCGAGCAGCAGCCGCGCGCCGTAGCCGGTCGCGCCCTCGACGACCTCGTCCCGCTCCGCCGTGGACCGGGCCGGGCCCGCGACGTCGAGGTGCGCCCACGGCACCCCGTCGACGAACTCGCGCAGGAAGAGCGCGGCGGTGATCGAGCCGCCGCCCGGGTTCTCGAGCGGGACGTGGCGCAGGTCGGCGACGTCCGAGCGCAGCGCCGTGACGTAGTCCTCGACGAGCGGCATGCGCCACACGGCCTCACCGGTCGCGCCGGCCGCGTCCTCGATCGCGGCCGCGACCGCGTCGTCCGTCGCGTACAGCGCGCCGTGCCCGCGACCGAGGCCGAGGGTCGCCGCGCCGGTGAGGGTCGCGACGTCGACGAGGACGTCGGGTGCCAGGTGGCGCACGGCGAAGCCGAGGGCGTCGGCCAGGACGAGCCGCCCCTCGGCGTCCGTGTTCGCCACCTCCACCGTGCGGCCCGAGTACGTGCGCAGCACGTCGCCCGGGCGGTAGGACGCGGCGCCGACGTGGTTCTCGGCGAGCGGCAGCACCGCGGTCACGCGCCGGGCGACGCGCGCCTGTGCGGCGCTGAGCACGACCGCGAGGGCGACGGCGGCGCCGGCCATGTCCGTCTTCATCGGGACCATGGCCTCGCGCGGCTTGATCGACAGGCCGCCGGTGTCGTACGTGATGCCCTTGCCGACCAGGACGACGTGCCGCTCGTCCGCCGTGCGGCCCGTGCGCGTCGCGTCCGGGACGACGCCGTGGTCGCGCGGGTCGTACGTCACCGTCACGAGGCGTGGCGGTCGCGCCGAGCCGGCGCCGACGGCGAGCAGCGCGCCGAAGCCCTCGGCCGCGAGCTCGCGCGGGCCGCGCACCGCGACCTCGAGCCCCTGGTCCTGCGCGAGCCTCCGCGCACGGTCCGCGAACCACTCGGGCCCCTTGACGTCCGCGGGCGTGTTCGCGAGGTCGCGCACGAGCCAGGTCGCGTGCGCCCGACGACGGGCCGCCTCGATCGCGGGCTCGGGGTCCGGGCGTCCCTCCGGGGTGAGCAGGACGAGCTGCTCGGCCGGCGCGTCGGCCGCGCGGCCGGCGTCCGCCGACCCGCCGCGACGTGCCTGCCGGTAGGCGGCCAGCAGGTAGCCCTCGACGAACGCGTGCACGCCCTCCGCGCCGGCGTCCGCCGTCGCGGCGCTGACCACGCGCTCGAGCCC
>NZ_LWGL01000254.1 GCF_001722485.1 Cellulosimicrobium cellulans | reverse complement strand
GCGCCTGCCCGTGCGCACGCCCATGCGCACGCCCATGCGCACGGACCTGTCGAACCCGCGTCGCGGCGCGTGCGCCTCACGCTCGCCGCGCTGCTCGTCCCGCTGCTCCTGGCGACGCTCGCCGGGCTGGTGGCGCTGTGGCCCGCGGCCGACGACGTGCCCGCCCGCATCCCGGTCGCGGCCGAGGGCAGCTCGATCCTGCGCGCCACGGTGACGGGCGCGGCCGACGAGGCCGCGAGCGTCGTCCCCGCGCGGCTCGACGACGGCTCGCGGGCCGGGGGGCAGGACGTCGGCGGCGAGGACATCACCGTCCAGGCGCCGCCGGAGTACCTCGCCTACGGGTTCGACGAGGGCGACCGCCTGCGCGTCCTGCACATCGCGGGCGCGGAGGTCGGCGGCGGGACGCCGTACGTGTTCCTCGACTTCGAGCGCGGCCTGCCCATCGGCGTCCTCGCGGTCGCCTACGCGCTCGTGGTCCTCGCGGTCGCTCGCTGGCGCGGGCTCGCGGCGCTCGCCGGGCTGGCGGGGGCGTTCGCCGTCATCGCGTGGTTCACGCTCCCGGCGCTGCTGACCGGCGAGGACGCGCTCGGCGTCGCGCTCGTGACGTCGTCGCTCGTGATGTTCGTCGTCCTGTACGTCGCGCACGGGTTCACGGCGCGGACGTCGACGGCGCTCCTCGGCACCCTCATCGGGCTCGCCCTCACCGCCGTGCTCGGCTGGTGGGGCGCGGGTGCCGCGAACATCACGGGCCTGACGTCGGAGGAGTCGTTGTGGACCCCGCAGTACGCGCCGTCGCTCGACATCCAGGGCGTCGTGCTGTGCGGCATCGTCCTCGCCGGCATGGGCGTGCTCAACGACGTCACGATCACCCAGGCGTCGGCCGTCTGGGAGCTGCGGGCGGTCGCACCGCTCGCGTCGCGCCTCGAGCTGTTCACGCGCGCCATGCGGATCGGGCGCGACCACATCGCCTCGACCGTCTACACGATCGCGTTCGCGTACGTCGGCGCGGCGCTCCCGCTGCTCATGGCGGTCTACCTGTCCGACCAGAACCTCGCGACGAGCCTGACGTCCGGCGAGATCGCCGAGGAGGTCGTGCGCACGCTCGTCGGGTCGATCGGCCTCGTGCTCGCGATCCCCGTCACCACGGGCATCGCCGCGCTCACGGTCCCCGGCACGACGTCCGTCGCCGCAGCGGCCGTCGGCGGACCGTCGGTCGCCGAACCCGCCGGCGAGGAGGTCAGCGCGCCCGACGCTGCTTCTCGATGAGCGGCCGCAGCCGGTAGGGGATGAGCTCGCCCATCGACAGCGACGTCTCGGTGCGCTCGACGCCGTCGATGGCGAGGATCGCCGCGTCGACGCGGAACAGGTGGTCGGTGTCGCGGCACGCGATCGTCACGCGCAGGTCGGCGGTGCCGCTGCGCCCGTGCGCCTGGACGACCTCGGGGATGCGCGCGACGTCCTCGACGATCCGCGCGAGGTCCTTCTGCCGCAGCTGGACCTCGACGAACGCCGTGAGCGGGTGGCCCAGCACGTGCGGGTCGATGCGCCGGTCGAGGTCGAGGAACGCGCCCTCGGCCTCGAGCCGGGAGAGGCGGGCCGCGACCGTGTTCCGCGAGAGCCGCAGCCGGTCGGCGAGCGCGACGATCGTGGCCCGCGGGTCGTCGGCGAGCGCGAGCAGGAGATCGAGGTCGACAGCGTCGGCGCTGTGCATGCTGCTCAGCCTAGCCGTGTGACGGCGACCACACTGCACGGTGCCCGGAGCATCGGTGGAGCCATGTGCGTGACGCGGGTTACGTTCGCCGTAACCGGGGCTCGACGGGGAGCCCCGGCCTCGAGAGGTGAGGTGGCGACATGTCCAGCGAACCTGCGGTGCGGACCGGCTCGACGGCGGCGACCCTGCCGGAGCAGCACGACGGTCACCGCGCGGGGACCCCGCGCGACGCACGGGCAGACCGGAACGACGACGCACCCACGACGGTGCGGCTGCTCGCGGAGGACGGCACGCGCCGTCCCGCCCCGGAGCACGACCGGTGGCTCGCGGACGTCGACCCGGCGGGACCGGACCGTGAGAGCGCAGGAGCCGCGCTCCTCACGCTCCACCAGGACATGGTGGTCGCGCGGCGGCTCGACGCCGAGGCGACGGCGCTCCAGCGCCAGGGCGAGCTCGCGCTGTGGCCGCCGCTGCTGGGGCAGGAGGCGTCGCAGGTCGGCTCGGCGCGCGCGCTGCGCGAGGACGACTTCGTCTTCTCCTCCTACCGCGAGCACGCGGTCGCGTCCGTCCGCGGTGCCGCGCCGGTCGACCTCGTGCGCGTGTGGCGCGGCGTCGCGGTCTCCGGGTGGGACCCGTACGCGATCGGGATGGCGTCGCCGCAGGTGATCATCGGCGCCCAGGCGCTGCACGCGACCGGCTGGGCGATGGGCGTGCAGCTCGACGTCGACGCCGGTCGTGTGGACCCGGCCGGCGGGCTGCCCGCCGCGGTGGCGTACTTCGGTGACGGCGCGATGAGCCAGGGCGACGTCAACGAGGCGTTCGTCTTCGCCTCCACGTACCGCTCGCCCGTCGTGTTCGTGTGCCAGAACAACCAGTGGGCCATCTCCGAGCCGGTCGCGCTCCAGTCGCGCGTGCCGCTCGTCGAGCGCGCCCGCGGGTTCGGCATGCCGGGCGTGCGCGTCGACGGCAACGACGTGCTCGCCGTGCTCGCGGTGACGCGTGCGGCGCTCGACCGCGCGCGCCGCGGGGACGGCCCGACGCTGATCGAGGCCGTCACGTACCGCATGGGCCCGCACACGACGGCCGACGACCCGAAGCGCTACCGCGACGCCGCCGAGGTCGAGGCGTGGGCCGGCCGCGACCCGGTCGCACGCCTCGAGGCGTACCTGCGCGGCGCCGGCGTGCTCGACGACGCCGCGGCCGAGCGGGTGCGCGGCGTCGCCGACGCGGTCGCC
>NZ_LWGL01000253.1 GCF_001722485.1 Cellulosimicrobium cellulans | reverse complement strand
GTCGTCGCGCGGACCCGCGCGCGCAGCACGTCGTGCGCCGCCCGCGCGCCGGTGCGCGCCGGCTCGGTCTCGTCGCTCGTGCGCGCGAGCAGGCCGGTCGCGGAGTACAGGACCCAGCACGGGGTGTCGGCGACCTCGAGCGGCACCGCGGCCGTCGTCGTGGGGGCGGCGCCGGCCGACTCGAGGAGGACGGTGCGCCGCGGCGTGCCGTAGGTCTTGGCGACCTCGGCCATCTCGGCGGACACGACCGCGCGCAGCCGCGCGTCGTCGCCGAGGATCTCCTCGAGCTCGGCGATCTCGCGCCGCAGCTCCTCCTGCTCCTTCTCGAGCTCGATGCGCGAGAACTTCGTCAGGCGGCGCAGCTGGAGCTCGAGGATGTACTCGGCCTGCGGCTCGGAGAGGTCGAACACCGTCTGCAGCCGCTCGCGCGCGGTGCGCGCGTCGTCGGAGGACCGGATGACCTGGATGACCTGGTCGATGTCGACGATCGCGATCAGCAGGCCGTCGACGAGGTGCAGGCGCTCGGAGCGCTTGCGCAGCCGGTACGCCGACCGCCGGCGCACGACGTCGATGCGGTGGTCGACCCACACGGCGAGCAGCTCGCGCAGGCCGAGCGTGCGCGGCTGGCCGCCGACGAGCGCGACGTTGTTGATGCCGAAGGAGTCCTCGAGCGGCGTGAACTTGTACAGCTGCTCGAGCACCGCCTCCGGGTTGAACCCGGTCTTGACCTCGACGACGATGCGCAGCCCGTGCTCGCGGTCGGTGAGGTCGGTGGCCGCCGTGACGCCCTGGATCTTCTTGGCCTTGACGCCCTCGGCGATCTTCTCGATCACCTTCTCGGGGCCGACGACGTACGGCAGCTCGGTGATGACGATGCCCTTGCGGCGCGGCGTGAGGTTCTCGACGCGCGCCGTCGCGCGCGTGCGGAACGACCCGCGACCCGTGCGGTAGGCGTCGCGCACGCCGTCGAGCCCGACGATCTTTCCGCCCGACGGCAGGTCCGGCCCCGGCACGAAGCGCATGAGCGCCTCGAGGTCGGCGTCCGGGTTCTTCACGAGGTGCCGCGCCGCCGCGATGACCTCGACGAGGTTGTGCGGCGGCATGTTCGTCGCCATGCCGACGGCGATGCCGGACGCGCCGTTGACGAGCAGGTTGGGGATCGCCGCGGGCAGCACCTCGGGCTGGGTGAGCTTGTTGTCGTAGTTCGGGACGAAGTCGACGACGTCCTCGTCGAGGTTCGTCGTCATCGCGAGCGCGGACGGCGCGAGGCGCGCCTCGGTGTACCGGGAGGCGGCGGGACCGTCGTCGAGGGAGCCGAAGTTGCCGTGCCCGTCGACGAGCGGCAGCCGCAGGGAGAAGTCCTGCGCGAGGCGCACGAGCGCGTCGTAGATCGCGCCGTCGCCGTGCGGGTGCAGCTTGCCCATCACCTCGCCGACCACGCGCGCGGACTTCACGTGGGCGCGGTCGGGCCGCAGGCCCATGTCGGCCATCATGTAGAGGATGCGGCGCTGCACGGGCTTGAGGCCGTCGCGCGCGTCGGGCAGGGCGCGCGAGTAGATGACGGAGTACGCGTACTCGAGGAACGAGCCCTCCATCTCGGTCGCGACGTCGACGTCGACGATCGTCTCGTTCACCGCGCCCGGGTCGAGCGAGGGGGTCGAGGGCTTGCGCGCCATGGTCGTGCGGGCTCCTGCCGGTCGGTGCGTCGGAGGACGCGGGTCGGTGTCGCGGATCTGCGTCGCGGTCCGGACGTGGTCCTGGTGGGGCGGACGGTCGATCGCCGCACGCGAGGGTAGCCCACGCGTCCGACACGCCCGCGCCGTCCCCGGGCGCCACGTCGATTCTCCTCCGCCCGGCGGGTGCGTCGGCGCAGGCGCACCGCGCGGGGGAGTGCATAGCCTGGGGTCGTGAGCGACGACGGCGCCGCCGGCACGGACCCGGTGGACACGTACCCGGTGGAGTGGGAGGCGGACGTCGTGCTGCGCGACGGGACGACCACGCACGTGCGCCCCATCCGGCCCGGTGACGCCGACGCCCTGCAGCGGTTCCACGTCGGCCAGTCGGAGCGCTCGACGTACCTGCGGTTCTTCGCGCCGCTGCAGCGGCTGCCCGAGCGCGACCTCGCGCGCTTCACGCACGTGGACCACCGTGACCGCGTCGCGCTCGTCGCGGTCCGCCCCCGCGCCGACGCCGCGGGTGCCGACCGGGCGGAGCAGGACGGCGCCCCGGGGGTCGGCGACCCCGGCCGCGAGGACCAGGACGGCGTCGACATCATCGGGGTGGCGCGGTTCGACCGGACGTCGGCCCACGAGGCCGAGGTCGCGTTCAACATCGCGGACGCGGCGCAGGGCCGCGGGCTCGGGTCCGTGCTGCTCGAGCACCTCGCCGCCGCCGCGCGCGAGCGCGGCGTGCGCCGGTTCACCGCGGACGTGCTGCCGCAGAACGGGCGGATGCTCGCCGTCTTCCGCGAGGCCGGCTACGAGGTCCAGCAGCAGATGGACGACGGCCTCGTCATGGTCAGCGTCGACCTCGACCCGACGGAACGCTCCCGGGCCGTCATGGCCGACCGCGAGCACCGCGCCGAGGCGCGGAGCATGCAGGGGCTGCTCGGCGCGCAGAGCGTCGTGCTCGTCGGGCCGCCGGACCCGCCCGCGGGCGAGGAGCCCGCGGTCGAGGTACTCCTCGCGCGTCGGGCGCTCGCGGCGCTCGCCCGGGGCGGCGGCCTGGCCGTGCACGCGGTCGGGCCGTCGACCGCCGACGTGCCCGCCCTGCCCGACGAGCCCGGCGGCGCGCGGGTCGCCGTGCACGCCTCCCTCGCCGAGGTCCCGGGTCCCGTCGACCTCGCCGTCCTCGCGCTGCGCCCGCCCGAGGCGATCGACGCGGTCCGCCGCCTCGCGCGCCTGCAGGTGCGCGGCGTCGTCGTGCTGTCGGCCGGGTACGCCGAGACGGGGGAGGAGGGGCTCGCGCTGCGGCGCGAGCTGCTGCGCGCCGCTCGCACCGGGGGGCTGCGGGTGGTCGGGCCGGCG
>NZ_LWGL01000252.1 GCF_001722485.1 Cellulosimicrobium cellulans | reverse complement strand
GCGCCGGCGTCGTGGAGTCGGCGCTGCGCAAGCTCACCGACGCCACCGGCGAGGCGGCCGCCGCGCTCGACGTGCGCCTCGCGCCCGAGGGCGACCCGCGCGTCGTCGCCGCCCTCTCGAGCGCCCTGGCCGCCGGGCACCGTCTGCGCATCCGGTACGTCACCGCCGCGGACGAGGCGTCCGAGCGCGAGGTCGACCCCGTGAGCCTGCACACCCAGGACGAGCACGCCTACCTGCTCGCGTGGTGCCACCGCGCGCAGGGGCGGCGCACGTTCCGCGTCGACCGCATCCTGGAGGCGACCGAGCTCGACGTCCCCGTGGAGGGGCACGACGTCGACCCGGACGTCGACTTCACGCCCGCCGGCGACGCCCCGGTCGCCACGATCGTGCTCGCCAGCCCCGCGCGCGCCGTCGCGGAGCAGGTACCGGTCGAGTCGGTCCGCGACCTGCCCGACGGGTCGTTCGAGGTGCGGCTGCGCGTGACCAACCCCGTGTGGCTGCGCCGCCTCCTGCTGTCCCGCGCCCCGCACGTGCTGTCCGTCGAGCCCGCGTCGGTCGCCGACGACGTGCGCGAGGTCGCGACGGCCGCCCTCGCCGCCTACTCCGACCTGCCCGACGACCTGCCGGACGCGTGACCCCGCCGTCGCGGCGTCCGGGTCGTTAGGGTGAGCGGCATGTGGTTCTGGGTGTGGACGCTGCTCGTCGCCAGCACGCTCGTGGGCGCGTTCCTCCTCGGCCGCCGGCTGTGGCGCTCTGTGCGCGCGCTCGGGCACGAGCTGTCGCGCGCCGTCGGCGTCGCGAGCGAGCTCGGCGCGAGGGCCGAGGAGCTCTCGCGCCGGCTCGAGGCCCAGCAGCCGTCCACCGCCCCCACCCTGTACGACGACCCCGTCGAGCTGCGCCTGCGCGTCGACGCCCTGCGCGCCGACCGTGAGGACCGGCGGGACGAGCGCCGCCGCCGCGACGAGCAGGTGTGGGCACGGTGGCGCCGGTTCAACGCGTAGACTCGGACGTGGTCTTTCCCGGTCCTCGAGGAGGAGTCGCACCATGGGCATGCTGAAGCCCTGGCACATCATCGTGCTCGTCGTCGTGATCCTGCTGCTCTTCGGGGCACGCCGGCTCCCCGACCTGGCCCGCAGCGTCGGGCAGTCGCTCAAGATCTTCAAGAAGGAGGTCAAGGAGCTCACCGAGGACGACAAGGACGACCGCGACGACCGGGTCGACCCCGCGCCCCAGGACCGGACCACCGGCACCCCGGGCACCACCGGCACCGGCACGGGACCGAGCAACGTCCCCGGAGGAACGACGTCGCCCGCCCCGGACGACGCGTCCCCGAGGTGATCGGTGTCGCGCACTCCTCGTGACCCCGAGGGGCGCATGGCGCTCCGGGAGCACCTCCTGGAGCTCCGCAAGCGCCTCTTCCTCGCCGCGTGCGGCCTGGTCGTCGGCGCGCTCGTCGGCTGGTTCCTCTACGAGCCCCTCCTCGACGCCCTGCAGGCACCGCTCCAGCAGGCCGCCGAGGAGCAGGGCAAGCTCATCACCCTGAACTTCTCCGGCATGGCCTCCGCGCTGGACATGAAGGTCAAGGTCTCCCTGTTCCTCGGCGTCCTCGTGTCCTGCCCGTGGTGGCTGTACCAGCTGTGGGCGTTCATCACCCCCGGCCTGACGTCCGCCGAGCGCCGGTACGCCATCGGGTTCCTCGCCGCGTCCGTGCCGCTGTTCCTCGGCGGCGCGCTCCTGGCCTGGTGGGTCCTGCCGCACGCCGTCGACATCCTCGCCGGCTTCGTGCCCGACGACGCGACCAACCTCGCCGACGCGCAGGGCTACCTCAGCTTCGTCATGCGCCTCGTCCTCGCGTTCGGCCTCGCGTTCGTCATGCCCGTCGTCCTCGTCGTGCTCAACGCCGCCGGCATGATGCGCGCCTCCACGATGGCGCGCGGCTGGCGCTGGGCCGTGCTCCTCGCGTTCGTGTTCGCCGCCGTCATGACGCCCACCCCCGACGCCCTGACGATGATCTTCGTCGCCCTGCCCATCTGCGGGCTCTACTTCGGCGCCCTCGGCATCAGCTACCTGCACGACCGCCGCGTCGACAAGCGCGACGCCGCACGGCTCGCCCTGTGACACCCGCGACCCCCGGGCGCCCGCCGCGGCGCCGGGACCGCCCATGAGCGCGCACCACCCGTGAGCACCGTCGGCCTCGTCGTCAACCCCACCGCAGGCCGAGGCCGCGGCGCCGCCGCCGGCGCCCGCACCGCCGACGCGCTGCGCGCCGCCGGGCACGACGTCCTCCACCTCGGCGCACCCAGCCTCCCGCTCGCCCAGGAGTCCGCCGACACCGCCGTGCGCGGCGACCACCCCGTCGACGCGCTCGTCGTCGTCGGCGGCGACGGCATGGTCCACCTCGGCGTCAACGCCGTCGCCGGCACCGGCGTGCCCCTCGGCGTCGTCGCCGTCGGCACCGGCAACGACTTCGCCCACGCCCTCGACCTGCCCACCCGCGCCGTCGACCCCTGCGTCGACGCGCTGCTCCACACCCTCGACCACACCGACCACGCCCGCGAGCGCCGCGTGGACGCCGCCCGCGTCACCGGCGCCCACCTGCCCGGCCCGCGCTGGTACGCCGGGGTGCTGTCCGCGGGCGTCGACGCCGCCGTCACCGCCCACGCCAACGCCGCCACCTGGCCGCGCGGCCGCTCCCGCTACGCCCGCTCCGCGCTGCGCGAGATCTCCCGCTACCGCCCCTACGGGTACCGCGTCACGCTCGACGGCGTCCAGGGGCCCGACGGCGACGACCCGCCCGCCCTCGTCGCCGGCGTCCCCGTCACCGTCGAGCCGGGCCCCGACGGGGCACAGGTCGTGTGGCGGTCGCCGGGCGCGCTCGTCGCCGTCGCGAACACCCCCCGCTTCGGCGGCGGCATCCGCATCGCCCCCGGCGCCCGCCTCGACGACGGGCTGCTCGACGTCGTCCTCGCCGGCGCCCTCACCCGCGCCGACGCCGCCCGCACCTTCCCGGGCATGTACGCCGGGCGCCACCTGCGCCACCCCGGCGTCGGCGCGCTGCGCGCCCGCGCCGTCACGCTCG
>NZ_LWGL01000251.1 GCF_001722485.1 Cellulosimicrobium cellulans | reverse complement strand
CGGGCGCCGGGCGGTCGCGTGGGCGAGCGGCGCCCTCGCGCGCCGGGGCGCGTCGGTCGTGCTCGGCGCGAGGTTCGTGCCCGTCGGGCGCACCGCGGTCAACGTCACCGCGGGCGCGGTCGGCTTCCCCCGCCGCCGGTTCATGGTGCTGTCGGCCGTCGCGTCGACCGCCTGGGCGGGGTGGACGGTCGCCGTCGGGACGCTCGCCGCGCGATGGGTCGGTGACCAGCCGCTGCTCGCCGTGGCCATCGGGGTCGCGGTGGGGACCGTCGTCGGGGTCGTCGTCGACCGCGTCGTCGCGGCGCGCTCGGGGCGCGGGACGCGGCTCAGGGGGCGGGACGCGCCGGGTCTACCATCCGCACCCTCGTTCCTCGGGTGCTCCCGCCAGTCCCGCCACGACCCGGCACGTCCCGCCCCCCGAGCCGCGCGGCCGTGAGGTGAGCCTCCGAGGTCAGGAGACCCCGAGCAAGTCGATGACGAAGATCAGCGTCTTGCCGGACAGGCGGTGGCCCGCGCCGGCGGGGCCGTAGGCGAGCTCCGGCGGGACGACGAGCTTGCGGCGCCCGCCGACCTTCATGCCGGGGATGCCCTGCTGCCAGCCCGCGATGAGGCTGCGGAGCGGGAAGTTGATCGACTGCCCGCGGTTCCAGGACGCGTCGAACTCCTCGCCGGTCTCGTACTCGACACCGAGGTAGTGGACGTCGACCGTGGAGCCCGGGGCGGCCTCCGGTCCCTCGCCGACGAGGATGTCCTCGACGACGAGCTCGGTGGGTGCCGGGCCCTCGGGCGCGTCGATCTCGGGGCGTTCAGGCTGTGTGCTCATGCCGTCGATCCAACCACGCGGTCCCGGTGACGGCAGCCGGGCATCGGGCCCGCCGGGCGCCCGGCCCCGAGGACGCGGGGCGCCGTGCCCGGGCGTTCGGGGAGGCGAAACACCGAGGCCCGGAAAATCGCCATCATGGGACGCATGCCCACCCCCGACCGACCTGGCCCCGGCGTGCCCGCCGACGGCACGCCCGAGACCGCCCGCACGCCCGAGGCGCGGGACGACGTCGCGCACCGGCGCAGCGCGCGCGACGTGCGGCGGTGGCGCCGGTACCTCGCCGACGAGCGCGCCGAGGCCGCGGCGTACCGCGACCTCGCGAGCCGGCGCTCGGGCGAGGAGCGCGAGATCCTGCTCGCGCTCGCCGAGGCCGAGGGCCGGCACGAGCAGCACTGGCTCGACCTGCTGGGGGACGACGTCGGGCGTCCACTCCCCGGGGACTGGCGCACGCGCACCCTCGGCTGGCTCGCGCGGCGCTTCGGCGGCGTGTTCGTGCTCGCGCTCGCGCAGCGCGCCGAGTCGCGGTCGTCGTACGCGACCGACGCCGACGCGACGGCCAGCATGGCCGCGGACGAGCGGATCCACGAGGAGGTCGTCCGGGGGCTCGCGACGCGCGGGCGCAACCGCATGTCCGGGACGTTCCGCGCGGCCGTCTTCGGCGCGAACGACGGTCTCGTGTCGAACCTGGCGCTGATCCTCGGCATCGGGGCGTCGGGCGCGTCGCCCACCACGGTGCTGCTCTCAGGGCTCGCGGGCCTCCTCGCGGGCGCGCTGTCGATGGGCGCGGGGGAGTTCGTGTCGGTGCGCTCCCAGCGCGAGCTGCTCGACGCGTCGACGCCGAGCCCGCAGGCGTCGGCGGCGCTGCCGGACCTCGACGTGGACGCGAACGAGCTCGCGCTCGTCTACCGGGCGCGGGGGATGACGGCCGTCGACGCCGAGGCCCACGCGCGCGACGTGCTCGCGACGTACACGGCGCAGACCGTCATCGCCCCGGCGCCCGCCGGCGACGAGCACGAGACGCACGGGACCGCGATCGGTGCGGCCGTGTCGTCGTTCCTCTTCTTCGCGTCCGGGGCGCTGATCCCCGTGCTGCCGTACCTGTTCGGGATGACCGGCCTCGGGGCGGTGGCCGTCGCGAGCGGTCTCGTGACCGTCGCGCTCCTCGCGACGGGCGCGACGGTGGGCCTGCTCTCCGGCACGTCGCCCGTCACGCGGGCGCTGCGCCAGGTGGCGATCGGGCTCGGCGCGGCCGCCGCGACGTACGTCCTCGGGCTCGTCTTCGGAGCCACTGTCGGCTGAGAACCTCGTCCGGGTGGTGTGACTTTCGTCTCTGTGATTCGGTAGTCCCGCGGTCGGTGACGATCCGTCCGTGACAGACGATCCGGTCCAGGGGGCGGTCATGCACGGCTCGCAGGGGGCGCAGGGCGCGCGCACGCGCGCCCGCCGCTGGCTCCTGCGCGGACTGCTCGCCGTCGGCGGTGCCGGGCTCGGCACGGGCCTCGCGATCGCGACGGCCGGGGGCGCGACCGCCGCCGAGCACGACCCCCTCGGCCTCGGCCGGGTCCTCGACCCCGTGACGTCGACCGTCGAGACGGTCGTCGACCCCGTCGTGCACGACGTCGTGCGCCCGGTCCTCGACCCCGTGGTCCAGGACGTGGTGCAGCCGGTCGTCGAGCCCGTCGTGCAGGACGTCGTGCGGCCCGTCACCGAGCCGGTCGCCCCTGTCGTCGACTCCGTGGTCGAGCCCGTGGCTCCCGTGGTGGACACGGTCGTCGAGCCCGTGGCGCCGGTCGTCGAGACCGTCGCCGAGCCGGTCGCGCCCGTCCTCGGGACGGGGACCGAGCCGGTGGCCCCCGTCGTCGAGACCGTGGTCGAGCCCGCCGCGCCCGTCGTCGACGCCGTGGTGGAGCCGGTGGCTCCCGCGCTCGAGCCGGTGGTCGGGGTGGTCGCCCCGGTGACGACCCCGGTCGTCGACAGCGTCGTGCCGAGCCTGGCCCCGGTCCTCGAGGCGCTCGCGCCCGTGCTCGACCCGGCCCTCGGCGCGACGTCGCCGCTGGCCCCGGTGACCACGCCGGTGCTCGACCTGCTGACGCCCGTGACCGACGTGCTCGCGCCGGTCACCGACCCCGTCCTGGGGCCGGTGCTCGACCCGCTCGCACCGGTCGACCCGCTCGCGCCCGTGCTGCCGACGCCGGGTGGCGACGCGCCGGACGGCCCCGGGGCGCCCGGTGACGAGCCGACGGGCCCGCACGCCCCGCCGC
>NZ_LWGL01000250.1 GCF_001722485.1 Cellulosimicrobium cellulans | reverse complement strand
CCGACATCATCGGCCAGATCAACGACTACCAGCTGACGATCGCCTCGGCGGTCGAGGAGCAGACCGCCACGACGACCGAGATGTCGCGCGGCGTCCAGGAGTCGGCCACCGGCGCCAGCGAGATCGCCGACACCATCACCGGCATCGCCACGGCCGCGTCGTCGAACACCGCGGCGCTCGACCAGATCAACGGGGCCGTCGCGGAGCTCGCCCGCATGTCCGCCGAGCTCCGTGCCCGCGCCGCGCAGTTCGCCTACTGACCGACGCACGACGCACGACGCACCACGCACGTCCCAGACCCAGGAGTCCGGCATGTCCACCCTCCCCGTACCGCAGTCCACCTCCCCACGACGGTTCACCATCGCGCGTCGGCTCCAGGTGACCTTCGCGGTGCTCGCGCTGCTCGTCGTCGTGGCGGCGTACGTCGGCGTCGTCTCGGTGCAGCGCCAGCAGGACTACGCCGAGCAGCTCCGGGAGATGGAGAAGGTCAGCGCGCTCGCCGAGGAGGCCAAGTTCCAGATCGCCGACGCGACGGGCTGGCAGGCGCTGTACGTCGCCGACACCGCGATCCTCGGCGCCGAGGCGGGCCTCGGCGCCGACGGGTACAACCGGTCCGGGATGGAGGAGACCAGGACGGCGGTCTACGCCTGGCTCGACGAGCTCGGCAGCACGACGATGGACCCGGAGATCGCGGCCGTCTTCGACCAGCTCCGTCCCGCCTGGGACCAGTTCTACGAGTGGGACGACCAGATCGTCGCGTGGCTGTGGGCCGGGACGCCCGAGAGCGAGCGGCAGGCCATGGAGTCGATCAACGGCGGCGAGGCCGGTGCCGCCTACGGCGAGATCCTCGACCTCGTCGAGCAGGCGCAGGCCCTGACCGACGAGCGGCTCGACGAGATCGTCGCCGCCCAGGACGCGGGCCAGCGGCGGGCACTGACCCTGCTCGCCGGTACCGGGCTCGTCGCGGTCGTGGCAGCCCTCGTCCTCGCGACGTGGACGAGCCGCGTGCTCGTGAGGCGCATCAGCCGCGTCCGAGACGTGGCGGAGGCGCTCAGCCGTGGCGACCTCACGCACGTCTCCGGGCTCCGGCCGACCGACGAGATCGGTGCTGCCGGCACCGCGCTGGACACCGGCGTGACGAACCTGCGAGGGATCATCGGCGAGGTCGCGGGCACGTCGGAGGCGGTCGCCGCGGCGGCCGAGCAGCTCTCGGCGACGAGCCAGCAGTTCTCGGTGAGCTCGGAGGAGACGGCGACCCGCTCGGGCGCCGTGGCCTCGGCGGCGGAGCAGGTGTCGCAGAACGTGCAGACGGTCGCGGCGGGTGCGGAGCAGATGGGTGCCTCGATCCGGGAGATCGCGCAGAACTCGAACGAGGCCGCGAAGGTGGCCAACCTGGCCACGGAGCAGGCCGCGGTGACGAACGACACCGTGCAGAAGCTCGGGGCGTCGTCGCAGGAGATCGGGAACGTCATCAAGGTGATCACCTCGATCGCGGAGCAGACGAACCTGCTGGCGCTGAACGCGACGATCGAGGCGGCGCGTGCCGGCGAGGCGGGCAAGGGCTTCGCGGTCGTGGCCAGCGAGGTCAAGGAGCTGGCGCAGGAGACGGCGAAGGCGACCGAGGACATCGCGCGCCGGGTCGAGGCGATCCAGGGCGACACCGAGGGTGCCGTGGGTGCGATCGCCGAGATCACGCAGATCATCGGGCAGATCAACGACTACCAGCTGACGATCGCCTCGGCGGTCGAGGAGCAGAGCGCGACGACCAACGAGATGTCGCGCGGCGTGCAGGAGTCCGCCACCGGCGCCAGCGAGATCGCCGACACGATCACCGGCATCGCCACGTCCGCGTCGTCGAACACCGCGGCGCTCGACCAGATCAACGGGGCCGTCGCCGAGCTGGCCCGCATGTCCGCCGAGCTCCGCGCGAGGGCCGCGCAGTTCGCCTACTGAGCCGCACGGCCACCTGAACAGGGTGGCGGCTGCCGGCCCCCACCGGCAGCCGCCCCCCGCCCTCCGCAGGACCAGAACCACCCGCACCACCCGCACCATCCGCACCACGTCCGTCGTCCTCGCTGTTCTCGCTCTCCTCACCGAAGGAACCGTCATGAGCAGTCGTACCCGCGCTCGTCGCCTCCGCGACCTGTCGATCCGCACGAAGGTGATCTCCGCCGTCGGCGCGATGGCGGTCGCCGCCACCGCCCTCGGCGTCATCGGGGCGAGCCAGGTCAGCGCCCTCGCCGACGCGCAGGCGCGCGTCTACGCCGAGCAGGTCGAGCCGATGGTCGACTTCGCGGCGGCGCACCGGAAGTACCAGGGGTCGCGCGCCCGGACGGCGGCCATGGGGCTGCTCCCGCCCGAGAAGCTCGACGCGGCGGTCGCGGAGATCGAGGGCTTCGAGACGGAGGCGCTCGACCTCCTGGAGTCGCTGCGTCCCGTGGCGGCGGACCCCGAGGCGCTCGACGCGGCCGTGACCGTGGTCACGGAGTACCACGACGTCGTGCGCGGCGAGTGGCTCGACGTCGTGCGCGGCGGGGACCGCGCGGTCGTCGAGCGGTACTACGCGGAGACCATGCAGCCCATGTCCGACGTGGTCAACGACTCGCTCACCTCCCTCGTCGAGCTGCAGGCCGCGAGCGCGGCCGAGGCGAACGACGCCGTGGCGGCCCAGGCGGCCGCGACGCAGCGGCTCGTCCTCGTCGTGCTCGTCGCGGGTCTCGCGGCCGGGTTCGGGCTCGCCGCCGCCGTCGTGCGCCGGATCATGCGCAACGTCCGGACCATCGGCGCGGCGGTCGACGCCCTCGGCGCCGGCGACCTCACGGTCCGTCCCCAGGCCGAGTCGCAGGACGAGCTCGGCCGCATGACCGACAGCCTCGCCGGCTCGATCGCCTCGCTGCGCACGACGATCGGCAGCGTCGACCACGTGACCGCGGCGGTGTCCGCGAGCGCGGTCGAGCTCGCGACGTCGACCACCCGCCTCGTCGCCAGCGTCGAGCAGTCGTCGGTGCAGTCGGGCGTCGTCGCGTCGGCGGCCGAGGAGGTGTCGCAGAACGTGCAGACGGTCGCGGCGGGTGCGGAGCAGATGGGTGCCTCGATCCGGGAGATCGCGCAGAACTCGAACGAGGCGGCGAAGGTCGCGAACAAGGCGACGGACCGTGCGGCGGC
>NZ_LWGL01000249.1 GCF_001722485.1 Cellulosimicrobium cellulans | reverse complement strand
CCGTGACGCCGTCGAGCACGACGACGTGCGCACCGATCCACACGTCGTCGCCGATCGTGATGCCGCGCGAGGTCAGGCCCTGGCGGAAGACGGGGACGTCGACGCGGTCGAAGGCGTGGTCGAAGCCTCGTGCCGCGCCTCGTCTGGGGCGGGGTGCACGGGCTGCTGCGGCGTCCGGGCGGGCAGCGGCCCGACGGCACGGACGCCGTCGACGCCCTGAGCGAAACCGGGCCCGGCACGGTGTCCGGCACGGCGGCCGACGCGGGAATCTGACTACTATCGTTCGCGTTGTCGCCGGTGGGCCAGCCCCTCGGCGGCCTGCCGTCTACCTGCCGCGTGCGCGCGGCCGCTGTGAGGAGAACCCGTGGAAGTCACGATCGGTGTGCAGAACCTGGCTCGTGAGCTCGTCGTCGACACCGACCAGTCCTCCGAGGCCGTGGCGAAGGCCGTCTCGGACGCGCTGGGCGGTGCCCCGGCGCTCGAGCTCACCGACTCGCGCGGCCGGCGCATCATCGTCCCGACGGCGTCCCTCGGCTACGTCGAGATCGGCACCGAGGAGCAGCGCCGGGTGGGCTTCGGGTCGCTCTGACCCGCCCCGAGCACCACGACGGGCCGGACGCCTCGCGCGTCCGGCCCGTCGTCGTCCTGAAGCAGGTGGTCTCAGGCGGCGAGCCCGAGGCGGTCCATGCGGCGCGTGTGCCCGGCCGTGAGTCGCGCGAAGACCCACGGCTGCACGGAGGCCGGGACGTCGACCCCGCCGGCCTCCGCCCGGGCCGCCGCGAGCAGGAGCCGGTCGAGGGCGGGGTGGTCCGACAGCACCGTGCCGACCGCGCCGAGCGCCTCGCCGACGAGACGCCGGCCCCACAGCGCGAGCCGCGAGGCGAGCACCGGGTCGGCCGCCGCGGCATCGGCGATGACGGGCGCGGACCGGTCCGCGGGCGCGTCCTGCGTGAGCGAGCCGACGACGACGTCGCGCGACCGCTGGTCGAGCCCCTGGGCCGCGAGCAGGCAGAAGTCGTCGGCCACCCCCTGGCCCACGTAGTTCTTGAGGACGCCCTCCCACCAGCTCGTCGGGGGCGTGCGGGCGTCGAAGTCGTCGAACAGGCCGTCGAACGGCGCCATGCACGTCTCCGGGTCCCCGCCGAGCTCCGCGACGCGCGCGAGGACCGCCTCCTGGCGGTCGAGCAGCGCGGCGGCCATGCGGGACAGCGCCTGGCGCTGCCCGAGCGTCGGCGCGTGCGCCGCGTCACCGGCGAGGCGGCCGAAGCTCGCGAGCTCGGTGAACGCGACGAGCCCGAGCAGCTGCAGGGCGTCCGCGGTCGTCGCGGTCGTCACGGTCGGGCCGGCGGTCGTCGTCGCGGTCACGTCGTCGGCGTCAGTCATCCCGTCAGGATAGTGGCGCCGACGACGCGCGGCGCGGGGCGCTGACCAGCGCCGGGACCGGCCGCGCGCGCCTCCCGCGGCGTCCGCGCGCCGGTCCGATACCATGGACGGGTACATCGGTTGCCCGGTCGTCCTGACCTCACGCGCCCGTCCCGGCCCCGGCCGGCACGAGGGCGACGCCCGTCCCCGTGCGACGACGGCAGGCGCGGGTCCGCTCGGCGGACCCGGGCCACGAAACTCCGCGATCGGCTGCCGGCCACAGGCGCGTACGACCACGCCCGGGTCCGCCCGGCGCCGGGGCCCGCCCCGACGCGACGCGGTCGCGCGCCGGAACGAGACAGAGGCACCCAGTGACCACCACAGACGCGACCACCACGGACGCCACGCCCGACGTGAGCGCCGACGCGCGCACCGTCGCCGCCAGCGTGCAGGCCGACGACACGTCCTTCGCCGACTTCGGCGTCCGCCCCGAGATCGTCGACGCGCTCGCCGACGCGGGCATCACCCACCCCTTCCCCATCCAGGCCATGACGCTGCCGGTCGCGATGTCGGGCCACGACATCATCGGCCAGGCCAAGACCGGCACGGGCAAGACGTTCGGCTTCGGCGTCCCGCTCCTGCACCGCGTCGTCGCCCCCGGCGAGGAGGGCTTCGACCAGCTGCCCTCCCCCGGCAAGCCGCAGGCGATCGTCGTCGTCCCGACGCGCGAGCTCGCCGTCCAGGTCGCCAAGGACCTCGAGACGGCGTCGAGGCGCCGCAGCGTGCGCGTCGTCCAGCTCTACGGCGGCCGCGCGTACGAGCCGCAGGTCGAGGCGCTGCAGCGCGGCGTCGAGGTCGTGGTCGGCACGCCCGGCCGCATGATCGACCTCATGAACCAGGGCCACCTCAACCTCACGCGCGCGAACACCGTCGTGCTCGACGAGGCCGACGAGATGCTGGACCTCGGGTTCCTCCCCGACGTCGAGAAGATCCTGGCCCGCACGCCCGCGCAGCGGCACACGATGCTGTTCTCGGCGACCATGCCGGGCGCCGTCGTGTCGATGGCGCGCCGCTACATGAAGCAGCCGACGCACATCCGGGCGATCGACCCGGACGACGACGGCCGCCAGACGGTCAAGAACATCGCGCAGGTCGTGTACCGCGCGCACGCGCTCGACAAGATCGAGGTGCTCGCCCGCATCCTGCAGGCGCAGGGCCGCGGCCGCACGATCGTCTTCGCGCGGACCAAGCGCACGGCCGCCAAGGTCGCCGACGAGCTCACGGACCGCGGGTTCGCCGCCGGCGCGATCCACGGCGACCTGGGTCAGGGCGCGCGCGAGCAGGCGCTGCGCGCGTTCCGCAACGGCAAGATCGACGTGCTCGTCGCGACCGACGTCGCCGCGCGCGGCATCGACGTCGAGGATGTCACGCACGTCGTGAACTACCAGTGCCCCGAGGACGAGAAGACGTACCTGCACCGCACCGGCCGCACCGGCCGCGCGGGCAACAAGGGCACCGCGGTGACGTTCGTCGACTGGGACGACGTCCCGCGCTGGTCGCTCATCGACAAGGCGCTCGGCCTCGGCATCCCCGAGCCCGTGGAGACGTACTCGACGTCGCCGCACCTGTACACGGACCTGTCGATCCCCGAGGGCACGAAGGGCCGCCTCCCGAAGGACAAGCGCACGCTCGCGGGCCTCGACGCCGAGGAGCTCGAGGACCTCGGCGAGACCGGCAAGCGGCACTCGGCCGCCGGCGGCCGTGGCGAGCGCTCCGGTCGGGGCGGGCGTGGCGAGCGCGGCGGCGAGCGGTCCGGGCGCGGCGAGCGC
>NZ_LWGL01000025.1 GCF_001722485.1 Cellulosimicrobium cellulans | reverse complement strand
GCGTCGGCCAGCGCGCGGCCCCAGGCGCGGGCGCGGTCGAGCTCGCCGTCGTCGAGCGGCCCCTCGACGTCGCCGACGTAGAACGACGCCGGGGGCACGAGCATGCGGAAGCCCGCGTGCCGCAGCGCCTTCGCCGCGCCCCGGGCCGCCGACCCGGGCAGCGGCCTGACCTTGGTGACGCGCGTGTCGAACGTCGCGGCGAGGCCCTCCCGGGGCTGGCGCGGCACCGACTCGACCCACTCGCGCAGACCGCGCGTGCGGTGCGACACCTCGCCCGTGGCGCGCTGCACCGCGTCCGCGCGCGTCGCGGGGCGCGTCATGCCGAACGCGTGCGTCGGCCCGCCGGCCACGACGAGGTCCACGTCGCCCAGCGCCGCGGGGGCCGCAGCGTCGTCGTCGACGTCGACGACCCGGACGGCGACGCGCTCGCCGAGTCCCTCCGCGACCGCGCGGGCCACGCGCTCGCTGTTGCCGAACATCGACTCGTAGACCACAACGGCGTCCATGCCTGCTCCCTCCACCCCGCCCCGGCCCTCCGGCCGGGCACGTCCCTGCCTCCACCGTCGCCCTGCGCAGGGGACGGGCGCGAGGGACGCCGGTCACGGGTGCCGGGGACCTCCGTCCCGCGGCACGGAGCGGCGAGAGCCGGGCGCGGGGCGCTCAGGGAAGACGGCCGACGAACGCCATCGCCTGGCGCAGCAGGACGCCCTGCCCGCCGTGCATCTCGGCCTGCACGGTGTCGCTGCACGCCTGCTCGGGCGTGAGCCACGCGAGCTCGAGCGCGTTCTGCTGCGGCCGGCAGTCCCCGGACACGGGCACCACGTAGGCGAGCGAGACCGCGTGCTGGCGCGCGTCGTGGTACGACGTGATGCCCGGCGTGGGGAAGTACTCCGCGACGGTGAACGGCTGGGGCGACGCCGGGACCTGGGGGAGCGCGACCGGGCCGAGGTCCTTCTCGATGTGACGCAGGAGCGCGTCGCGGATGCGCTCGTGGTACATCACGCGCCCCGAGACGAGCGCGCGCGTCATCCTGCCGTCCGGCGCGACGCGCAGCAGCAGGCCCACCGCGACGACGTCGCCCGAGTCGTCGACCCGCACCGGCACGGCGTCGACGTACACGAGCGGCAGCTGCGCGCGGGCGACCGCGATCTCCTCGGCGCTGAGCCACCCGGCGGGCCGGGGGTTGTCGTGCGAGAAGTCGTCAGGAGGGTAGTCGGCGGTGTCCGTCACGCACCTGTTCTACCCCGCGAGACCCACCGCGGCGAGTTCATCCGGCGCGCGCCGCGCCGCCCACCGGCTCGTCGACCGGTTCGTCGACCGGCTCCGCGACGCGTGCGAGCAGCTCCACGAGGAGCCGCTCGGCGGTGGCCGCGGGCAGGGACTCCATCATCGACATGAGCGGCGCGAGCCGGCTCGGCACGACCGACCCGGCCGAGCCGTCCTCGGGGGCGCCCAGCACCGCGCGCAGCACGCCCCACACCTCGTCGGACGTCGGCGCGGCTCCGCCCGCGGGACCCGTGAGGCCCGCGAGCGCCCCCAGCGCGGGGGACGTGTCGGGCCGCGGGGTGCCGCGCACCTCGTCGGCGCTCGCGACGAGCGCGGGCACGAGGCCGCCGAGCCCGGCCTCGGTGACCGGGGTGACGGTGAGGTGCGTCGTGTGCGGCAGGCGCGTCCCGTCGTCCTGGACGAGCCCGGGCTGCGGCTGGAGCACCCAGCCGCGGGACCGCACGGCGTCCGCCCACACGTGGGGGTCGACGCGCCGCGCCGGTGCGACGCCCTCGTCGGTCGCGACCGCGAGCAGGGGCCCGGTGGGCGGTCCGACGACGCGCAGGCCCTCGATCCCCGCGACCGCGCCGTGCAGGACGCGCGTCGCGCGGACGCAGCGGGCGGTGAGCGCCGTGTACCCCTCGGTGCCCAGCGCCTGGGAGACGGCCCACCCGGCGGCGAGCGGCGCGGCGGACCGGGAGCCGGACACGCCCGAGTTCACCACGGGGTAGCCGGGCCAGCCGGTCGTCGCGAAGAACTGGTGCCGCTGCCGGTCGCGGCCGCGCACGAGCAGCACGGACGCGCCCTTCGGCCCGTAGCCGTACTTGTGCACGTCCGCGGAGATGCTCGTCACGCCCGGGACCGCGAAGTCGAACGCCGGGACGGTGTCGCCGCCCGCGAGCTCCCAGAAGGGGAGCACCCACCCGCCGACGCACGCGTCGACGTGCACGGGCACGCCCCGCTGTGCCGCGGCGGCCGCGACGTCCACGACCGGGTCGACGACGCCGTACGGGTAGGACGGTGCGGAGACCACGACGAGCGCGACGTCGCCGTCGGCGCCGGGGCGGTCGAGCTCGGCCACGACGTCCGCCGCGGCCGGCACGCCCGTCACGGGGTCCACCGGCACGAGGGTGAGAGAGAGTCCGAGGTACTGCGCCGCCTTGCGGAACGCCGCGTGGGCGCTCACCGGGGCGACGAGCCGCGGCCGTGCACCCGGCCGGCGGGAGAGGAGCTCGTCGCGCGCCGCCTTCACCGCGAGCAGGCAGCTCTCCGTCCCGCCCGACGTGACGGAGCCGACCACCGCGTCCGGCCCCGCCGCGGGGCCGTGCAGCATGTCGCGCGCGAACGCGACGAGCTCGCGCTCCATCACCGCGACCGACGTGAACGTCGTCGGGTCCAGGCCGTTGACCGGCAGGACCGCCCGGGCCGCCGCGCCCGCGAGCTCGTCGAGCTCGGCGAGGCCCGGGTCGTACACGTAGGACAGCACGCGGCCGCCGTGCGTCGGGGCGTCGGCGGCGCGCAGCCGCGCCAGGCGCTCGAGGATGCCTTCCGTCCGCAGCGGGACGGGCGGGGGCCCGACGGCGGCCGGGGCGGCCGGCCGGTCCTGGTCGAGGTGCTCGGCGGTCGGGCGGGGCGAGGTGGTCATGCAGCGGCTCCGTCGTGGTCGTGCGGCAGCTCCGTCGCGGTGCCGTCGACATCCCCCCTCCGCAGACCGTACCGCACGAGGGGGAGGAGGCTGAGGAGCACCAGCACGGCGGGCACGACCGAGAACGACAGCGCGATCCCGTCGACGGCGCTCGCGGGCTGCGCCGCCGTCTCCCCGGCCCGGGTCGAGACGTATCCGGTGACGGCGAGCACGACCGACAGCACCGCGGGGCCGAGCGCCATCCCGGCGGTCTCGCCCGCCGTCCAGACGCCGCTGAACGTGCCGCCGTGGCCGTCGCCGTGGGTGCGCGCGTCGTGGGCGATGACGTCGGGGAGCATCGCGAGGGGGAGCACCTGCATGCCCGCGTACGCGACGCCGGCGAGCGCCGTCGGCACGTAGACCCACGCCCCGGGCGCCCACGCGAGCGGGACCATCCCGAGCGCCGCGACGGCGAACAGCACCGTCGCGACGACGAAGCCGCGCTCCTTGCCGTCGCGCCGTGCGAGGCGCGTCCACAGCGGCATGCACGCGAGCGCGGGCGCGATGAGCGCGGCGAACAGCAGGCTGACGGCGGCCTCGTCGTGCAGCACGTGGCGTGCGACGTACGCCGCGCCCGCGAGCATGAGCCCCGTCGCGACGGCCTGCAGGACGAACGCCAGGAGGAGCGTGCGGAAGGGGCGGGAGCGGCGCAGCGCGTCGAAGGCCTCCCGGACGGCGGTCGCCCAGGCACGGGTCGCGGTGGGGCCCTGCGCCGCGAGGGCGGCGGCGGGGCGCGCCGGGCCCCGGGGCGCGATGCGGGCCGTGACGAGCATGCCCGCGCCGAGGAGGACGCCGCACACGACGCCCATGAGGAGGTACCCGGACAGGGAGTCGCCCTCGCCCCGCAGGACGGGACCGCCCGCGCCGAACAGGAGGATCGCCGTCGCGAGCGCGGCGACCCGCCAGGCGAGCAGGCGCGTGCGGCCGTCGTACGTGAGGCCGAGCTCGGCGGGCAGCGCGATGTACGGCACCTGGAACATGCTGAAGGCGGTGGCGGCGACCAGGAACGCGACGAGCACCCAGACCGCCGCGGCGGTCGGGCCCGCCGCGGCCGGGACGGCGAAGGTCAGCGCGAAGAGCACCGGCAGGGTGAGCGCGCCGATCGTCAGGAACCGGCGGCGCGACCCGGTGCGCGCGAGGTCCCGGTCGGAGCCGTACCCGACGAACGGGTCCACCAGGACGTCCCACACCTTCGCGCCCGTGACGATGAGGCCGGCGACGGCGGCCGGCACGGCGAGCGCGTCGGTGAGGTAGACGAGCAGCACGAGGCCGGGCAGCGTGCCGAAGCCGCCCGTGCCGACCGACCCGGCGGCGTACCCGACGACGGTGCGCCGGTCGGGGCGGGCCGCCCGCGCGGAGGGCGGGGACAGGTCGTCGCGCGGGCCCGAGGCACCGGTGGCGTGCGTCACAGCGACAGCGTAGGGGGCGGGGTGACGGCGGACGGGGAATACTCGCTGCTCCCGCGTTGCTTCACCCGACGGACCACGAACCGATGGAGGACCCGACATGGCCACGCAGACGCTCACCGAGACGACGTTCGAGCAGACGATCAAGGAGAACGACATCGTCCTGGTCGACTTCTGGGCGGACTGGTGCGGACCGTGCAAGATGTTCGCGCCGGTCTTCGAGGCGTCGTCGGAGGAGAACCCCGACGTCGTGCACGCCAAGATCGACACGGAGGCCGAGCGCGGACTGGCCGCCGCCGCCAACATCACGTCGATCCCGACGCTCATGGCGTTCCGCGAGGGCATCCTCGTCTTCTCGCAGCCGGGCGCGCTGCCCGCGCCGGCGCTCAAGCAGGTCGTCGACGCCGTCAAGGGCCTCGACATGGACGACGTGCGCCAGCAGATCGCCGCGGCGAACAACGGCTCGCCGGCCCAGGAGGCCTGAGCACCGCCGACCCGCGACGAACGCTCTCGCGACGAACGGCCCGCCGCCCCTCCGGGCGGCGGGCCGTTCGTGTGCGCCGTGCGCGAGGCGGGACTCGAACCCGCACGTCCGAGGACACCAGGACCTAAACCTGGCGCGGCTGCCAGTTACGCCACTCGCGCGCGGCGGCCAGTCTACGGCGGGCCCGAGGGCTATCGAGGATCGATCCCGAGGTCGCGGCGCAGCTTCGCGACGTGACCGGTCGCCCTGACGTTGTACTGCGCGAGCTCGACCGTGCCCTCGGGGTCGACGACGACGGTGGAGCGGATGACGCCCACCACGGTGCGGCCGTAGTTCTTCTTCTCGCCCCACGCGCCGTACGCCTCGAGGACCGACTTCTCCGTGTCCGACACGAGGGGGAAGGTCAGCTGCTCGGCCTCGGCGAACGCGGCCAGCTTCTCCACCGGGTCGGGCGAGACGCCCACGACCGTGTACCCGGCGCCCTGCAGCGACGCGAGGCTGTCGCGGAAGTCGCACGCCTGCGTGGTGCAGCCCGGCGTCCCGGCCGCGGGGTAGAAGTAGACGACGACGCGCCCGCCCCGCAGGTCGGAGAGCGTGACGGTGCTGCCGTCGGCGGCGGGCAGGGTGAAGTCGGGGGCGGTGTCGCCGACGGCGAGGCGCGTGGCCATGGGTCTCCTTCGGTGCGCGGAGGGTGTGCCCTCCGAGGGTAGGCGACCCGGGTAGCGTGGTGGTCGTGAGCAAGACGACCTCCACGCCCTCCCGGCCCGCGTCCTCCGGCGGGCGCACCGACCTGCCCGTGCGCATGCTCCACGACCGGCTCCTCGTCGAGCCGGAGGTGGACGCGAGCGAGCGCCAGAGCTCGGCGGGCCTCGTCATCCCGGCGACGGCGGTCGGTCCCAAGCGCCTCGCGTGGGCCGTGGTCGTGGCGGCGGGGGAGCACGTGCGCCAGGTCGCCGTGGGGGACCGCGTCCTGTTCGACCCGGACGAGCGCGCCGAGGTCGAGCTCGGCGGCAAGGACCTCGTGCTCCTGCGCGAGCGCGACGTGCACGCCGTCTCCCAGGAGGTCGACGAGAGCGGTCCGACGGGGCTGTACCTGTAGCGACGGGGTGGAGAGGCGGTGTCGCGGACCTCACACCCGGCGACCCCGCACCGATTTCCGGCGGCGTCGGGCGGCTGCTAGTGTTTTCTCTCGCGCGCCATTAGCTCAACTGGCAGAGCAGCTGACTCTTAATCAGCGGGTTCGGGGTTCGAGTCCCTGATGGCGCACCACCAGCAGCAGGCCGTCGGCCCTCCGGGTCGGCGGCCTGAGCCGTGGGTCGGGATCCCGCCTGCTGCTAGTGTTTCCTCCCGCGCGCCATTAGCTCAACTGGCAGAGCAGCTGACTCTTAATCAGCGGGTTCGGGGTTCGAGTCCCTGATGGCGCACCACTGCCGGTCCCCGGCGCACGACGGCCGTCCACCCCCCGGGTGGGCGGCCGTCGTCGTTCCCACCGGTCCCGCGCGCGCCTCGGGAGCACCCCCGCGCCACCCGACCGTCGTCGGTCGTTCCGCACGCGTTCGTCCCCGCTCGTCCGGGAGTTCACCCCTGCCCGGGATCGTCCGGTACGGGTGCGGGCGCCCCGGAGACGGTGGGGCCGTGCCCTTCGCCTGTTCGACGACGAAAGGACACCCGATGCACGTCCACGTGCACCCGCCCGCGCCCCGGGGACGGCGCGCGGTCGCCGCCGCGCTCGGCGCGACCCTCGCGGCCGGAGCGCTCGTCCCGGTGACCACCGGGGCGGTGCTCGCTCCCCAGAGCGCGGCCGCGGCCACGACGACCGGCCCCGAGGAGCCGAGCGGCACCCCGGTGCTCCACCCGACGACGGGCACCTACCTCGACGGCACGACGACCGTGGAGGCCCAGCCGGTGCTGGCGGGCGACCCCGTCGCGGAGCTCGCGGTCGACGGCGCGCCGCTCGTCGCGACGCCGACGCCCGCGACCGCGCGCCTGCTCTTCGACGTCGGCAGCAACTCGATCGAGGCCCGGTACGGCAGCTACGTGCTCGTCAACGGCACGCGCCTCGACCTCGACCGCGACATGGTCTCCGAGCGCGTCGCGCTCGACGTCCCGGCCGACCTGCTCGTCGAGGGCCGCAACGACGTCCGCTTCGTCGTCGGGACGTTCCAGACGTCCTGCGGCGCGAACTACGACGACTACGACGTCACCGAGGTGTCCCTCGAGCTGCTCGGCGAGGTCGCCGACGGCTCGGCCAACAGCTTCTCCTACGCGTTCGGCGACGGCTCGTGCGGGACGAACACGGCACGCGTCCAGAGCGCGGACCTGCAGTTCGACCTCGCGCAGGACCCGGCGGCGACCACCGGCCTGTCCGCCGAGCTCGACACCACGACGCTCGAGAACGGCGCGCACACGCTCACCGCGACGACCGCGGCCGGCCTCGAGGCGTCGAGCGCGGTGACCGTGAACAACTCCGCGCCCGGGGCCCCGGCGATCACCCCGGCCGACGGCGCACTGCTGAACGGCCCGCAGACGATCCTCGCGACCCCCCCGGAGGGCGGTGACGCCCCCACGGGGATCGCCGTCGACGGCACCGCGCTGCCCACGACCGAGACGCTGGGCGCCGGCACGTCGGCGTTCGTCTTCACCGTCGGCTCGAACTCGATCGAGGCGCGCTACACCAACTACCTGCTCGTCAACGGGCAGCGCATCGACCTCGTCGACCGCGACTACGTCAGCGAGACGGTGCGCGTCGACGTGCCGAACGCCTACCTGCGCGAGGGGGCCAACACGGTCCGCTTCGTCGCCGGCACGTACCCCACGTCGTGCGGTGCCAACCGCGACGACTTCACCGTCTCCGGGCTCGGGCTCGAGGTGACCGACGGCACGGCCACCCCGGTGGGGGTCGCGCCGTCGTACACGCTCGGCGACGGGAACTGCGGCTCCGCCACGACGCGTCCGCGCGAGGTCGACCTCGGCTTCGACGTCGTGCGCGACGCCGACGCCCCGGCGCACGGCCTGCGGGCGGACCTCGACACGGCGACGCTCGCCGACGGCGTCCACGAGATCACGTCCGCGACGGCCGCGGGTGCCCTCGCGCGCCGCACGGTCACGACCGACAACACCGGTCCGGCGATCGCGTCGAGCACGCCCGCGGCCGGCGACGAGCTCGCGACGGCCACGACGCTCGCGGTCGAGCTCACCGACGCCACGGGTGTCCTCGACGGCCCGCACGTGACGCTCGACGGCACGGCGCTCGAGCCGGGCGCGGCCGTCGGTCCGGGTCTCGCCCCCGGCGAGCACACCCTCGTCGTCACCGCGACCGACGTGCTCGGCAACGCGAGCACCCACGAGGTCGTCTTCACGAGCCTCGGCGTCCCCGACGTCCCGACCGACCTCACGCCGGCCACGGGCACGACCGGGATCGAGGGCTCCGTCGAGCTCGGCGCCCGCGTCGCCGTCCCCGGCGGCGGCGACGTCACGGCGACGTTCTCCCGCGCCGAGGTCTCCTCGCCCGTCCTCGCCGCCCAGGGCGAGGTCGCCGCGGTCCCGACGACCACGCTCGAGGTCGAGGGCGAGCAGCCTGCGGCCGTCGACGCGCTCGTCCCGGGCGACGACACCACGCTCGACTCCGTGCCGTCGCGCGACGTCGCCTTCCAGCGCTTCGAGATCCCGGCCGAGGGCGACGGCGCCGGGCAGGTCGTGCGCTGGGAGGGCGTGGTCGACCCGCAGCGCCTCGCCACCCTGCACGTGTGGGACGGCGCGGCGTGGGACGAGCTCGCGTCCGCGCGCGGCGCGGTCGAGGGACCGACCACCCTCGCCGCCACGCTCGACGCCGGCTACGCCCACGACGGCACGGTGCACGTGCTCGTGACGGGCACCGACCCGTTCGCCGACGACATCGGCGCGGGCGGCTCGCGCGCGGAGACGGACTTCGCCGACCCGGACGCGTACGACTTCTCGATGGTGCACCTCACGGACACGCAATACCTGTCCGAGGGCGCGGTGGAGCAGGAGACGGCGCAGGAGCGCGCCGTCTGGGGCAAGGCCTACACGGACGTCGCGCAGTGGGTCGTCGACAACGCCGAGGAGCGCCGCATCGCCTACATGGCGCACACGGGCGACGTCAACGAGAACTACGCGCGCGTCCCGGCCGACGAGGCGATGGCCGCGCAGGCCCGCGGCGAGTACGAGTTCTCCTCCGCGGCGCAGCGCATCATCGACGAGGCGGGCATCCCGAACGGCGTGCTCGCCGGCAACCACGACAACCTCACCGGCCAGGACAACGGGCCCGGTGCGCTGTTCAACGAGTTCTACGGCCCCGAGCGCTACGCGGCGCTGTCCGAGGGCTGGGAGGACGCGTCGTACGGCGGGCCGTGGCGCGAGGGCGACAACCAGAACCACTACGACCTGTTCACCGCCGGCGGTCTCGACTTCGTCGCGGTGTACCTGTCGTACGGCGTGACGGACGAGGAGGCCGCCTGGGCGGACGACGTCCTCGCGCAGTACGCGGACCGCAACGCGATCGTCCTGACGCACGACTACCTCGTGCCGAGCACGAGCCCCGACGGGCGCGGCTCGCCGCACTCGACGCCCGACGGGCGCCTCGTGCACGCCAAGGTCGTCGAGCCCAACCCCAACGTGTTCCTCGTCCTCACCGGGCACCGGCACGGCGTCGGCATCAACGTCCGCCAGGACGTCGGCACCGAGGGCAGCGGCGTCGTCGAGCTCCTCGCCGACTACCAGTTCTACGAGATCACGGCCGAGGAGGCCGGGCTGACGGAGATCGGCGGCTACGAGCCCGACCAGGGCCTGCGTCTCGGCGCGAGCTTCTTCCGCCTGCTCCAGTTCGACGTCGACCGGTCCGAGATGATCGTCGACACGTACTCGCCGTGGCTCGAGAACTTCGGTGCGACGGAGTACGACGACGAGCAGCGCTACGACGGCCGCGAGGACGACTTCACGGTCCCCGTGGACCTCACGAGCCGCACGACCACCCTCTCGACCGACGCCGTGTCGCTCTTCACGCCGGCCGAGGAGATCGGCACCGCGACCGTGCCCTCGGGCGAGGTCGCGACCGTCACGTGGGACGGCCTCGAGCCGGGCACGCGCCACGCGTGGTCGGTGACGGCGACGAGCGCGGACGGCGGCCGGACGGTCTCGCCGGTGCAGTCCTTCACGACGGCGCCCGCGCCCGACGGCCTGGTCGTGTCGACCGTGGCCCGCAGCCAGTGCATGGCCGGGAACGCCTACGTCGCCGTGCGCGCGACCAACGACGACACCGTCGCGGCGGACGTCACGCTCGAGACGCCGTTCGGCTCGCGCACCGTGACCGACGTGCAGCCGGGCCGGTCCGCGTACCAGGCCTTCCCGGTGCGCGCCGCCGGCGTCGACGCGGGCACCGCACGCGTCACCGCGAGCGGTGACGGCCGGACCGCCGAGGTGGAGGTCCCGTTCGACGCGATCAGCTGCGGCTGACCGCACCCCGCCGCGGCGCCTGACGCCGCGGCGGGGCGGACGACGGCCCGCACGCCCGCGACCGGGCGTGCGGGCCGTCGCCGTGCCACCGGACCGGACGGTCCTGCCGTCGTGCGCCGCGCGCGGCCGTACCCTGGTCCGGTGCCCGAGCCGCTGACCGCACCGACCGCGACCGACCCGACCGCGACCGACCCGACCGCGTCCGACCCGTCCACGACCGACCGGTCCGCCACCGCGCCCGAAGCGCCGGCGCGCCGCTACCGCACCCAGCCCGTCTCGTTCGTGCGGCGCAGCGGGCGCCTCGGCGCACGCCAGCAGAAGGCGTGGGACGCGCACCGCGACCGCTACCTCCTCGACGTCCCGCGCGACGTCGCGCGCACGTCGGTCGACCCGTCGTTCGTCGTCGACCCGCAGGCGCTGTTCGGGCGGTCGGCGCGGCTCGTCGTCGAGATCGGCTCGGGGCAGGGCGAGGCCGTGGTCGCGGCGGCGGAGGCCGACCCGGGCACGGACTTCCTCGCCGTCGAGGTGTACACGCCGGGCCTCGCGCAGACCGTCCTGCGCGCCGCGCAGCGCGACCTCACCAACCTGCGCCTCGTGCAGGTCAACGCCGCCGAGCTGCTCGCCACGACGCTGCCGGAGGACAGCGTCGACGAGCTGTGGGTCTTCTTCCCCGACCCGTGGCACAAGTCGCGGCACCACAAGCGCCGGCTCGTGACGTCGTCGTTCGCCGAGCTCGCCGCGCGCGTGCTGCGCGCGCCCTCGGACGGCGTGCCCGGCGGCACGCTGCGCCTCGCCACCGACTGGGCCGAGTACGCCGAGCAGATGCTCGAGGTGCTCGACGCCGCGCCCGGGTTCCGCAACGCGCACGGCCCCGGCGGCGTCGCGCCCCGGTTCGACGGGCGCGTGCTCACGGGCTTCGAGCGCAAGGGCGAGGCCGCCGGGCGGGTCATCACCGACCTCGAGTACATCCGGGTCTGACGTCGCCCGCGGGGAGGGCGCTCGCGGAAACCGGTGGCCCGTGCCGCGGCGACGGCCGTACCGTCCCGGGCATGGGGACCCGCGCCGCCCCGAGCCCCCGTGGTCCCGCGGTGACCGGGCCCGCCGTCCCGGACGGTGCCGTGCTCGTCGTCACGGGGGCGATGGCGTCGGGCAAGTCCACGGTCGCGGAGGCGCTCGCCCGCACCCTGCCGCTCGCCGCGCACGTGCGCGGCGACGTCTTCCGACGGTTCCTCGTGAGCGGCCAGGCGTCCATGGCACCGCCGCTCTCGCCGGCCGGCCGGGCGCAGCTCGACCTGCGCCACGCCCTGGCCGCGCAGACCGCCGACACGTACGCCGCCGCCGGCGTCACCGCCGTCGTCCAAAACATCCTCCTCGGCCCGGACCTCGCGCGGTTCACCGCCCGTCTGCGGACCCGTCCGTGCTTCGCGGTCGTGCTCGTGCCCGACGCGGAGACGCTCGCGGCGCGCGACGCGGCGCGGCACAAGCAGACCTACGGCGCCTGGACGCCCGACGAGTTCGCCGCGGCGGCACGGGCCATTCCCGGCGGCCTGCACGTCGACTCGACCGGGTGGACCGTCGACCGGACGGTGCGCCACGTCCTGGACCACCTCGAGGGGGCACGCGTCGCCTGAGCCGCGGCGCGCCGCCCGGGACAGCGAGCGGTCCACGCGCCCGCGCGCCAGGATGGAGGCCATGACGACCGAGCCGCAGCGTGAGAGCACCGAGACCTACGACGTCATCGTGATCGGCGGCGGGCCGGTCGGGGAGAACGTCGCCGACCGGGCGGGCCGGACCGGCCTGTCCGTCGCTCTCGTCGAGGCCGAGCTCGTCGGCGGTGAGTGCTCCTACTGGGCGTGCATCCCGTCCAAGACGCTGCTGCGGCCCGGCGCGGTGCGCGCCGAGGCGGCCGGCGTCCCGGGCGCCCGCACGGACGACGACCTCGACGTGGAGGCCGTGCTCCGGTGGCGCGACTCGATGGTCTCCGACTGGGACGACGCCGGCCAGGTGCAGTGGGTCGAGGGCGCGGGCATCACGCTCGTGCGCGGGCTCGGGCGCCTCGTCGGGCCGCGGCGCGTCGAGGTGGTCGCGGAGGACGCCGACGCGGACGTCGACGACCTGCCCCGGTCGCGCGTGCTCGAGGCCCGCCACGCGGTCGTCGTCGCGACCGGCAGCGTGCCCGTCCTGCCCGACGTGCCCGGCCTCGCCGAGGTCAACCCGTGGACGAGCCGCGAGGCGACGGGCGTGGAGGACGTGCCCGAGTCGCTCGCGATCGTCGGCGGCGGGGTCGTCGCGTGCGAGATGGCGTTCGCGCTCGCGGATCTCGGCGCGCGCGTCACCGTCCTCGCGCGCGGCGGGCTCCTCGAGCGCACCGAGCCCTGGGCGGGGCAGGCCGTCGCCGCGTCGCTGCGCGCGCACGGGGTCGACGTGCGGCTCGGGGTGAGCGCCGGCAAGGTCGAGGCGCTGCCCGACGGCGGTGCGCGCCTCGCGCTCGAGGCGACCGGCCGCGGCCCGGACGAGGACCCGGACCTCGCGCCGCTCGAGGTCGCGCAGGTGCTCGTGGCGACCGGCCGCGTGCCGCGCACGCACGACGTCGGCGTCGACGCCGTCGGGCTGGAGCCCGGGCGCGGCCTGGACGTCGACGACACCATGCTGGTGCGCGGCGTCGAGGGCGGCTGGCTGTACGCGGCTGGTGACGTCACCGGGCGCGTGGCCACCACTCACCAGGGCAAGTACCAGGGGCGCGTCGCCGGCGACGTCATCGCCGCGCGGTTCGGCGACGGCACGGCCGACGCCCCGACCGCGGGCGAGCCCGCGCCCGCGGCGGGGGAGGAGCCGCGCCCGTGGACCCGGTACGCCGCGACCGCCGACCACGTCGCCTCGCCGCAGGTCGTGTTCACGCGGCCCGAGGTCGCCGCCGTCGGGCACACCGAGCGCACGGCGCGCGAGGCCGGCATCGACGTGCGCGTCGTGCGCTACGACCTCGCGAACGTGTCCGGCGCGGCGGTGCGGGCGACGGACTACGCCGGCTCCGCGCAGCTCGTCGTCGACGCCGCGCGCGAGATCGTCGTCGGCGCGACGTTCGTCGGCCCCGACGCGGCGGAGATGCTGCACTCGGCGACCATCGCCGTCGTCGGAGAGGTGCCGCTCGGGCGGCTATGGCACGCCGTGCCGTCCTACCCGACCGTGAGCGAGGTGTGGCTGCGGTTCCTCGAGGAGTACGGGCTGTGACGCATCCGCGCCCGCTGCGGCTGCCCCGCGGGCGACCCGTCGCCTAGGCTCGGGCGGGTGACGACCGAGAACACCGCCCCGCGCGTCGCGCTCGCGACCTCCTCCGTCCTGCCGGGCCTCGACGCCGACGACGCCCCGCTCCTCCAGGCGCTCGAGGCGCGCGGCGTCGCCGCCGAGGCGGCCGTGTGGGACGACCCCGCTGTCGACTGGGACGCCTACGCCGCCGTCGTCGTGCGCTCGACGTGGGACTACTCCGCGCGCCGCGACGAGTACGTCGCGTGGGCGGCGCGCGTCCCGCGCCTGCTCAACACCGAGCGCGTGCTGCGCTGGAACACCGACAAGGGCTACCTGCGCGAGCTCGAGGCGGCGGGCGTCCCCGTCATCCCGACGCTGTGGCTCGACCCCGAGCGCAACCTGTCGTCGCGCGCGATCCACACGCGCCTGCCCGCGCAGGGCGACTTCGTCATCAAGCCCGTGGTCAGCGCGGGCGCGAAGGACACCGGCCGCTACCAGTCGGGCGAGGCCCACTCGCGCGGCCTCGCGATCCAGCACGCGAAGAACCTGCTCGTGTCGGGGCGCGAGGTCATGGTGCAGCCGTACGTCACGAGCGTCGACACCGCGGGGGAGGCGCGCCTCGTGTTCGTCGACGGCGAGCTGTCGCACGCCGCGCGCAACAACACGCACCTCACCGGCCCTCACCAGCCGACGCGCGGCCTGTACGCGCAGGAGCGCATGACCGCGGTCGAGGCGACCGACGCCCAGGTGGAGGTCGCGCGCCGCACCCTCCAGGTCGCGGCCGACGCGGTCGCCGACGGCGACGTCTCGAGCTTCCTCTACGCGCGCGTCGACCTCGTCGCGGGCAACGACGGCGCCCCGGTCGTCATCGAGCTCGAGCTCACCGAGCCGTCGCTGTTCCTCGCGCTGGCCCCGGGCGCCCTCGACCGCTTCGCCGACGCGATCGCGGCGCGGGTCCGTCCCGTCTAGGGACGCGAGGGTCCGGTCCGCTCGGACCTCGCCCGAGCGCGCCACCCGCCCGGCCGCCGGAGGGCGACCGAGACGGGCGACGCGACGGCGTCAGGCGAGGTCGTTCTCCGCGAGCCAGTCGGCCGCGATGTCCTCGGGGGAGCGCTTGTCTCGGGTGGACTGGACGTTGAGGTCGACGAGGCCCTCGGGGGTGAGCGCGGCGCTGACCGGGTCGAGGACGTCCGCGAGCTCCTCGGCGACGTCGGCGTCGACGAGCGGCACGACGTTGGACGAGAGGAACAGGCCCTCGGGGTCCTCGAGGGTGACGAGGTCCTCGGTCTGGATCTGCGGGTCGGCACTGAAGACGTTCGCGATGTTGACGGTGCCGGCGACGAGGTCCTGGACGGTCGTGTCCCCGGTGGCGACGAAGGAGACGTCGACGCCGTAGACGTCCCTGAGGCCCTCGGGCCCGTAGGGCCGCTGCTCGAGCTCGGCGGGGCCGCCGAGGACGAGGTCGACGTCGAGGCCGGCGAGGTCGGCGAGGCTCGTGACGCCGTTCTCCGTCGCGAACGCCTGCGTGACGTTGTACGAGTCCTGGTCCGTCGCGGGCGCCTGGTCGAGCACGGCGAGGCCCTCGGGCAGGGCCTCCTCGAGCGCGGCGTAGACGTCCTCGGGCGACGTGGCGGTCGTCTCGGGGTCGAAGAACTGCAGGAGGTTGCCCGTGTACTCGGGGAACACCTGGATCTCGCCGTCCTCGAGCGCGGGCATGTAGGCGTCGCGCTGGCCGATGCTGAAGTTCCGCTCCACCTCGAACCCCTCGGCCTCGAGGGCCTGCGCGTAGATCTCGGCGATGATCTCGTTCGAGTAGTACGCCTGGGAGCCGACCACGATGGTGTCCGACCCGCCTCCGCCGTCGGTCTCGAGCGGGTCGGAGCCGCCGCAGGCGCCGAGCGCGAGGACGGCGGTGGCCGCCCCGGCGAGGAGTGCGACGGTGCGTCGTGTCGTGCGCATTGGTGTCCCTTTCTGGGTGCCTCACGAGAGGGCTGGTCGGGGCTGGGTCGGGTCGGTGCCCGGGCGACGCGCCGTCGGCCGGGCGCACGTGTTACGTCGGGGTGGGGGCGGTGGCGGTGCGTCGCCGGCGGCTCGGGGCGTCGTCGCGCGTGCGGCCCGCTGCGACGCCACGGGGGGTGACGACGCGCTCGAGGATCGCGAAGAGCGCGTCGAGCACCACGGCGAGGACGACGATGACGAGCGCCGCCCCGAGGATCTGGGTGAAGTCGCGGATCTGGATGCCCTGCACGATGTAGAAGCCGAGACCCCAGTTGCCGACGTACCCGGCAAGGGTGACGGTCGCGACGACCTGGAGGGTGGCGGACCGGAGGCCGCCGATGAGCAGGGGCAGCCCGAGCGGCGCCTCCACCTTCCGCAGGACCTGCCACGGCGTCATGCCGACGCTGCGGGCGCCGTCGACCACGCGCGGGGAGACGGCCTCCACGCCCGCGTACGCGCCGGCGAGGATCGGGGGGATCGCGAGCAGGACGAACGCCGTGACGGACGCCGCGACCTTGTGCGTCACGCCGAGGACGAGGACGAGGAGCAGGACGAGGCCGAAGGACGGCACGGCGCGCGCCGCCCCCGAGAGCGCGACCGCGATCTCCCGCCCGCGGCCGGTGTGGCCGATGAGCCAGCCCGCGGGGATCGCGACGAGGGCGGCGACCAGCACCGAGACGAACGTGAACGCGAGGTGGGTCCAGACCGCCTCGGACAACGGCAGCGCGCCCTCCGCCCGGTCGGGGGAGAAGATCCAGGCGATGGCGTCGGCGAACAGGGTCATGCGCGCGCCTTCCGTGACCAGGGCAGGAGGAGCCGCCCGACGAGCACGAGCAGGGCGTCCACGACGAGGGCGACGACGACGACCGCGACGACGCCGGCGACGATCTCCTCGACGATCTGGCGCTGGTACCCGTTGGTGAACAGGTAGCCGAGGTTGTCGATGCCGATGAGGATCCCGACGGTCGCGAGCGAGATGGTCGAGACGGCGGTGACGCGCAGCCCGGCGAGGACGACGGGGCCGGCGAGCGGCAGGTCGACCTGCCAGAACCGGCGCCAGGGGCCGTACCCGACGGCGACGGCGGCCTGCCGGATCCCCGGGTCGACGGAGCCGAGGGCGTCGGCGACGAACCGCGTCATGATCGCGACGGCGTAGATCGTCAGCGCGACGACGAGGTTGACCTCGGACAGGAAGCTGATGCCGAGCACCGGCGGCAGGAGGGCGAAGAGCGCGAGGGAGGGGATCGTGTACAGCAGCCCGACGACGGTCAGCACGAGCCCGCGGGTGAGCCGGAACCGGTACGCGAACCACCCGGCGGGGACGGACAGGAGCAGTCCCAGCAGGATCGGGACCGCGCTCTGGCGCAGGTGCTCGACCGTGAGCCGGCCGATGAGGTCGAGGTTGTCGAGGACCCAGGTCATGCGTCGTCCTCGACGAGGACTCCCTGCGTGCGCCCTGCGGTGTCCACGAGGACCGTGCGGTCGCCGGTGTTCTTCGCGCGCAGCGCGCGGGTGCCCCGCTCGATGCCGACGAAGCTCGCGACGAACTCGTTCGCCGGGTTCTCGATGATCTCGCTCGGCGAGCCGATCTGCGCGACCTGCGCCGCGGTCTCGAGGATGACGACCTGGTCGCCGAGCAGGAACGCCTCGTCGACGTCGTGCGTGACGAACACGATCGTCTTGCGCAGCTCCTGCTGCAGGCGCAGCGTCTCGGCCTGGAGCTCGGCGCGGACGATCGGGTCGACGGCGCCGAACGGCTCGTCCATGAGCAGGATGTTCGGGTCGGGGGCGAGCGCTCGCGCCACGCCGACGCGCTGCTGCTGCCCGCCGGAGAGCTGGCTCGGGTACCGGTCGGCGAGCCCGCGGTCGAGACCGACGGTGTCCAGCAGGTCCAGGGCGCGCTCCCGCGCCTCGCGCTTCGGGGTGCCCTCGAGCCGCAGCACGGTCGCGACGTTGTCCACGACGCGGTAGTGGGGCAGCAGCCCGCCGTTCTGCAGCACGTAGCCGATGCTGCGGCGCAGCCGCACCGGGTCCTTGTCGAGGACGGACTCGCCGTCGATCGCGATGGTTCCCGACGTCGGGTCGACCATCCGGTTGATCATGCGCAGCAGCGTCGTCTTCCCGCTCCCGGAGGACCCGACCAGCACCGTCGTGCGGTGCGGCGGGATGACGAGGTCGAAGTCCGCGACCGCGGTCGTGCCGTCGGGGTACGTCTTGGTGACCGATCGGAACTCGATCATGGAGCGGTGCCTCCCGAGGCTTGGTGGTCCGGCGACCAAGCCGACCACAGACACGGGCCGAGCGCGAGCGCATCAGCCGGTGCGGCCCACATCGTGATGCGACCGTGCGCTCACGCGGTGGTACGTCGTCTTCGTCCGGTACGTTCCGGGTGCAACGCGCCGCCGCCCGCGGCTATTCCGCCGTGAGGGCGCGGACGGGCTGGCGCAGGATCGTGCGCAGCTTCTCGGGCGCGGACCGGCGCGGGTCGCCGAGGTAGATCTCGTGGTGCTTGCCGACCATGCGCAAGCCGTTGCCGGGGATGAACTCCTCGTGCATCCGGGCCAGCACGGGGGCCTCGTCGTCGAAGGGGCCGACGTGCAGCGTCTGCACGCACCGGCCCTCGGACAGCGTCTCGAACCGGACGTCGGCCAGGCGCGCCGGGCGGTCCTTCGCACCGGCCCGTCCGATCGCGGCCTCCACCATCTCGGGGCCGAGCCAGTCCGGGACCATGATCATCATCGTCCAGTCCCACCGCGACTTGTCCCGCGCCGAGGTGAACGTGGCCATGTCGTCGGCCCACCACAGGCCCTCCAGCGGCATGACGACGTGGTCACGGCCGAGTTCCCGCTTGCTGGCGAACTTCAGCGCGTAGGCCACGGGGTACAGCGCGGCGAGCGCCTGCGCGTAACCGGGCTCGGTGTTCGGGTCACCGTGGCCGTCGACCATGAGGTACTGCTGGTCGGGCACGTCCAGGACGCGGAACCGGCCCCGCCGGGCCTGGTAGGCGTCGAGGGTCTTCTTGAGGTCGACCTTGTCGGTCACGGCGCGACTGTAGCGCCGGGCGCCGCGGCCACGGAAGGGCGGACACGCGGCGGCCGGGCGCAGGAGGGCGGGAACGCGAACGAGGCCCGAGCGTCTGCCGAGGTCGTTGCCTCGTGCGGCCGCTCGGGCCTCGTGCGACTGGGGTGAGTAACGGGACTTGAACCCGCGACCCCCTGGACCACAACCAGGTGCTCTACCAGCTGAGCTATACCCACCAGGACCGGATCGGCACCGTCGGACCCCGGAGGGGAACGGTGCACCGGCCGTCGAAAAGTGTACCCGGTCTGCCGGGTGCTTCAGGACGCGTGCGGCGTCGGGGCGTCGGCGGGGTCCGTGACGGTGGTCACGGGGGCGGCGTCGCCCGCGGTGCTCGCGTCGCGCACCCCGGTGACCGTGGTGGCCTTGACCTGCGCCGCGATCCGGCGCGCGGTCGCCGAGTCCGGTCCCGGGGCCGGGACGAACACGGCCTCGCGGTAGTACCGCAGCTCGTCGATGCTCTCGAGGATGTCGGCGAGCGCGCGGTGTCCGCCGTGCTTCTCAGGCGAGGCGAAGTACGCACGGGGGAACCAGCGCCGGGAGAGCTCCTTGACCGAGGAGACGTCCACGATCCGGTAGTGCAGGTGGCCGACGAGCGCCGGCATGTCGCGGTCGAGGAACGCCTTGTCCGTCGCGACGGAGTTGCCCGCCAGGGGCGCCTTGCCCGGCTCGGGGACCCAGGTGCGCACGTAGTCGAGCACCCGCTGCTCGGCCTCGGCGAGCGTCAGGCCCGCGTCGAGCTCGTCGAGCAGGCCCGACGTCGTGTGCATCTCGCGCACGAAGTCGCCCATCTGCTCGAGGGCCTCGGCCGGAGGGCGGACGACGACGTCGACGCCCTCCCCGAGCACGTTGAGGTCGGAGTCGGTGACGACGGCGGCGACCTCGACGAGGGCGTCGGCGCCCAGGTCGAGCCCGGTCATCTCGCAGTCGATCCAGACGATGCGTTCGTTGGCGTTCACGGGGCTCACCCGGGACAGCCTAGTCCGGCCGTCCGTCGCACCCGCGGTGGGGTCGTGCGCCGGGCGTGCGCACGCCCGGCGGCACGGCGAAGGCCCCGGCTGCGCGGACCGTGCGGGTCCGGGCGACCGGGGCCTTCGGCGGGTGCCGCCCTGCGGTGAGGAGGTGCTCCTCGCCGACTGGCGGTGGGTGCGCGTCATGCGGTGCGGCGCGGCAGGCGTGCGTGCCGGGTCCGCGCCGGGACGCGGGCGCTGGTGCGGCGCAGCTGCGACCGGCGCAGGGACTGCTCCTGCAGCTGCTCGCGACGGCTCAGGGCCGCCACGTCGTACGTGATGAGGGGATGCATGGTGATTTTCTCTCGTGACGCCGGATCTCGTGGGCCTGGCCGGGCCCTCCACCGCCCGGTACGGACCGGGCGGACGTCACCGCGGTGTGTGACCACACAACCACGCGGCGGCGCCCGCACGCACGGGATTTACGGGCGTCGCGACATCGCGGGACGGCGCGATGCACGACACCTCTTGGCACTCTCACGGTGAGAGTGCTAAAACGAGAGATGTAGCCGCCGCGGGGCGCCTGCCTCGCGGGACACCGACGGGTCCCGGACGGTCCGGGACCGTGGACGAGGAGGTGAGAGGTGTGGCTGCGATGACCGACCCCTTCACGAGCACCCTGGACGCGATGGACCGCCTCGTGAGCCAGCTGGCTCCCGGTGGGCGCGTCTCGGCCGCGTCCGCCGCGATGCCGCTCGACCTGTTCCGGGCCGGCGACCACTACGTGCTGACGATGGACCTGCCGGGAGTGGACCCGGGGACGATCGACGTCTCCGTGGACGACCGCACCCTGACGGTCCGGGCCGAGCGCAGCCCGCGCACCGACCCGGACGTGCAGTGGCTCGCGCGCGAGCGGCCCTCGGGCACGTTCGCCCGGCAGCTCACGGTCGGGCGGGGCCTCGCGCTGGACCGCATCACGGCGTCGTACGAGGACGGCGTCCTGTCGCTGACGATCCCCGTCGCCGAGGAGGCGCGGCCCCGCCGCATCGAGGTCGCGCACCGCGCGGGCAGCGGCTCGACGCAGATCGAGTCCGCGCCGGCCGAGCCGGCGGGGCAGCAGGGCGCCGCGCCGGCCCAGGACGGGTGACGCCGCGCGCGGGGCTCAGACCTCGCCCGGCAGCGCCTTGCGGATGACGAGGCGCGTCCACGCCCCCAGGTAGATCCGGTCCCCGTCGGCCAGCTCGCGTCGCTGGCCGGCGGGGACCGGCTCCGTCGGGAGCGGGTCGCCCGCCGGGCTCACGTACGTCCCGTTGGACGACTGCAGGTCCTCGACCCACCACCGCTGGCCGTCGGTGCTGAGCTGGCAGTGACGGCGGGAGACCCCCGTGTCGGCACCGCAGTCGACCTGAGGGTGGATGCCGCGCGACACCGAGGGGCGGCCGACCAGGACGCTGCGCTCGCGCAGGACGACGAGGCCGGGCAGGCCCGCAGACGGCATCGGGTCCTCCGGCTGCTGCGCCGCGTACCAGTCCGGGTCGATCCGCGCTCGTCCGTGCGCTGCCCGAGGAGGACGAGGAGGGTCTCGAGTACGCGGCCGCCCTCGAGGCGGCGGACGACTCGCTCGCGCTCGTCGCGGCGCGGCCGGACGCGCCGCGGCAGCGTCTCGTCGTCACGGTGGAGGTGCCCGACGGCGCGGTCCAGGTCGTCGAGCCCCCGGCGGGTGCCGACGACGAGGACGCGCCCGCACCCAGCGCCGTCCAGGTCGTGCGCACCGTGCCCGACGTCGCGATCGTGTGCGTCCACGTCGACGAGCCGGAGGCGGCCCCCGACGTGGAGGCGGTGCTCGCCGCGGCCGACGGCGAGGGGCAGGAGGCCGACGAGGCGCTCGACGCGGCGCTGGAGCGCGTCACCGAGCGCGACCTGCTCTGGTACGACTGGTCCGAGCTCGCGGACGTGCCGCGCGCCTGAGCCCGTCGGCGCGGGGGCGCGGGAGTCAGCCGAGGCGGCCCAGCACCTCGTCGTGCAGGCGCCCGTTCGTCGCGACGGCGTTCCCGCCCCACGGCCCGTCGGCGCCGTCGAGCGACGTGAAGCGTCCGCCGGCCTCGGTGACGATCGGCACGAGCGCCGCCATGTCGTAGAGCTCGAGCTCAGGCTCGGCCGCCGCGTCGACCGCGCCCTCCGCGACGAGCATGTACGACCAGAAGTCGCCGTACCCGCGCGTGCGCCACGCGCCGCGCAGCAGGTCGAGGAACGGCTCGAGCCGCCCGCGCTCCTCCCAGCCGTCGAGCGACGCGTACGCGAACGACGCGTCCTCCCACCGGGAGACGCCCGAGACCTGCAGGCGCGTCGCCGCGGCGAGCGACTTGCCGGTCCACGCGCCGGTGCCCTTCGCGGCCCACCACCGGCGGCCCAGCGCGGGCGCCGACACGAGGCCGACGACGACCTCGTCGCCGTCGGCGAGCGCGATGAGCGTCGCCCAGACGGGCACGCCGCGCACGAAGTTCTTCGTCCCGTCGATCGGGTCGACGATCCACCGGCGTGCGCCGTGGCCCGTCTCGCCGTACTCCTCGCCGACGATCGCGTCCCGGCCGCGCGCACGGCCCAGCTGGGCGCGGATGATCTCCTCCGCGGCGCGGTCGGCGTCGCTCACGGGCGTCGCGTCCGGCTTGGTCTCGACGTGCAGGTCGAGGGCCTTGAAGCGGGACATGGTGTGCGCGTCGACCTGGTCGGCGATCACGTGGGCGAGGCGGAGGTCGTCGTCGTAGCTCCGCGTCGAGGGGGGCGTCATGGCTCACACCGTAGCGGTGCGACCCCGCGGGGAGGGCTCAGGCCGCGCCCGTGCGCGACGACAGCACGCGGCGGAACGACTCCACGCGCGCGGCGCGCGCCGCGTGCTCCGTCTCGTCCGACGACGCGGCGACCCAGTCGTCGAGGGCGCAGTCGGGCGCGTCGTCGAGGTGGGTGCAGCCGCGGGGGCAGTCCGCGGCCACGGCGTCGAGGTCCTCGAACGCGTGCAGCAGGTGCCCGACCTCGACGTGCGCGAGGCCGAACGACCGGACGCCCGGCGTGTCGATGACCCAGCCGCCGCCCGGCAGGCGCAGCGCGACGGCCGACGTCGACGTGTGGCGGCCCCGCCCGGTCACGTCGTTGACCACGCCCGTCGCACGCCCGGCGTCGGGCACGAGCGCGTTGACGAGCGTCGACTTGCCGACGCCCGAGTGGCCGACGAGCACCGAGGTGCGGTCGGCGAGCGCGTCGCGCACGGCGTCGACCGGCTCGATCGCGAAGCCGCCCGCGGCCGAGCCGTCGGGCACGCGGCGCGTCACGACGACCGACACCCCGAGGGGCTCGTACAGCGCGCGCAGGGGAGCGGGGTCCGCGAGGTCGGCCTTGGTGAGGCACAGCAGGACGTCCATGCCGGCGTCGTACGCCGCGACGACGCACCGGTCGATCATGCGCGTGCGCGGCTCCGGCTCCGCGAGGGCCGTGACGACGACGAGCTGGTCGGCGTTGGCGACGATGACGCGCTCGTACGGGTCGGTGTCGTCCGCGGTGCGGCGAAGCACCGACGAGCGCTCCTGGATGCGCACGATGCGCCCGAGGGTCCCGGCGTCGCCGGTCGCGTCGCCGACGACGTCGACGCGGTCGCCGCACACCACGCGCGTGCGGCCGAGCTCGCGCGCCTTCATCGCCACGACGGTGCGCTCGTCACCGGTGCCCCCGTCGACGAGCAGCGTGTAGCGGCCCCGGTCGACTCCCGTGACGAACCCGGTGACCGCGTCCGCGTGCTCGGGCCGCTGCTTGGTGCGGGGCCTGCTGCCTCGCTTGCCGGGGCGGGTGCGGAAGTCCGACTCGTCGGGCACGCGGCGCGCCATCAGAGGGCCGACACCCCCTCGGCCGGGCCGGAGGACCGCGGTCCCGCCGCGTCGCCGGCGAGCATGCGCGCCCACATGGCGTCGAAACCGGGGAGCGTCTTCGCGGTCGTCGCCACGTTCTCCACGACGACGCCCGGAACGCGCAGCCCGAGGAGCGCCGCCGACGTCGCCATGCGGTGGTCGTGGTAGGTGCGGAACGTCGCCCCGTGCAGCGGGCGCGGCGTGATGACGAGCCCGTCGCGCGTCTCCTCCGCGCGGCCACCGAGGCGCGTGATCTCCGCGGCGAGGGCCGCGAGCCGGTCGGTCTCGTGCCCGCGCAGGTGCGCGATGCCGCGCAGACGGCTGGGGGAGTCGGCGAGCGCGGCGAGCGCGGCGATGGTCGGGGCGAGCTCGCCCGCGGCGTGCAGGTCGACGTCGACGCCGCGCACCTCGCCCGTGCCCGTCACCGTCATGACGCCGTCCTCGAGGCTCGCCGTGCCGCCCATCGCGGTGAGCAGGTCGCCGAGCATCGCGCCGGGCTGGGTGGTCGTCGTCGGCCAGCCCGGGACGCGCACCGTGCCGCCCGCGACGAGCGCCGCGGCGAGGAACGGGCCCGCGTTGGACAGGTCCGGCTCGACCTGGACGTCGCGCGCGGCGACCGGTCCCGGTTCCACGCGCCAGATGGCCGGGCGGGAGTCGTCGACCTGGACCCCGACCTCGCGCAGCACCTCAACCGTCATGTCGATGTGCGGCATGCTCGGCAGCGTCCTGCCGACGTGGCGCAGGGTCAGGCCCTGGTCGAACCGCGCCGCCGCGAGCAGGAGGCCCGAGACGAACTGGCTCGAGGCGGACGCGTCGACGTCGACGGACCCGCCGCGCACCCGGCCGCGCCCGCGGACCGTGAACGGGAGCGTCGTCGGCGTCCCCGGGCCGTCGCCGGCGATGCCCACGCCGAGCGCGCCGAGCGCGGCGAGGACCGGGCCCATGGGCCGCACGCGCGCGCCCTCGTCGCCGTCGAACCGGACCGGCCCGTCGGCCAGCGCGGCGACCGGCGGCAGGAAGCGCATCACCGTGCCGGCGAGCCCGCAGTCGACCTCCGCGGGACCGCGCAGCGGTCCGGGCGTCACACGCAGCTCGCTCCTGGTGGCGCCCTCGGCGACGTCGACGCCGAGGGCGCGCAGTCCGGCCGCCATGAGGTCGGCGTCGCGGCTGCGCAGCGCGCCGCGCAGGACGCCCGGCCCGTCGGCGAGGGCCGCGAGCACGAGCAGGCGGTTGGTGAGCGACTTCGACCCCGGCACCTCGACGGTCGCGTCGAGCGGCCCGTCCGCCACCGGTGCGGCCCAGCCCTCCGGGTCGACGGGGCCGGGTGCGGGGGCGGCGGGACGCTCGTCGGTCATGGTGCCCAGGCTAGTGGAGGCCCCCGGCGCGCCGACGGACCCACCCGGCAGACGGACGGCGGTCGCCGGACGCCCGTCAGGCGACCTTGGCCCGGATCGCCGCACCGGCGTCGTGCAGCGTCGACGACGCGGAGCTCGCGACGCCCCGGGCGGCGCCGGTGAGGCCCTTCGCCGCGCCCTTGACGCCCTGGGCCGCACCCTTCGCGGTGCCCGTGACGCCGTGCGCCGCGCCCTTCGCGCCCGCCGCGACCGCGTGCTGCTTGGCCTGGGTGGCGACGGCGAGATCGTGGCGCGCCCTCGCGAGCCGCCACTGCACGCCGGGCCGGCCCTCGTAGTCCGCCCCGGCGATGAGCGCGGCCCCGATCGCCCCGAGGTTCGCGACGAACTTGCGCGTGCGCTCCTCGCGCTCCGGCCCGCGCGACGTGAACGGCTGGTTAACCACGGCGAGCGGGACGGCGAGCGCGGCCAGCGCGAGCGCCGCGGTGCGCGGCGCCTTCCCGAACGCGAGGCACAGCCCGGCGACGGCGGTCGCGGCACCGTGCGCGCGCACGAGGGTCGCGACCTGCGACTCGCTCAGCGAGGCGTCGACGCCCGTGCTCCGCTCGACGAGGTCCACGCCGTCGCGCGCGGCGCGCACGTGCTCGGCGGGCTTGAGCGCGGTCTGGACGCCGTCGTAGACGAACCAGGAGGCCAGCATCGGCCTCGCGACGTGACGCAGCAGCATCGGATCACTCCTTCGGTAGCGGACGCGTCTCAGCCTGCCGCGCACCGGGGTGCCGCGCCACCGGCGGAGACGGCGCGCCTCGGGCCGGCGGCGTCGCGACGCGTCGCCCGACCGGTCAGAGCGCCCCGCCGGCCGCCTCGGGGGCGTCGGCCGACTCGCCGGCGTCGCCGATCGTCTCGCGCGCGACGAAGTTCTCGAGGTCGAACAGGTTGTCGCCCGCGCGCTGCGCGACGGTGAGCAGCGTGGAGGCCGAGGCGACCTCCTCGACCTGCTCCTTGAGGAACCACAGGAGGAACTGCTCGCCGAGCGCGTCGCCCTCCTCGCGCGCCGCGCGGAAGATGGCCTCGATCTGGCTCGTCACCTGCTTCTCCTGGTCGAGCGCGAGCTGCAGGGGCTCGACGACCGTCGTGAAGTCGTTGCGCACGGGGCCCGTGCCCGGGATCTCGACCGGCAGGTCGCGGTCGAGGTGGTACCGCACGATCATCATCGCGTGGTTGCGCTCCTCGACGGCCTGCCGGTAGAAGTGCGCGGCGAGCTGCGGGAGGTCGCGGGCGTCGAACCACACGGCGATCGCCACGTACTGCTGGTGGGCGTCGAACTCGTGCGCCACCTGCTCGCGCAGCAGGGTGAGGAAGCGGGACGGGCTCGCGGAGGTCGTCATGGCGACACGCTAGCGACACACGGTCCGGGCGAACACCCCCGCGCGGGGCTCGGTGGCGCCGTGCGTCACGGCGGGGAATGGGCGGACGGCCGTCGTCGTTGCACCACGCGTGACCATCCTGCTCGACGCCTCGCGGACCGCCGTACCGGCGGACCGTCCGGCCTCCCCGGACGCGGCCTTCGCCGCGGCCTGGCGCACCGTCCCGTCCCACGAGGGCGTCCCAGCGAACGAGCGGGCGGCCGGAGGACTAGGCTCGTGGGCGATGAGCGAGCGAACCCCCGAGAGCCCCGACGAGGCGTCGTCGCCGACGCCCGCCGCCGCGCCGCCCCGGCCCGAGGACGGCGAGGCCACGGGCGCGCCTGCCGCGAGCGCCGACGTCGAGGCCGCGGCGAGCGCCGACGTCGAGGCCGTGGACGACACCGACACGAACCGGGCGCCGGAGGCGGAGGGCGACGCGGCGCGCGCCGCGCGGTTCGAGCGGGACGCCCTGCAGTACCTGGACCAGCTGTACTCCGCGGCGCTGCGCATGACGCGCAACCCGTCGGACGCCGAGGACCTCGTCCAGGAGACGTTCGCCAAGGCCTTCGCGGCCTTCCACCAGTACCGGCCGGGCACGAACCTCAAGGCGTGGCTGTACCGGATCCTGACGAACACGTTCATCAACACGTACCGCAAGAAGCAGCGCGAGCCGCAGCAGGCCCAGACGGAGGACGTCGAGGACTGGCAGATCGCGCGGGCGGCGTCGCACACGTCGCAGGGCCTGCGCTCCGCGGAGGCCGAGGCGCTGGACCGCCTGCCGGACACGGACGTCAAGCGCGCGCTGCAGGAGCTCCCCGAGGACCGGCGCATGGTCGTGTACTACGCCGACGTCGAGGGCTTCCCGTACAAGGAGATCGCGGAGATCATGGGGACACCGATCGGAACGGTCATGTCCCGCCTGCACCGGGGCAGGCGCCAGCTGCGCGAGCTGCTGGCCGACTACGCCGCGAGACGAGGACTGGTCGGGGCCAAGGCTCCTGGAGGTGAGTCGTGAGCATGTCGGAGCGCTGGGAACGGGACGCCCAGGACGCAGGGACGGCCGAGGGGTCGGTGACGCCGATCCCGCACGCCACGGAGGGCGAGTCGGAGTGCGAGCACGCGCTCACGCACCTCTACGAGTACCTGGACTCGGAGATGACGCCGGAGGACGAGATGCGGATGCGCGCGCACGTCGCGCACTGCTCGCCGTGCCTCGCGGAGCTGAGCGTCGAGGAGCTCGTCAAGCAGCTCGTGCGCCGCTCGTGCCACGAGCAGGCGCCGGCGGGCCTGCGCGAGCGCATCCACGCCCAGCTCACGGTGATGTCCACCCCGACGATCGTGACGACCACGACGACGGTCGTCTCGAGCACCACGGTGGTGACCGAGGTCCGCTGAGGCTGCCGGGGGAGACGACGAGGGCCCGGACCGACGACGTCGGTCCGGGCCCTTCCGCGTCCGCCTCAGGCGTTGGGGCGCTTGCCGTGGTTCGCGGCGTTGCCCTTGCGGCTGCGACGCTTGCGTCCGCGCTTGCTCATGGTGATCTCCTAGTGCTCGGGAGTCGGTGCTCGGGAGTGGTCGGCGGTGCTGCCGTCCTCGGGACGGCCGCGCGCGGCGTGCCCGGTCCGCCGACCATCGTCCCACACCACGCCCCTTGCTCGGCGCCGGGACGAGATATATCGTGTCGCGAGAACGCGATATATCGCGGCGGTCCCGGCCACGGCGGGACGCGGCAGCACGGAGACGGAGCAGCGATGGCCCTCGAGTCCTGGACCGTGAGCGGTCCCCAGACGGTCGACGTCGCGCGCGGGACGTCCCTCGACGTCGAGCTGTGCGGCGGGCGCGTCGACGTCGTGGCGCACGACGACCCCGGCCGCACCGACGTGCGGGTCGAGGTCCACGCGGTCGCCGGCCGGCCGCTGCGGGTGCGCAGCGACGGGTCGACGGTGCGCGTCGGCTACGACGCGCCGGGCGGCGGGTGGCAGGGCATCCTCGAGCGCCTGCGCACCTGGACCGGCAGGGACCGGGTCGAGGTCCACGTCGCGGTGCCGGCCTCCGCCCACGTGTCCGTCGCCACCGTCCACGGCGAGGGCCTCGTCGCGGGCGTGCGCGCGGGCGCCCGCGTCCGGACGGTGTCCGGCTCCCTCCTCACCAGTGCGACGCGTGGTGCGCTCCACGTGGGGACGGTCTCCGGCGACGTGTCCGTGAGCGAGCACGACGGGCCGCTGTCCCTGGAGTCGGTGTCGGGCGAGCTCACCGCGACGGGCGCGCTGCACGGGGTCACGCTGTCGTCCGTGTCCGGCGACGTCACGGTCGACACGCGTGCCACGCCCTCCGAGGTCCGGGTGAAGGCCGTGTCGGCGGAGGTCCTCCTGCGGCTCCCCGACCCGGACGCCATGGACTACGAGGTCCGGTGCGTGAGCGGCCGGCTCGTGGTGGACGGTGCCGAGCAGCGCGCGGAGGCGGGGACGTTCACGCGGCCGTCCCTGCACGGCGTCGGCCGCCCGGTCCGGGTGTCGGCCGTGTCCGGCGACGTCACGGTGCTCCGCGGCGGCGTCGAGGACGCCGTGCCCGACGACGGTCCCGACGTCCCGGTCTGGGGGACCCCGAGCGCACCTGTCGCGGCCCCGGGCGGACCGGCGGACGCCTGATGGCGACGGTCTTCGCCCACGGCCAGCTCCGCCTCTACCTCCTCGCGCTGCTCGCCGCCGGTCCCAAGCACGGCTACGAGCTCATCACCGAGCTGTCGGAGCGGTTCGGCGGCACGTACCGGCCGAGCGCCGGCACGATCTACCCGCGGCTCGCCCGCCTCGAGGACGAGGGGCTCGTCCGGCGCACCGACGCCGGCCGCCGGTCGACCTACGCGCTCACGCCCGCCGGGCGCGCGGAGGTCGAGGCGCGCCGCTCCGACGTCGCCGCGCTCGAGCAGGACATCGCGGCGACCGTCCGCCACCGGGCCGAGGCGCTGCGGGCCGACGTGCAGGGCACGCTCCAGCGCCTGCGCGCCGAGCTC
>NZ_LWGL01000248.1 GCF_001722485.1 Cellulosimicrobium cellulans | reverse complement strand
AGGCCGGCCGCGGCGTGCCCGCGCGAGCCGGCGCGGCGGTAGAGGCGGCCGCGGCCGCGGGTGGTCTCGGACGCGCGGACGACGACCGGCAGGTCCTCGGTCACGAGGGGCCCGAGCCGGCGCGCCCGCCACACGACGACCGCGAGCACGACGAGGAGGAGCTGCAGGGCGACGACGCCGGTCCACGGCGGCAGGACCGCCGCCGGGCCGTCCGCCTCCCCGGCGCCGGACACCGACGTGTCGAACGGGTCCTGCACGAGCCAGACGAGACGCTCGTGCGTCCCGAGGGACCACAGCCCGAGGGCGGCGTTGCCGTCCTCGGTCACCGTGTCGTTGCGCAGCACCGCGGCGGTGTCCACGGCACGGACCGTGCGGTCGTCGGCCTCGTGCACGAGGTACGCCCCCACCTGCGCGCTGCCCGGCGACGGGAAGCACAGCGTCCCGCCGCCGTCCGCGAGCCGGAAGCCGACGCCGTCCGAGCGCAGCGCGCCCGCGGCCTGCGCCGCGGGGTCGTCACACCGCGGGGCGCGCGTCGCGCTGCCGTCGGACCAGTCGTAGGCGAGCTCCGCGGCGCCGCCCGTCGCGGCGGACAGGAGGTGCTCGGTCGGGGAGACGAGCACGAGGTCGGCCGGGGTGCCGACGAGCGCGTCGGCCTGCTCGTCGAGCATGTACGTGCTCTCGGCGACGAGGAGCGTGGTGTCCTCGTCCGCTGCGCCGACGGCCTCGGCGACGGTCTGCACGTACGTCACCTCGACCCCCTGGTCGCGCAGCACCTCGGCGACGGCGCGACCGCCGTTGGGGCTCGGGTTGTCCGGCGCGAGCGGCGTGCTCGACGTCGCGGGCCGGGCGATCGCCGACAGCCCCGCGAGCACGACGAGAGCGGCGAGGACGGCGAGCGGCCACCGGGCACGTCGCCACCTGCGCCGTGCCCGGCTCGCACCCGTCGTCCCGTCGCCCAGCACGGGGACGTACGCGGTCGTCGGCGTGCGGCCGGTGCCGGTGGCGGGGGCGCGGACGTCGGGGCGACGGCGCGCTGAGGCTCCCGGCCGGTCGGCGGGAGGCATGCCCGCCGGCCGGCCGGGGACGACGACGCGCGGGGCACCCGAGGGTGCCCCGCGCGTCGGGCGGTGCGGGGGAGCGTCAGGACGGACGCTTCTGCGGCGCACCCTCGGCGGTCTTGCCCGGGTCGCGCTCGACCACGTCGCCGAGGACGTCGTCGATGCGCGTCATGAGCTCGGCCGGGATCGTCACGCCGGACGCCTTGACGTTCTCGGCGACCTGCTCGGGGCGCGACGCGCCCACCAGCGCGGCGGCGACGTTGTCGTTCTGCAGGACCCAGGCGATCGCGAGCTGGGCCATCGACAGGTCGAGCTCGTCCGCGACCGGCTTGAGCTGCTGCACGCGGGCGAGGACGTCGTCGGTCATGAAGCGCTGGATCATCCGCGCGCCGCCCTTCTCGTCCGTGGCGCGCGAGCCCTCGGGCAGCGGCTGGCCGGGCACGTACTTGCCGGACAGCACGCCCTGCGCCATCGGCGACCAGACGATCTGCGACAGGCCGAGCTCCTGGGACGTCGGGACGACCTCGTCCTCGATGACGCGCCACAGCATCGAGTACTGCGGCTGGGAGGAGATGAGCTGGAAGCCCAGGTCCTTCGCGAGGGCGTGACCGGCGCGGATCTGGTCCGCGGTCCACTCCGAGACGCCGATGTACAGCGCCTTGCCCTGGCGGACGATGTCGGCGAACGCCTGCATCGTCTCCTCGAGCGGCGTCTCCGTGTCGAAGCGGTGCGCCTGGTAGAGGTCGACGTAGTCGGTGCCGAGACGCGTCAGCGACGCGTTGATCGACTCCATGACGTGCTTGCGCGACAGGCCGGAGTCGTTGGGGCCGGCGGGGCCCGTCGGCCAGTAGACCTTGGTGAAGATCTCGAGCGACTCGCGGCGCTGGCCCTTGAGCGCGTCGCCGAGGACCTGCTCGGCCTTCGTGTTGGCGTACACGTCGGCCGTGTCGAACGTCGTGATGCCGGCGTCCAGCGCCGCGTGGACGCACCGGGTAGCCACGTCGTTCTCCACCTGGGAGCCGTGCGTGAGCCAGTTGCCGTAGGTGATCTCGGAGATCTTCAGACCCGAGTTGCCGAGGTAGCGGTAGTTGGGCATGGCCTCAACCTAGCCGGGATCCGGTTGCCCGAGGAACTCAAGCTCCCCGGGCGGCCGGCCCGCCGGGCGTCACTCCGGGTAGACGCCGTGCTTCTTGTGCGTCGGCTTGGGCAGGCGCGCCCGACGCAGCTGGAACGCGCGCATCACCGCGTACATGACCGTGCCGCGCGGAACCTCGCCGAACTTTGCGAGGAGCCGCTTGCGCAGCCCGCGCCACATGACGAACGCGTCGACGATCGTCAGCAGGACGATCCCGTACAGCGCCATGACCGTCACGAACGCCAGGTCCTGGTTGCTCGCCGTGAACAGCGACAGGACGATGAACACGAGCGCGACGGGCAGGAAGAACTCGCCGAGGTTCCAGCGTGCGTCGACGTGGTCGCGCACGTACCGCTTGACCGGGCCCTTGTCGCGGGCCGGCAGGTAGCGCTCGTCGCCCGTCTGCATCGCCTGGTACTGGCGGTCGCGCATCTCGCGCTGCTTCTCCCGCGCCGCCTTGGCCGCGGCGCGCCGGTCGTTCGGCACGAGCGGGCGCTTGTTCGCCGCCTCGGCGACCTTGCGCTTGGGGGTGGGGCGCCCCTTGCCGGCTCCTCGCTCGGTCTCCGCCGCCGCGTCGACGGGGTCGGGGGCGGGCGTGGTCGCGCTCGGCTTGTTGCGGGAGAACACGGGTCCAGCCTAGTCGAGCACGCGAGGTCCCCGTGCCGGTGCGCACGCCGTCGGCGTCCCGTGGTGGTCGGTGACGTACGGTGCTGGTCGTGACGAACTCACCCGGAACCACCGACCCCGCCCTCGAGAGCGCGCTGCGCGAGACCGTCGCGTCCCAGTTCCCCGCGCTGCGCGCGGACCTCGAGGCCCTCGTGCGCATCCCCAGCGTCTCGAACTCCGCGTTCGACCCGGCGCACGTCGACGCCAGCGCCGACGCGGTCGCCGCGCTCCTGCGCGACGTCGGCATGCCCGAGGTCCAGGTGCTGCGCGCGACCGCCGCGGACGGCCGCGAGGGACTGGTCATGCGCTCACTCCTTCGTGATGCGGATCCGTCGTGCGGTCGGGCTCGGGTCACGGTCGG
>NZ_LWGL01000247.1 GCF_001722485.1 Cellulosimicrobium cellulans | reverse complement strand
GCCGAGCCGCCGCCCGCGCCGCCGGACGCGGCGGGGCGCGCGACCGTCGCGTTCCGCGGCGAGCGTCAGCCGGGCGTCGACACCGTGCCGCAGTCGTTCGCGGCGTTCGTGGCGCTCGACCTCGTCGACGGCGTGGACCGCGAGGCGCTCGTGCGCCTCATGGGCATCTGGACCGACGACGTCGAGCGGCTCATGGCCGGGCGGCCGGGCCTCACGGACACCGAGCCCGAGCTCGCCGCCGTGCCGGCCCGGCTCACGGTGACGCTCGGCTACGGGCCGGGCGTGTTCACGGCGGCCGGGCTCGAGGACCGGCGCCCGTCGTGGCTGCGTCCGCTGCCCGCGTTCGGCGTCGACCGGCTCGAGGACCGCTGGTCCGGCGGCGACCTCGTGCTGCAGGTCTGCGCCGACGACGAGGTGACCGTGTCCCACGCCGTGCGCTTGCTGGTCAAGGAGGCGCGGACGTTCACCACGGTGCGGTGGGTGCAGCGCGGGTTCCGCCGGTCGCCCGGCACCGAGCGGCCCGGCACGACCATGCGCAACCTCATGGGCCAGGTCGACGGCACGCGGAACCTCGACCCGGCCGCCGACCCGGACCTCGTGTGGCACGCGGACACCTCGCGCGGCTGGCTCGCGGGCGGCACGTCGATGGTCGTGCGCCGCATCGCGATGAACCTCGACACGTGGGACGAGCTCGACCGCGCCGGCCGCGAGGAGTCGGTCGGACGCCGTCTCGACACGGGCGCCCCGCTCACGGGGACGCGCGAGCACGACGAGCCCGACCTCGAGGCGAAGGGCCCGAACGGCTTCAAGGTCATCGGGACGTTCGCGCACATCCGCCGCGCGCGTACCGACGACCCCGAGCAGCGGTTCCTGCGCCGCGCGTACAACTACGACGACCCGCCGCCGGCCGGCGCCCTGTCGGACTCGGGGCTGCTGTTCGTCACGTTCCAGGCCGACGTCGACCGGCAGCTCGTGCCGATCCAGCGGCGGCTCGACGAGCTCGACCTGCTCAACGAGTGGACGACGCCGGTCGGGTCCGCGGTCTTCGCCGTCCCGCCGGGTGCGCGGGACGGCGAGCACCTGGGCCAGGGCCTTCTCGGCGCAACCGCCTGAACACCCGTCCTCGCGCCCGCACGTCGTCGTGCGGGCGCGCCTCCCTCACCACCCTTCGGAAAGGCACTCCCATGCGATAGACCCAGCGCGCCACCGTTCCCGGCTGGGACGTCGAGAAGGTGATGGAGGACCTCGCGGAGCCCGTGGACGACGGGCACGGCGGCCAGTACACGCAACGCGTCGCCGAGATCGTCTACACCGCGCGGACGCCGCTCCCGCACGACCACCGCGACACCTTCGAGCTGTCCCTCAAACTGCCGGACGCTGCCGGCGAGACGCTCGTGTTCCCCGCCGTCCAGACGTGCGAGGAGGGCGAGAGCGCGTGGGTGCAGGTGACCGCGGCGTGCTGAGCCGCCCGGGGCACGGTCGGGCGAACGCCGACGTCGCGCTGTGATGCAGGTCACTGTAGGGTCGGTACGAAACTCCGTATTCCACCCTCTTTCGGTGGTGGGGGAAACGCCGACGCGACGGGTCACGCGACGGCGCCCGGACCGGTGGCGGTCCGCGACGAGAGCTCAGCTGGGGGGAGCTCTGGTGGCGGACCGCCACCGGTTCGTCATCCCCGGGTCGGTCGGGTCGGTCGGTCCGGGCAACCCCGGCTGCCCTGTCGCGTCAGAGCGCGTCGGTGCGCGCCCCGAGCCACGGCGCGAGGACGTCGTCCCGGCCGAGCCAGCGCAGCCCGCCGTCGGCGAGCTCGTCGGGCGTCGCGAGCACGTCACGGAACGCCGCGAGCAGGAGGTCGCGCTCGTCGTCCGCCCCCGGCGCGAGGCCGGGGTCGGTGGACCCCACGACGACGATCCGCGTGTGCGGCCGGACGACGCTGCCCTCGGCCGTGGTCGCGTCGTCCCACGTGCCGAGCTCGCCGATGCAGAGCTGGCCGCCGGCGCCGTCCCACGCGCACAGCGAGTCGGGTCTGTTGGCGACGTGGAAGACGCCGCGCGAGCGCAGGCGCCCGGTGCCGAGGTCCTCGATGCGGCGCAGCAGGCGCTCCGGGTCGAACGGGCGCGACGACCGCAGCTCGAGCGTCCAGCTCCGGTCGCCCGCACGGCGCTCGACGTCCGCCGGGCGCCCGGCCCCCCGGGCGCCGAGCGGGTGGGCGCGGCGCTCGCCGGCCGCGGCGTCGTGGTGGCCGCGGGCGAGGTCGGCGGCGTCGAGCGCGTGCAGGCCGTCGAGGCGCCGCGTGCCGACGCCGCGGAGGCGGTCGACGAGGCCGGAGCCCGTGGCCGACGCCGCCGGGTCGCCCGTCGTGACGACGAGGTCGGCGTGCTCGAGCTGCGCGGCGAGCACCTCGCCGACGGCGCGCTGGTCGTCGGCGGTGAGAGCGATGCCGCGCTCGTCGACGAGGTCGTCGTCGAGCAGGTCGTGCTCGAGCGTGTCGACGTCCGCGACGGCGACCACCGTCGCGAGCCGGAGGCGGTCGAGCAGGTCGCCCGGCGAGGTGGCGGCGGAGAGCGCTCGCGCGACGGGCAGCGACTCCGCCCCGACGGGCAGGGCCAGGACGAGGTGGTCCCAGCGGTCCTGCTCCGCGAGCCGGCGCAGCGTCGGGAGGGCGTCCTCGCGCACCGCGCACGACAGGCACGCGTGCTCGAGCGGGACGCGCTCGTCCTCGAGCACGCCCGTGGCGTCGACGACGACCCGGCGCAGCTCGCCCTCGCTCGCGCGGATGTCGTGCCGCAGGACGACGACGCCGGGGGAGCCGACGGCGAGGCCGAAGACCGCGGAGTCCCGCAGGACGGGGTCGACGGTCGCGAGGACGCTCAGCGGGGTGCGGGGGTCGGTCGTGTCCGGGTGGTGGGTGGTCATGCAGGTGCTCCAGTTCTGGCCGCGGGAACATCCGGGCGGGCGGACCTGTTCACCCTACACCTTGACGAGAACGATTCTCAGTAACTAGTCTCGCCGGGTCCGTAGGAAGGAACGACCATGTCCGCCGTCTGCCAGGTGCTCGGCACCTCGCCGGGGTTCGGCCACTCGATCTCGCACTCGCACGTGCGGACCAAGCGGCGCTTCGACCCCAACATCCAGAAGAAGCGCTACTGGGTGCCCTCGCTCGGGCGCCACGTCACGCTGCGCGTCAGCGCGCGGGGCATCAAGACCATCGACCGCAAGGGGATCGAC
>NZ_LWGL01000246.1 GCF_001722485.1 Cellulosimicrobium cellulans | reverse complement strand
GGCGACGCGCTCGCCGCGGCGCGCGCCCGGCCCGACGCCCTCGACGTCCTGGGCGTGAGCCCGGGGCTGGAGCCCGAGGTGCGCCGCAACACCGCTCTGCGCTCGGCTCCCGCGGCGCCCGCGGCGGAGGTGTACACCGGCGTGCTCTTCGCGGCGGCGGACCTCGCGGGCGCGCTCGCCGGGGGCGGCGAGACGGCCCGGCGCGCGACGGAGGACGTGCGCGTGGTGTCGGGGCTGTGGGGCGCCCTGTCCCCCGCCGACCGGGTCCCCGCCTACCGCCTGTCGATGGGCGTGACGCTGCCCGGCGTCGGGCGGCTCGCCACAGCATGGCGCGCCCACCTGGCCGAGGCGCTCGACGCGCGGGCAGCGGGCGACGTCGTCGTCGACTGCCGCTCCGCGGCGTACGCCGCGGCGTGGAAGCCGCGCACGTCGGGCGAGGGGGCGGCGGAGCACGTCGCCGTACGCGTCCTGCGCGAGCAGGACGGCCGGCGGTCGGTCGTGTCGCACAACGCGAAGCACACGCGCGGCGTGCTGACCGGGCACCTCGTGCGCCGAGCCGGGGTCGTGGCCTCCGTCGACGACCTCGCGAAGGCCGCGGACGAGCTCGTCGGGACGGCACTGCTCGACGCGACGCTGCACGACGAAGGCCGCGGGCGCTCCACGCTCGAGCTCGTCGTCGCCTGAGCCCGGTCAGAGGTCGCTCGGCACGCCCTGGGCGACGAGCTCGCTCGTCCCGTCGGACCACAGCCGCAGCAGGCTGACCGACGCCGGCGGCACCCGGAACCGCGACCACTGCGCGGGCGGCGCCTCGATGCTCGCGCCGATCGCGGCGCGCACCTGCACCGCGTGGCCCACGACGACGACGGTCCGCCCGGCGGCGGGGGCGCCGTCGAGGTGCGTGCGGACGAGGTCGTCGAGCGCGCCGCGCACGCGCGCCCCGACGTCCGCGACCGACTCCCCGTCCGGCGCCGCCACGGTGCCCGTCGTGTACCACTCCTCGCGCAGCCCGGGCCACCGCTCGTCGATCTCGGCCGCGGTCAGGCCCTGCCAGGCGCCGAAGTCCGCCTCGGCGAACCGGGGGTCGGTCGTCACCGGCAGGCCGAGACGGCGCCCGACCGCACCGGCCGTCTCCTGCGCCCGCAGCAGCGGCGACGCGACGAGCGCCGTGGGGCGCGGCACGTCGGCCCAGGCCGTGCGCCCGACGCGGAAGACGAGGTCCGCGGCCTGCGCCGCCTGCGTGCGGCCGCGCGACGTCAGGGACGGCCCGGGCGCCGAGCAGCCGCTGAAGGCCCCGGCGACGGTGTGGGCGGTCTGGCCCTGGCGCACGAGCACGACCGTCAGCGCGGGGAGGTCGTCGAAGCGGACCGCCGCACCGGACGGACGCGCCGGCCCGGCGGTCGGTCCCGCCGTCGTCCCCGAGGTCTCCGTCCCCGACGTCCCCGTCCCGGACGACCCCTGGCCGGGCGCGTCCTCGACCGGGACGTGCACGTGGCCGTCCGGCGCGTCGGCCGCGGGCACGTCGTCCGGCACGTCGTGGTCACGGGCGACGCTCCCGCCGCTGTCCATCGCCTCGTTCGCGAGACGGTCGGCGGCGGCGTTCTGCGCGCGCGGCACCCACTCGTACGCGACCTGCGCACCGGGCAGCACGGCGGCCGCCTCGGCCGCCAGCCGGCGCATGTCGTCGTGCTTGATCTGCCAGCGGCCCGACATCTGCTCGACGACGAGGCGCGAGTCCATCCGCACCGTCACGCGCGCGCCGGGGTCGATCTCCGCCGCCGCCCGCAGCCCCGCGACCAGACCCGAGTACTCCGCGACGTTGTTCGTCGCGACGCCGAGGAAGCCGGCCCGCTCCGCGAGGAGGCGGCCCGTGGCGCCGTCGCGCACGACCGCACCGTAGCCGGCGGGACCGGGGTTGCCCCGCGACCCGCCGTCGGCCTCGACGACGAGCCGCCGGGCCTGCGCCCCGGCGCCGTGGCGGCCCGGGCCGCCCGTCGAACCGTCCGTCACGCGTTCACGGCCTCCGGGCGCACGACGATGTGCCCGTAGTCCTCGAGCCGCACGACCTGGTCCGGGGCCGCGGACGTGATGGCGGCCAGCTCGGCCCGGCTGAGGTCGACGTTGAGGCCCTCGACGCGCTGGCCGCGCAGCGCCACGACGCCGCGGCCGCCGTTCTGGTCACGCACGCGCTCGTAGAGGGCCAGCAGCCCGGCGTCGAGCCCGGCCACCGCCCCGCGGCGGCGCTCGGCCACCTGGCCCGCCTCCTCGTCGAGCTCGGCGAACCGGGCGTCGCGCGCCGCGACGACCTCGGCGCGCGCGGCCTCGAGCTCGGCGTGCGCGGCCTCGAGGCGCGCGAGCGCCTCCTCGTGGGCCTCGAGCCGCTCCATGACGTCGAGCTCGACCTCCTCGAGCGCCGCCTGGCGGCGGGCGAGCGACTCCAGCTCGCCGACGAGCGCCTGCGCGTCCTTCGCGCCGACCTGGCCGGCGTCGAGCCGCGCCTGGTCGCGCGCCGCGCGGGCCCGCACCTGCTCGACGTCCCCCTCCGCCTTCGCGAGCTCGCGCCGCAGGTCCGACGCCGCGGTGCGGGACTCGACGAGCGACGACCCGAGGTCCTTGAGCTGCGCGTCGAGCTCCGCGATGCGCGCGAGCTCCGGCAGGTTCCGGCGCTGGTGCGCGAGCTGCTGCGCGCGCGTGTCGAGCTCCTGGACGTCGAGCAGGCGGAGCTGGTCGGCCTGCGGTGCGGTGGCCACGTGGTGTTCCTCTCGTCGGACCCGGTCGGGTCAGGGGGTCGGTCGGGCGTCGGCGGCCGGCGCCGACGGGATGCGGACCGTCCACGGGTCGGTGGGGGTCGCGCTGACCCGCGTCTCCACGTGCGCGCCGCGCTCCGCGAGCGTCCGCACGAGGTCCTCGGCAGCGTAGCGGAGCCACGGCCACTCGGAGGCGAAGTGCGGGACGTCCACGAGGTAGGGCGTGGCCGGGCCACCGGTCGCGGCGGCCTCGAGCTGCGCCCGCTCGCGCAGCTCGGAGACGGGGTGGTGACGCAGGTCGGACGTCACGTAGACGTCGGCGCCGCTCGCGCGCACGGCGTCGAAGAGCGAGTCCCCCGACCCGCCGACGACCGCGACCGACTCGACCGTCGCGTCGAGGTCGCCCGCGACGCGCACGCCCTGCGCCGTGGCGGGGAGCACCGCGGCCACGCGCTCGGCGAACGCGCGCAGCGTCGTCGGGGCGGCGAGACGTCCGACCCGGCCCGTCCCCGTGGTGACCGCGCGCGGCGGCGCGCCGG
>NZ_LWGL01000245.1 GCF_001722485.1 Cellulosimicrobium cellulans | reverse complement strand
GCCCGGCGCCGTCGGCCCCTCAGCGGGCGCGCGCACCGCCCGCGTGTAGCGTGCCAGGAGGGGCTGCAGCCGACGACGCCCGCAGGAGGTCGCCATGTCCGACCGGGGATACCAGCTCGCCGCGATCCGCCACGGCTGCACCCGGCGCGGACGCACCTGCCCCGTGCTCGCCGCCCGGTACGTGAACGACACCACCCGCCGGTCCGAGATCGCGTCCAGCAGCGGCCCGTACGCGTCCCCCACCGCCCGCACCCGCGGCACCAGGCCCGTCACCGCGTCCATCGCCGTCTCGCCCGCACCCGCCGCGCGCAGCTTCGTCAGCGCCCGCGAGATGTCCGTGCGCAACGTCTTGTCCTGCCAGAACTGCGCCGCCAGCGCCAGCACCCCCAGCTCCGCCGGCGTCAGGTCCACCGGCGGCAGCGCGTACGCGTCCTGGTCGATGCGGTACCCCACCTCGTCCGCATGACCCCCCGCGTCCACCGTGACGATCGGGATCCCCAGGTCGCGCAACGTGTCCTTGTCCCGCTCGAACATGCGCTCGAACGCGTCCGGCGACGGCGCGTCGCCGTACCCCGCGACGCTCCTGCGGATCTGCTGCTTCGTCATCGACGCGTTCGTGTTCACCAGCGCGATGACGAGGTTCAGCAGCCGGGCAGCCGGGTTCGACGGCACCGCCGACGACGACGCGGCACGGGAGGAGGCAGACTCGGACATCGGGCACCACGCTAGCGGTCGATAGGGTGAGCGGCGTGATCACGTGGCGGACCGGGACGGTGGAGTCGCAAGGACGGGCCTGGCCCGGTGCCCAGGAGCTCACCGTCACCCTCGACGACCCCCTCCCCGGACGCACCGACGACACCACCGTGCGCGCCCTCGCCTACACCGACCTCGTCGGCACCCCCGCCCCCGGCGACGGACTCCTCCTCAACGTCTCCGCGCTCGCCCGCGGCCTCGGCACCGGCGGCTACGCCCTCGTCACCGGCCCCGCGCGCCCCGGCACCCCCCTGCCGCCCGACCCCGCCCCCGGACCCGGCCACCTCGTCAAGGCCCGCTACACCCCCCTGCAGGCCCTCGTCCTCGGCGTCGACGAGCAGGAGTCCCCCCACCACGACATCCTCCGCGACGCCGACGACCTCCACGGCCTGCCCGTCGTCGTCGCCGACCTCCACTCCGCCCTCCCCGCCGTCGTCGCCGGCGCCCGCCACGCCGCGGCGCTCGCGGCCCGCCCCGCCCCCCGCGTCACCTACGTCATGACCGACGGCGGCGCCCTGCCCGCCGCGTTCTCCCGCACCGTCGCCACCCTCCGCGACACCGGCTGGATCGACGCCTGCGTCACCGTCGGCCAGGCCTTCGGCGGCGACCTCGAGGCCGTCACCGTCCACACCGGCCTCCTCGCCGCCCGCCACGTCCTCGACGCCGACCTCGTCGTCGTCGCCCAAGGACCCGGCAACCTCGGCACCGGCACCCGCTGGGGCTACTCCGGCGTCGCCGCCGGCGAAGCCCTCAACGCCGCCGCCGCCCTCCACGGCCGCCCCGTCGCCTCCCTGCGCGTCTCCGGCGCCGACCCCCGCGAACGCCACCTCGGCATCTCCCACCACTCCCTCACCGCCTACGGACGCGTCGCCCTCACCCCCGCCGACGTCGTCGCACCCCAACCCACCCCCGACGTCGAGGCCCTCCCCGGGTGGGGACCCCTCCTCACCCGCCTCGTCACCGAGCAGACCACCACCCTCACCACCCCCGCCGGACGCCACCACCGCGTCGACGTCCCCGTCGACCACGCCCTCCTCGACGCCCTCCGCGCCACCCCCGTCCGCCTCTCCACCATGGGCCGCGGCCTCGACGACGACCCCGCCGCCTTCCTCACCGCCGCCGCCGCCGGCGTCCACGCCCAAGAGCTCACCACGGCATGACCACCGACCAGGGGGCCACCACCACGCCGCACCGCGCACCGACGCGCAGCCGAGCAGCAGACGCGCGCCGCCCCCGCCAGCGCCGCCTCGTCATCGTCGCCACCCTCACCACCACCGTCCTCGCCGCCGCCGCCACCGCACCCCCCTGGACCTGGCGCACCCCCGACTGGCTCGACCGCCTCAACCAGACCGGACCCGAACCCCCCGCCACCCTCCGCTGCTCGGCCGCGCGGTCGCCCGCGGCGCGCACGCGTGCGCCGCGCGCGGCCACCTGCCCACGCAGCACGAGCTGCAGACCTGGATCGAGGCGGTCGAACGACTCGCCACCCAGCCACCCGACGAAGGGACCACCCGGTGACCGAGAGCCCGAGCCCCGACCGCCACGAGCCGCACCCGGACGTGACGCCGCTGCCTGTCGCGGACGTCGCCGCGCACGGCCGTCGCATCCTCGACGAGGTCGCGACGGCGGTCGTGGGCATGCGCGAGACGCTCACCCTCGCCCTCGCGACCGTCCTCGCGGGCGGGCACGTGCTCCTCGAGGACGTCCCCGGCCTCGCCAAGACGCTCGCCGCGCGCAGCCTCGCCCGGGCGCTCGGCCTCGACTTCGCGCGCCTCCAGTGCACGCCCGACCTGCTGCCGTCGGACATCACCGGCTCGACCGTGTTCGACCCCGCCACCCGGACGTTCGAGTTCCGCCCGGGGCCCGTGTTCACCGGCCTGTTCCTCGCGGACGAGATCAACCGCACCGCGCCCAAGACGCAGTCCGCCCTGCTGGAGGCGATGGCCGAGCGCCAGGTCACCGTCGACGGGCGGACCCACCGCCTCCCACGGCCCTTCCACGTCGTCGCGACGTCCAACCCCGTCGAGTACGAGGGCACCTACCCGCTGCCCGAGGCGCAGCTCGACCGCTTCATGGTCCGCCTCGCCGTCGGCTACCCCGACCGTGACGAGGAGCGGGACGTCCTCGCGCGCCGCATCGCCCGGCGCCACGACGAGCCGGTCGTCGCCCAGGTCGTCGAACCGGGGACGGTGCTCGCGATGCAGGCCGGCGTGGAGGCCGTCGACGTCGACCCCGACGTCGTCGGCTACTGCGTCGACCTCGCGGCCGCCACGCGGACCCACGACGCGCTCGAGGTCGGCGCCTCGCCGCGCGGCTCGCAGAACCTCGCCCTGCTCGCCCGCAGCGTCGCCGTCCTCGACGGCCGCGACTACGTGCTGCCGGAGGACGTCAAGCGCGTCGCCGTGCCCGTGCTCGCGCACCGCCTCACGCCGACGCCCGCGGCCTGGGCGGCCGACGTGCGCCCCGAGACCGTCGTGCGCTCGCTCCTCGCGACGGTGCCCGGGCCGGCCACCGTCGGCGCCGGCACCGCCCACGGCGTCGCGGGGTGA
>NZ_LWGL01000244.1 GCF_001722485.1 Cellulosimicrobium cellulans | reverse complement strand
GCAGCGCCCCGGACAGCCACGCCTTGGCGTCGCGGGCCGCCTCCGCCCACCCCGCGCGCTGCGGGCGCAGGGCCGCGAGCGCCGCGGACAGCGAGCAGCCCGTGCCGTGCGTGTGGCGGGTGGCGACGCGCTCGGCGTCGAAGGTGGTGACGCGCACCGTGGCGCCTCCTGCGGGGACGGTTTCGACGAGCGCGTCGGGCGACGTCGCGCCGCGCAGGTGCCCACCCTTGAGGAGCACCGCGGTGCCGCACGCGGCGGCGAAGGCACTCGCCTGGTCGAGCGCGTCGTCCCACGTCGCGGCGGGCGCGGTGCCGCCGAGCACGGCGAGCTCCGGGAGGTTGGGCGTCACCACGTGGGCGCGGGCGGCGAGCTCGCGCACTGCCTGCTCGGCACCGACGTCGAGCAGGCGGTGGCCCGACGTCGCGACCATCACCGGGTCGAGCACGACGTGCGGCGGTGGCGCGCCGTGCGCACGCCGCGTGGCGGCGAGGTCGTCGAGCCAGGCGGCGATCTCCCGAGCGTTCGGCTCGTCGGCGACCATGCCGATCTTCACGGCGTCGATCTCGACGTCGTCGGACACGGCGTCGAGCTGCGCGCGCAGGAACACCGGCCCCGGCACGTGGACGGAGCGCACGCCGTGGGTGTTCTGCGCGACGAGCGCGGTGGTCACGGCCATGCCGTAGGCGCCGTGCGCGCAGAAGGACTTGAGATCGGCCTGGATACCGGCGCCTCCCGTGGGATCCGTACCGGCGACCGACAGGACGCGCGGTCGGGAGGGACGGGCTGCACCATCGGGCGCGGCGTCCGGGACAGGCGGGGTCGGGGCGAGCGTCATCGGCGGACATCCCTTCGCTGGTACGAGCCAGAGCAGGTTCGACGGGTGTGATCTCAGCCCCGGTGGTCCGGGGCACCCCGTGTCGTGCCGCACATGCTAGCGGGCCGGCGGAGGCGGGCGCCCGTCGCTCAGTCCTGGCGGACGGCCTCGCCCGCGATCTCGAGCTGCACCTTCTTGCCGACGAGGACGCCGCCCGTCTCGAGGAGCACGTTCCACACGAGCCCGTAGTCCTCGCGGTCGATCTCCGCCGTGGCGTGGAAGCCGAAGATGTCGCGCCCGTACGGGTCGCGGCGCGCACCGCCGTACTGCATCCGCAGCTCGACCGGGCGGGTGACGTCGCGGATCCTCAGCAGGCCCGCGACGACGAAGCGCCCCGGCTCGGCCGGCGCGACGCGGTCGGCAGCGACCGTCGCGCGCTCCGGGGAGCGGTTGCGCAGTCGTGCCCAGGCGAGGATGGAGTCGTCCTGCGCGCCCTGCCACCGCACGCCGGTGCTGCGGAACTCGAGCGTCGTGTAGTGCTCGACGTCGAGGAAGTCAGGGCTGTGCAGGTGGGCGTCGCGGTCGCCGTGGTGGGTCGTGAGGCTCGCCGACTCGATGGTCGCCGTGACGGCCGAGGCCAGCGGGTCGACGCCGACGACGATCGTCGCGGTCCCGCGCGTGAACTCGCCACGCACGGGCGAGACCATCATGTGCTGACCGGAGAACCCGATGCGCTTGTGCGCCTCGTCGAGCACGTACGTGCCGGCGTCGGGGACGATCATGCCGTTCCACTCGCGGCCGGGTCCTGTCGTCATGTCCGTCGCTCCTCCGGGGTCGCCCGCATCGAGGTATGACGACAGCGTCCGCTCGACCTGGTCAGGTGTCCAGTAGAGCACGACGGACAGGTGAACGTTCAACCAACTCGGCGTGACGTCGGAGACAGCACGAGGGCGCGCCCCCTGCGGGGCGCGCCCTCGCGGCGTTCCTCGGACCGTTCCGTCACGGCGTCACGGCACCGTCGCGTGCTCAGCGCCGCGGCAGCTCGCCGGGCATGGGGTCGTCGTCGCCCCAGCGCGTGACGCGCAGACGACGACCGTCCGGCCCGGGCACGTCGCGCCCGTCCTGCGCGGCCGCGTCGAGCGCGGCGCGCAGCGACTCCGGCGAGTCGTGCGTGACGCGCACGAACGAGCCCGAGAACGCGTCGAGCCCGCCCGCCGCGATCGCGACGACCATCTCGACCGTGCGCTCGACCGGCGTCCACTCCGTCCGGCCCCGGTGCATGACCATCGACGCGGTCATGTCGGTCCGCACCACCCCGGGAGCGACCTCGAACGTCCGCAGACCGCGCTCGTACCCCGACCGGTGCATGTTCGCCCCGAGGCGCAGGAGCGCCGTCTTGCTCGCGTTGTACGCGCTGCCGCCCTGCGAGTCGTGCGACCCGGCGCCGCTGTTGAGGTCGACGACGCGGCCGCCCCCGCGGGCGAGCATGCCCGGGACCACGGCGCGGGAGAGCAGGAAGGGCCCGCGGACGTTCGCCTCGAGCACGGCCCACCACTCGTCCGGGTCGGCCTCCCACAGCGGCACCTCGGCGTCGACCCGGCCCGCGTTGTTGACGAGCAGGTCGACGCTGCCGAGCTCCGCCTCGGCCGTCGCCACGGCGGCGCCCACGGCCTCGGCGTCGGTCACGTCCGCCGTCACGGCGACGGCGCGCCCCGCGCCCTTGCCGAGACGTGCGATCTCTCCGGCCACCTCGTCCAGCCGTCCCGCGTCGCGGGCGAGCAGCGCGACGTCGAGGCCTGCGGCCGCGAGCCCGACGGCGACCGCGCGCCCGATGCCGCGCGACGCCCCCGTGACGAGGGCCGTCCGTGCGGGCGGGACCGTCGCCGCGTGCGTCCCGGCGCTCATGCGCGCAGCTCCGCGCCGACACGCTCGCGCGCCGCGGCGACGGCGCCCTCGCGCACCCGGGCGACGTCGTCGGCCGTGAGCGTGCGGTCCGCCGCCCGCAGGCGCAGGGAGAACGCGAGCGACTTGCGGCCCGCGCCGACCTGCTCGCCCGTGTAGACGTCGAACAGGCTCAGCTCCTCGAGGAGGTCGCCCGCCCCGTCCGCGACCGCGGAGCGCAGCGCCGCGGCGCTCACCCCGGCGTCGACGACGAACGCGAGGTCCTCCTTCGCGGCGGGGAACGCCGAGACGGGCGTCGCCGCGACGGGCTCCTCGTCCGACCCGGCGAGCAGCGCCGTGAGGTCCACCTCGAACGCCACCGAGCGCGCCGGCAGGCCGAGGTTCTCGAGCACCTTGGGGTGCAGCTCGCCCGCGTGCCCGACGACGGTCCCGTCCGCGAGCGCGAGGCGTGCGCACCGGCCGGGGTGCCACGGGGCACGCTCGGTGTCCGCGGCCACGACGACCTCCACGCCCACGCGCTGCGCCACGAGGCGCGCCGCGTCGAGCGCGTCCGTCCAGTCCGCCGGGCGGCCCGTGCCCCACCAGCCCGCGGGCTCGCGGCGCCCGACGAGCAC
>NZ_LWGL01000243.1 GCF_001722485.1 Cellulosimicrobium cellulans | reverse complement strand
GCGTCCCCGCCGCGGGCGGGCGCGGCGGCGGCACGCCGCGCCCCCCGGCACGACCGGTGCCGGAGCCCGGGCGGCCCGAGCAGCGGCAGCGGTGGCTCATGGGCGTCGGGACGCTCGTGGTGCTCCTGTTCGTCGCCCAGCTCGTCAACGTGCAGGTGATCAAGGGCCCCGAGCTCGCGGAGGAGGCGCGCGACGTGCGCCTGCGCAGCTCCACGACGCTCGCGCACCGGGGCGACATCACGGACGCGGACGGCGTCGTGCTGGCCACCTCCGTGGACCGCTACACGATCGGCGCCGACCGTACCGCGATCCAGTCCTTCACCCCCGGCAACCGGGAGCTCGCGGACGGGACGCCGCTCGAGGAGGGCGGCGCCGTGGGCGTGGCGAAGCTCCTCGCTCCCGTCCTCGGCGAGTCCGCCCCGGACCTCGCCGCGCGCCTCAACGGGGAGGGGTACGTCGTCCTCGAGAAGGAGGTCACGCCGGAGGTCCAGCGCGAGATCGCCGAGCTGCGCCTGTCGGCGTACATCCGGGCCGACGCGACGAGCGAGCGCACCTACCCCGCGGGGACCGTGGCCGGCAACCTCGTCGGGTTCGTGAACTCGGAGCAGGTCGGCATGGGTGGCGTCGAGGCGGCGTACGACGACGCGCTCGCGGGCACCCCGGGCTCGCGCGAGTGCGAGGCCGGCCGGGGCGGGGAGCTGATCCCCACCGGGCACTGCGAGACCGACCCGGCGGTGCCCGGGGAGAACGTGCGCCTGACCATCGAGCGGGACGTGCAGTGGAAGGCCCAGGACGCCGTCGACCGTGCGGTGCGCGAGTCGGGCGCCGACTTCGGTATCGCCGTCGTGCAGGACACCCGGACCGGGGAGGTGCTCGCCCTCGCGGACTCGGGCACCGTCAACCCGAACGACCGGACGACGGACGCGGTGTCGCGGCCGAGCCGTGCGGTGTCCAACATCTTCGACCCGGGATCGACGGGGAAGGTCATCACGATGGCGGCGGCGCTCGAGGGCGGTTACGCCGAGGCCGGCACGCAGTTCGAGGTGCCCTACACCTACACGACGCCGAACGGCCAGACGTTCCGCGACTCCCACGAGCACGAGCTGCAGCGCCTCACGCTCGCGGGCGTGCTCGCGGAGTCGTCCAACACCGGGACCGTCCAGGTGGGCGAGCGCATCCCGAAGCAGGTGCGGTACGACTACCTCCACAAGTTCGGCTTCGGGCAGCCCACGGGCCTGGGTCTGCCCGGCGAGTCGGCGGGCATCCTGCACCCGGCGGACTCGTGGGACGGGCGCACCGAGTACGCCGTGCTCTTCGGCCAGTCGGTGTCGGTCAACGCCGTCCAGGCGGCGAGCGTGTTCTCGACGATCGCGAACGGCGGCCTGCGCAGCACGCCGCACCTCGTCGCCGGGACCACGTCGCCCGACGGCACCTTCACGCCGGCGGAGGTCGAGGAGCCGCGGCGCGTGGTCTCGCAGGAGACGGCCGACACGGTGCTGCAGATGATGGAGTCGGTCGTCGAGGAGGGGACGGGTGCGGCCGCGTCCGTGCCCGGGTACCGGATCGCGGGCAAGACGGGGACCGCCGAGGCGGCGGGCGCGGACGGCCAGCTGTCCGGGATCATGGCGTCCTTCATCGGCGTGGCGCCCGCCGACGACCCGCGCTACACCGTCGGCGTCTTCCTCAAGAACCCGCGGACGTCGATCTACGGCGGCGTGGTCGCCGCCCCGGTCTTCAGCGAGATCATGGGGTTCACGCTCGAGCACCAGAACGTCGGGCCGAGCGTGGAGCCGTACGTGCCGCTGCCCACGACGTGGTGACCGCCACGCCCCGCGCGGACCGCGCGGGCGGTGGCGTGCGCGGCCGCCGTGGTGAAGGTCCGGTGAAGCGCCGCCCGGGCGCGTCAGCGTGGCAGGGGCGCCGGTGCGGGCACGGTAGGTTCTTCACGTGACAACCCCGATCGACCGCATTCGTCCTGCCGTGGCCACCCGCCGCACGGTCGGGGAGGCAGCGGCCCGGTTCGGCCTCCGCGTGCTCGACGGCGCGGACCGCGCAGCCGGGGTCGAGGTCTGGTCGGTCGCCTCCGACGACCGCACGGTCGCCGACGGGGACCTGTTCGTCGCGCTGCCCGGCGCCCGAGCACACGGGGCCAGCTTCGTCCCGTCGGCCGTGGCGCGGGGCGCGACGGCCGTCCTCACCGACGAGGAGGGCGCGGCGCTGCTCGACGCGGGCACCGCGGAGGTCCCGGTCCTCGTCGCGGAGGACCCGCGAGCGCTCCTCGGCCCGCTCGCCGCCTGGGTGTACGGCAGCCCGGCCGAGCGCCTCACGACGTTCGGCGTCACGGGGACGAACGGCAAGACGACCACGACGTACCTCGTCGACCACGCGATGCGCGCGCTCGGCTGGAAGGGCGGGCTCGTCGGGACCGTCGAGATGCGCTCGGGCGACCGCGTGCTGCCGAGCCGGCTCACGACGCCCGAGGCCGCGGACCTGCAGGCACTCCTCGCCGCGATGCGCGAGGACGGCGTGAGCACGCTCGCCATGGAGGTGTCGTCGCACGCCCTCGCGCTGCACCGCGTCGACGGGCTCGTCTTCGACGTCGCGGGCTTCACGAACCTGAGCCAGGACCACCTCGACTTCCACGGCGACCTGCAGGCGTACTTCGACGCGAAGGCGACCCTGTTCACGCCCGAGCACTCGCGTCGCGGCGTCGTCGTCGTGGACGACGCGTGGGGCGAGCGGATGGCCGCCGCCGCGCGCGTGCCCGTCGCGACGCTGCGCGTCGACCCGTCCGGCGGCTCGACCGACGGGACCGACGTCGCCCCGGCCGACTGGACGGTCGTGGACGTCGCACCGCTGGAGGACGGGGGTACCGCCTTCGCCGTGCGCCACCGCGACGGTCGGCAGGTGCGCACGGCCACGTCGCTGCCCGGCCCGTTCAACGTCGCGAACGCGGCCCTCGCCGTGGCGATGGTCCTGGAGGCGGGGACCGACGCGCGCGACCTGGAGGCCGCGCTGGACGGAGCGGGCGGTCTCGGACCGGCCGTGCCGGGCCGCATGGAGGTCGTCTCGACCCCGCCGCACGCCCCGCGCGTCGTCGTCGACTTCGCGCACAACCCGGACGCGCTCGCGCTCGCGCTCGACGCGCTGCGCCCGACGACGCTCGGCCGCCTCGCCGTGGTGTTCGGCGCGACGGGGGACCGCGACCGCGGCAAGCGCCCCACGATGGGCGCGGTGGCGGTCGACGGCGCCGACGTCGTCGTCGTGACGGACGACGACCCGCACGGCGAGGACCCCGCGGCGATCCGCGCCGAGGTGCTCCCCGGCGCCCTCGCGGCCCGCGACGCGGC
>NZ_LWGL01000242.1 GCF_001722485.1 Cellulosimicrobium cellulans | reverse complement strand
TCGGGGCCGCCGGGTCCGGCGGCACGGCCACGACGGCGCTCGCCCCGGTCGAGCTGGGCGCCACGGCGGTGCAGGAGGACGCGGCGGTCGGGACCCAGGACGAGCTCGCCGCGGGCGCGCCGGCGCAGACCGACGTGGGGCCCGCCGCACCGGGCACGGCGACCCGGATGCTGTTCCCCGGGTACGGGGCCGGGCGCACGGTCTTCCACGAGGACGGGCTCTCCCGCGAGGCGGGCACGGCCGAGGCGTGGGCCTACGACGCCGCAGGTGTGTTCTCGTCGCAGACGGCACGCCACGTCGCCGACGTGCTCGGCGTGGAGGGCGACGTGCGCGGCGAGCACGGCTCGTACGTCGTGGGGCGGCGCGACGGGACGGGCCCGACCGTCTCGCTGCAGCCGGACGGGCTGGCGAGCGTGTCGTTCAGCGACCCGTCGAAGGACCCGTGGGGGTGCGTCGTCGTGGCGCCGGCACCGGCGCAGGAGGACCGGGGCTCGGCCGACGAGCCGGCCGGCGTCTCGCCGTCCGGGGAGCCGGGCGGGTGCGCGGGGCCGGACCACGGCGCCCCGCCGAGCGGCGACGCCGCCGCGGCGCGGCTGCGCGACCTGCTCGGGTCCCTCGGCCTCGACGCCGCGGGGTTCGAGTACGTGCCGGAGCCCGTGCCGGCCGACCAGGAGGCGCCGCGCGCGACGACGGTGACCGCCCACGAGGTCGTCGCGGGGCAGCGCACCGGCACGTCGTGGAACGCGACGTTCTCCGGCGCGGGGCTCGCGTCGCTCTACGGGGGTCTCGCGCCGCGCGTCCCGCTCGGCACCTACGACGTGGTGAGCCCGGCCGAGGCGGTCGAGCGGCTCGGCGACCCGCGCTTCGCGGGCGGCGGCCCGGTCCTCTGGGCGCGCGAGGACGCGTCCGCGCAGGGTGTGCCCGAGATCCTGCCCGTCCCGGAGGAGCCGGCCGAGCCCACCGTGCCGCCCACGGTCGCCGCGGGCAGCGCGCTCGCGTGGCCCGTGACGGACGTGACGATCACCGAGGCGCGTCTCGGGCTCGCCGTCCAGCACCAGCCCGACGGCGCGGCGGTCCTCGTCCCGGCGTACGAGCTCGTCGACGCCGAGGGCACCGTGTGGTCGGTGATCGCGGTCGCCGACGGACGGCTCGACTTCGCGGCGACGACGGGCTGACGGCGGCTGGCAGCGCCGCACGCTGGGCTTTTGCCGAGGCTCCGGACCGGCCGGCGCCGGGCCGCGCCGCTTTTGATTGACCGCCGTCAGAAGTGTGGTTAGGGTCGCTGCAGGCCGTCGCCCCGGGCACGTGACCGTGTCCTCGTGACGCCGGCCCGGCGGTGGCACCGAGGCCATCGTCGCGACACTCGGCGCGCCTTGGCGCGCCGACGGGACGGGGAGCAACGATGCACCACAACGCCTCTGCACGGACCGGCCTCTGGCTGGTCGGAGCCCGCGGCTCCGTCGCGACCACCGCGACGCTGGGGCTCGCCGCGATCGCGCAGGGCCACGCGGACGCGACCGGCTGCGTCACCGCTCAGGAGTCCTTCGCGTCCGCACCGCTGCCGGCGTTCGCGGACCTGGTCGTGGGCGGTCACGACGTGACCGACGTGTCGATGGTCAAGCGCGCCGAGCTCCTCGTCGAGGTGGGCATGATCCCGCCGCACCTGCTCGCCGTCGCGCACGCCGCGCTCGAGCAGGCGGACGCCGACGTGCGCCGCGGCTACCACGCCGGGGACGCCGTGGCGGCGGGCCACGGCGAGTCCCAGCAGGCCGCCGCCGAGCGGCTCGCGCGGGACATCACGGAGTTCCGCGAGCGGCACGGCCTCGCGCGCGTCGTCGTCGTCGACGTCGCGTCGACCGAGCCCCTGCCGGAGCCCGTGCCGGAGTTCTCGGACCGTGCGCTCCTCGAGGCGGCGCTCGCGGACCCCGGGCGCGCCGTGCTCCCGCCCAGCTCCCTGACCGCCTACGCGGCGCTGCTCGCGGGCGCGCCGTACGCGGGCTTCACGCCGTCGGCGAGCATGTACCTGCCCGTGCTCGTCGACCTCGCGCGCGAGCGCGGCGTGCCCGTCGCCGGCCAGGACGGCAAGACCGGCCAGACCTGGCTGCGCACGGTGCTGGCCCCGGCGTTCGCCGCGCGCGGCCTGCGCGTGCTGTCGTGGGCGGGCACCAACCTCCTCGGCGGGGGCGACGGCGCCACGCTCGCCGACCCCGAGGCCGTGCGCAGCAAGCTCGCCTCGAAGACGCGCGGCCTGCACGACCTCACGGGCAGCGAGGTCACCCCGCTGCACATCGACAACGTCCCGGACCTCGGGGACATCAAGGTCGCGTGGGACCACGTGCACGTCCAGGGATTCCTCGGCTCCCGGCTGACGCTGCAGACGACCTGGTCGGCGTACGACTCGATGCTCGCCGCGCCGCTCGTCCTCGACCTCGGGCGCCTGCTCGCGCTCGCCGACACCGCGGGGTACGCCGGCCCGGTGCCGCAGCTCGGCTTCTTCTTCAAGGACCCGTGGGGCAGCGACGTGCACGACGTCGCGTCGCAGACGCTCGCGCTCGCGGACTGGGTGCGCGAGGCCTCGGCCCGCGTGGCCGCGGCGACGGACCCGTCCGCGCGCGCGGCGGAGTGACCGTGCCGACCCGCCCCACCCTGCGCGACCACCTCGACCTCGTCCGCGCCCCGGCGGTCCTGTCCGTCGTCGGCGACACGCTCGCCGGGGCCGCGGCGGCCGGCCACCGCCTCACGCCACGGCGTGCGCTCCTCCCGCTCGCGTCCGCGTGCCTGTACGCGGGCGGGATGGCGCTCAACGACTACGCGGACCGGCAGCTCGACGCGATCGAGCGGCCCGAGCGGCCCATCCCGTCGGGCCGGGTGACCCCGGAGCGCGCGCTCGGCGTCGCGACCGGACTCACGCTCGCCGGCGTGGGGCTCGCCGCCGCCGGCGGGGGACGGCCGGCGCTCGCCGTGGCCGTGCCGCTCGCCGCGTGCGTGTGGACGTACGACACGGTCGCCAAGGAGCGCGCCGTGGGGCCCGTCGTCATGGCGGCGTGCCGCGGTCTCGACGTCCTCCTCGGCGCCGCGGGCGGCCGTGTGCGTGCCGCGCTCCCCGCGGCCGCCGCGCTCACCGCGCACACGGCCGGGGTCACGGTGCTCTCGCGCGGCGAGGTGCACGGCACGACGTCGCGCGTCGCCGCGGGCGTCGCGGCCGGCACGGTCGCGGTGGCGGGTGCCGTCGTGACGGGTGCCCTTGGCACGGTCGACGCGCTTGCGCGTCTCGAACCGCTCGGTGAGGTCCGCGACCTCGGACTCGAGCGCGGAGATCTGCGAGTAGCGCGAGATGGCGATCTCGACCGC
>NZ_LWGL01000241.1 GCF_001722485.1 Cellulosimicrobium cellulans | reverse complement strand
CCGCGGCGACGGACGCGCCGGACCCGACCGGCACGGCGGGCCGTGCGAGGCCGCGGACCGTGAGCCCGGACACCGCCTCGCGCGCCCGGCCGGACGCGACGGCCTGCCCGGCGCCGGACCAGAGGAACGCGCCGATGAGCGCCGCCCAGGCGACGGTCCACAGGTCCGGGCGGACGCCCAGCGTGAGGGGCCACAGGAGGGCCCAGGCGACCACGCCGACGGCGACGACGCGCCCCACCCAGCCGGCCACGACGGTCCCCCGCGTCCGGGACCCCGTCGCCGCCCACACGGCAGACTCGAGGATCTGGCCGCCGTCGAGCGGCAGGCCGGGCAGGAGGTTGAAGAAGCCGACGAACGCGTTGGAGAACGCCCCCGCGTACAGCAGCAGCGCGGGCACGGAGAACGTGGCCTGCGCCTGGAACGCGAGCCAGAACACCACGGCGAGCGCGAGGTTGGTCAGGGGGCCGACGACGGAGATGAGGAACCCGTCGAGGGGTCGCGCGGACGTCCCGGAGTACGCGGTGTGCCCGCCCCACAGGGTCACGGCGAGCTCGGTGACGTGCTGGCCCCGGGCGCGCGCGACGAGCGCGTGCGCGACCTCGTGCAGGAACACCGAGGCGAACAGCAGGAGCACGAACGCGAACGAGGCGAGGTAGATCTCGGAGCCGAGGTGCGGCGCGAGGCGCTGGACGGTCGGCGCGAAGAGGACCGTCAGCACCGCGGCGGCGACGAACCACGACGGCGTGAGGATCACCGGCGCGCCGGAGACGCGACCGATCACCCAGCCCCTCGTGCGCGCGGGCGCGTCCGGCGGTGCGGGCGTGCGGGGAGCTCGAGGTCCGGGTCCGTCCACCCCGACAGCGTATGCCGTCGCGACGCGCGGCCCGTGACGCCGGGCCTGCGAGGAGGCGACGACCCCCTAGGAGGCCATGAGGTCGACCTGCTCGCCGCCGACGACGCGCGCGAGCAGCGCGAGGTCGACGTGCTCGAGCGACGACGCGCGGCTCAGCCCCGGCGCGGGCTCGACGGGCACGACGGCCTCCACGCCGATGGTCGCGGCGCGGGCGGCGCGCGCCGACGCGATCCCCGTCGGGGAGTCCTCGAGGGCGACGCACCGGGTGACGTCGACGCCGAGGCGCTCGGCCGCCGTGAGGTACGGCTCCGGGTGCGGCTTGCCGTGCTCGACCTCGTCCCCGCACACGAGCACCTGGAACGCGCCGTCGGGCGCGAGCTCGACGACGGGCTCGGCGAGCTCGCGGTAGGACATCGTCACGAGGGCGCACGGGACGCCGGCCTCGCGCAGCGCGACGAGCAGCTCGCGCGCGCCCGGGCGCCACGGCACCTCGACGCGCACCTGGTCGATGACCCGGCCGATGAGGAACCGGACGATCTCGGGCTCCGGCAGGTCCACGCCGCCGCGCTCGCGCAGGATGCGCGCCGACGTCAGGAGCGGGTTGCCGACGAGCAGCATCGCGTCCTCGTGCGTCCACGTGCCGCCGTGCGCCTCGACGAGCTCGTGCTCGGCGGCCATCCAGTACGGCTCGGTGTCGACGAGGGTGCCGTCCATGTCCCACAGCACGGCGGCGGGCAGTCCCGCGGGCGGGGTGCCGGGCTGCGATCCGGTGAGCACGGCGGCGTCGGCAGGGCGTGGCGAGGTCAACGCATCTCCTGGGTGGGGGGCTCCGGACGTCCGGGGCGGCGTCCGCACCCAGCCTACGTGCGCGACGCGGCCGGTACGCCACGCGCGAACCTGCGCGGCGTGCGCCCGGGGGTTCGCCCTAGGCTGGGGCGATGAGCGAGAACGCGCACGACGGTGCACGTCAGACCGTGATGATCGCGGCTTTCGAGGGCTGGAACGACGCGGGCAGCGCCGCCACCGCGGCGCTGGCGCACCTGCATGAGGTCTGGGGCGCGGAGGACGTCGACGAGCTGGACCCGGAGGAGTACCACGACTTCCAGGTGAACCGCCCGGTCGTGACGACGGACGAGGACGGCAACCGCGAGATCACGTGGCCCACGACGACGGTCGCCGCGGCGACGGTCTCGCCGAGCGGCCGTCGCGTCCTGCTCGTGCACGGGATCGAGCCGTCGATGCGGTGGCGCCGCTACTGCCGCGAGCTGCTCGACCTCGCCGTCGCGCACGACGTGCGCACCGTGGTGACCCTCGGCGCGCTGCTCGCCGACGTGCCGCACACGCGCCCCATCCCCATGACGGCGACGTCGGAGAGCGTCGGGCTGCAGGCCGTGCTCGACGTCGAGCCGAGCCGCTACGAGGGGCCGACCGGCATCGTCGGGGTCCTGCAGCACGCGGCCGCGGAGCGCGGGATGCAGTCCGTGTCGCTGTGGGCCGCGGTCCCCCACTACGTCGCGCACCCGCCGTCGCCCAAGGCCACGCTCGCCATCCTCGCCCGCATCGAGGAGCTCCTGTCCGAGCCGATCCCGCTGGGCGACCTGCCGGAGGACGCGCAGGCGTGGCAGCACGGCGTCGACGAGCTCGCCGCGGAGGACGCGGAGATCGCCGAGTACGTGCAGCAGCTCGAGGAGGCGAAGGACACCGCGGAGCTGCCCGAGGCGAGCGGCGAGGCGATCGCGCGCGAGTTCGAGCGCTACCTGCGCCGCCGCGACCCGGGCTCGGGCGAGCGCGGGAAGGGCCCGACGGTCTGACGCCCGGACCGGGGGGCGCGGCAGCCGCGGCGCCCCGGCGGGCTCAGAGCCGCACGCCGAGCAGCGCGTTGACCGCCCGGGCGACGACACCGGGCGCGCCCTCCTCGTCCCCCACCGTGTCACGGCCCGGGCGCAGCGCCTCGGCCGCCCACGCGTCGACGGCCGCGAGCGCCGCGGGCGCGTCGAGGTCGGTGGCGAGCGCCGCGCGGACGGCGTCGAGCATGGCCGTGGCGTCGGGCCCGCCGTTGCCGGACACGGCGTCGCGCCACGTCTCGAGGCGCTGCACCGCAGCGGGCAGGTCGTCGTCGGTCCACTCCCACTCGTCGCGGTAGTGGTGCGCGAGCAGCGCCAGGCGGATGGCCATGGGGTCCACGCCGGTGGCCCGCAGGTTCGACACGAGGACGAGGTTGCCGAGCGACTTGCTCATCTTCTGGCCCTCGTACCCGACGAGTCCGGCGTGCACGTGCACGCGCGGCCCGGCGCCGCCGGAGAGCACGCGGTCGTGCGAGGCCGACATCTCGTGGTGCGGGAACAGCAGGTCGGCGCCGCCGCCCTGCACGTCGAACGGCAGGCCGAGCCCGTCGCGCGCGATGACCGTGAAGAACAACCTCCAGACGGTCGCGGCGCTGCTGCGCCTGCAGGCCCGACGCATGGACGTGCCCGAGGCCCGAGCCGCGCTCGAGGAGGCGATGCGCCGCGTCGCGACGATCGCCCTCGTGCACG
>NZ_LWGL01000240.1 GCF_001722485.1 Cellulosimicrobium cellulans | reverse complement strand
CGTGTGGGCCGTCGGGGACTGCGCCACTCGCGAGCACCCCGGCCTCGGCCGTGTCCCGGGCGGGCACTGGTCCGCGGCGCTGCACGACCCCGAGCCGACCGCGCGCGCGGTCGTGGCCCTCGCGCCCGACGAGCCCCCTGCCGCTGCGCCGGCGCACGCGCCGTACGTGTTCTCGCAGCAGCTCGGTCACGACCTCGCGCTCTTCGGCGTCCCGCCCGAGGGCGCCGAGGTCGTCCTGCGCGGCGACCCCGCGGGGCCCGGCGGGTGGGCCGCGTTCTACCTCGTCCCCGGGGCGGCCCTCGCCGCGGACCGCGCGTCGGACCACGCCTCGGACCGAGCGACGCTCGTCCGCGCGGTCCTGCTCGTCGACTCGCCCCGCGACGTCGGGCCGGTGCGGCGCGCCGCCGGGCGCGGTGCGCTGCACCTCGACCTCGACGTGGCCCGCGACCCCGGCCGCCGGCTCCGCGACGCGCTCGTGTGACCGAGCGCGCCGCGGCGCGCGGTCAGTGCGCGAAGTGGCGCGTGCCGGTGAAGTACATCGTCACGCCCGCCGCCGTCGCGGCCTCGACCACCTCGGCGTCACGGATCGACCCGCCCGGGGCGACGACGGCGCGCACGCCGGCGTCGAGGAGGATCTGCAGTCCGTCGGCGAACGGGAAGAACGCGTCGGAGGCTGCGACGGCACCTCGCGCGCGCTCGTCGCCGTCCGCGAGCGTGTTGGCCCGCTCGACCGCGAGGCGGCACGAGTCGACCCGGTTGACCTGGCCCATGCCGACGCCGACCGCCGCCCCGTCCTTCGCGAGCAGGACGGCGTTCGACCGCGCCGCGCGCACGGCGCGCCACGCGAACGCGAGGTCGGCGAGCGTCGCGTCGTCGGCGGCGTCGCCCGCGACGAGCGTCCAGCGCTCCGGGTCGTCCCCGCCCGTGACGGTTCCCTCGGCGTCGGTGACGACCGCGTCGAGACGGTCGACGCTCTGCAGGAGGAGCCCGCCGCTGATCGGGCGCAGCTCGACCTCGGCCGACGGGGCGCCGTCGACCACGAGGAGGCGCAGGTTCTTCTTCGCCTGCAGCACCTCGAGCGCGTCGGGCTCGAAGCCGGGCGCCACGACGACCTCGGTGAACACGGGGGCGATCTGCTCCGCCGCCGCGCGCGTGATGGGCCGGTTGGCCGCGATCACGCCGCCGTACGCCGACACCGGGTCGGTCGCGTGCGCGCGGGCGTGCGCGTCGGCGACGTCCGTCCCGACCGCGATGCCGCACGGGTTCGCGTGCTTGATGATCGCGACGGCGGGCTCCGCGTGGTCGTGCGCCGCGCGCCACGCCGCGTCGGCGTCGACGTAGTTGTTGTAGCTCATCGCCTTGCCGTGCAGCTGCGTGGCCTGCGCGAGGCCGCTCGCGCCGTCGCCCGCCGTGTAGAGGGCCGCGCGCTGGTGCGGGTTCTCGCCGTAGCGCAGCACGTCGGCGCGCTCCCACGTGCCCCCGACCCAGGCCGGGAACCCGGTCGGGCGCGGGGTCCCGTCCTCGCCGACGACCTCGTCCGTGGGCGCGACGACGCTGCCCATCCACGAGGCGACGGCGACGTCGTACGTCGCGGTGTGGACGAAGGCCGCGGCGGCGAGCGCCTTGCGCTGCGCGTACGTGAAGCCGCCCGAGCGGACGGCGTCGATGACGGCGTCGTACGCGGTCGGCTCGACGACGACGGCGACGCTCGGGTGGTTCTTCGCGGCCGCGCGGACCATCGACGGCCCGCCGATGTCGATCTGCTCGACGACCTCGTCCGGGCCCGCGCCGGACGCCACGGTCGCGGCGAACGGGTAGAGGTTGACGACGACGAGCTCGAACGGCGCGATCTCGAGCTCCTCGAGCTGGGCGAGGTGGTCGGCCTTGCGCGAGTCCGCGAGGATGCCGGCGTGCACGCGGGGGTGCAGCGTCTTGACGCGCCCCTCGAGGCACTCGGGGAAGCCGGTGAGGTCCTCGACGCGCGTCACGGGGATGCCCGCGCCGGCGACGGTCGCGGCGGTGGACCCGGTGGACACGAGCTCGACGCCGGCGGCGTGGAGCGCGGTCGCGAGCTCGACGAGGCCCGTCTTGTCGTAGACGCTCAGCAGCGCGCGGCGCACCGGGCGGCGTGCGTCGTCGGCGAGCTGGACGTCGGGCGCCGAGGGGACGTGGGGCTGGGACATGGCGAGGTGCTCCTCCGGGTCGCGGTCGGGCACCGGCGGACGACCGGTGCCGAGTGGCAGGACCCAGGCGCCCAGGCGGTCGACGCACCAGCAGGGATGTCCGGCCGCTCCCCGGTGGTCGTTCCCACCCTCGCCAGTCGCGGCCGCTGCCCACTCTACCGGCCCCTCTGGCGGCCCCTCTACCGGGTCTGCTTCGTGGCGTCGGCGCCGGCGCCGGGTGCCGGGAGGGCGTCGTCGGCCCACGTGTCGGGCGTGCCGACGCGCCAGAGCGGGCGGACGGTGGCGAGGACCGCGACGGTGACGGCGAGGAGTGCGGCGAGGACCGTGAGCGCCGGCCCCAGCCCGTAACGCTCGAGGAGGCCGCTCCCGACGAGCGGGACGAGCGGGCCGGCCGCGAGGCCGGTGAGCCCCATGACCGACGACAGCCGCCCTTGCATCTGCGGGGGCGTGATCGCGGCGGCATAGGCCGACAGCCCCGCGTTCACCGCGGGCACGAGGAGCACCGCGAGCGGGAGCACGACGACGTACGCGACGTAGTCCTGCAGGGCCGCCATGGCGAGAGCGCCGGTGGCGAGCACGCCGAGGGCGACGACGACGAGCGCGCCGGCCCGGAAGCGGGCGACGAGGCGCGGCGCGAGCACGGCGCCACCGAGGACGCCTGCGCCGACGGCGAGGTCGACGAGCCCGATGAGGACCGGCGCGGTGCCGGTCCGGACGAGCTCGAGGTTGATGCCGATCATCAGCCCGCCGAACGCGACGTTGATGACGACGAACAGCCCGAGCAGCGCGCGGAAGAGCGGCACGGACCACACGAAGCGCAGGCCTTCGCGCAGCGCCTCGACCGGCCGGGTGGCGCGCGCCGCGGCGACGTCGCCGTTGAGCGGCTCGCGCACGAGCCACGTGCACACGGCGGTCGCGGCGTGCCCCACCGCGGCCGCGGCGAGCGGGACGGCGTGCGCGACGGCGTAGAGCAGCCCGCCCACCGGTCCCGCGAGCAGGCTCGCCGCGGCGTCCCTCCCCTGGGCCGCGGCGAGCGCGGTCGGCAGCTGCGGCGTCGGGACGACCGAGCGGAACGCGCCGCTGGTCGCCGGGTCGACCAGCGCCCCCACGACGGAGGCGCCGAAGAGCACCGCCGCGAGGTGCCACGCCGTGAGCGAGCCGGTGGCGGCGGCGACGGCCACGGTGGCCCACAGCGCGGCGCCACC
>NZ_LWGL01000239.1 GCF_001722485.1 Cellulosimicrobium cellulans | reverse complement strand
ATGTCGACCGCGACGACGGTGCGCAGCGCGGGCGCGGCGCCGCCGCGCGACGCGACGACGGCGGGCACGGCCTTGGTCCACACGAGCGCGACGCTCGCGCCGGAGTCGGCGAGCTGGTGCGCGAGCTCGTCGGCCGAGTAGGTCGGGTTGTGCTCGACGACGACCGCGCCGAGGCGCAGCACCGCGTAGAACGCGACGACGTGCGCCGTGCTGTTCGGCAGCACGACGGCGACGCGGTCGCCGCGGCGCACGCCGAGGTCGTGCAGGGCGCCCGCGGCGCGCTCGACCTCGGCCGCGAGGCGCGCGTACGTCGTGGTCGCGCCGAAGAAGTCGACGGCGACGCGCGCGGGCCACCGGCCGGCCGCCGCGGTGAGGGTCGCGGTGACGGGCTCGTCGGGGACCTCCACGTCGGCCGGGACGCCCGGCGCGTAGCGGGAGGTCCAGGGTTTCGACGCCAGCGTGTTCACGACGCCACCGTAACCTACGGTTGCGTAGGTTTCGCGTCGTCGGTGTGGTGCAGGCCGGAAGGGCTCAGGCGGGGTACCAGCGTGCGCCCCAGCGCCGCGTCACGCGCCGGTCCGACGTCGCGGCGTGGGCCCGGACGCCGTCCTCCACCGCGCGCGCCACGGCGTGCGCCGCCTCGTCGCCGTCCGCGAGGAACCGCACGGTGACGCGCGCCTGCCCGCGCACCACGCCGACGTCGTACGCCTCGACCGTGGTCAGCCCGCGGGCCGCGTCGACCGCGCCGGGCAGGACCGCCTCGGGGTCGGCGCCGGGGTGCAGCAGACCGACCCCCAGCGTCACGCGGTACGACGGCACAGCACGGCGACGAGGAAGTCGGACGTCGGCTCGTAGGGACGCAGGTCCCACGTCGAGAGCGCGACGTCGACGCGCAGGCCTGCCGCGTCCACGTCGGCGAAGAACGCGTCCGCCGCGTACCCACGGCCCGCCCCGAAGCCCACGACGGCGCGCCCGCCCGGCGCGAGGTGGACCGCGAAACGCCGCAGGACCTCGACCTCCGTGCCCGGGGCGAGGAACGTCATGACGTTGCCCGCGCACACGATCGCGTCGAACGGCTCGGCGACGCCCTCCGCGGGCAGGTCGAGCTCGGCGAGGTCCCCGACGCGCCAGTCCGGCCCCGGGTGGTCCGCGCGCGCCGCCTCGACGAGCACCGGGTCCACGTCCACGCCGACGACCGTGTGCCCGCGCGCCGCGAGCTCCGCCCCGACGCGGCCCGGACCGCAGCCGGCGTCGAGCACGCGCGAGCCGCGCGGCAGCATCGCGTCGACGAGACGCGCCTCGCCCGCGAGGTCGGCGCCCTCGGCCGCCATGCGGCGGAAGCGCTCGACGTACCAGGTGGAGTGCGACGGGTCGGCGGCGACCTTCTGCTCCCAGCGGGAGGGGCGGGCGGTGCTCATGGTCCCCGAGGCTACCCGCGCCGTGGGCGCCGGAGCGGTGGGAGAGTCGGGGCGTGACGTACCTCGGCATCGACCTCGGCACGAGCGGGCTCAAGCTCGTGCTCCTCGCCCCCGACGGCACGGTGACGGCGGAGGCCGAGGCGGCCTACGACGTCGAGCACCCGCGGCTCGGCTGGTCGCAGGCCGACCCCGTCGCCTGGACCACGGCGCTCGACGCGGCGCTCGCGGACCTCGCGACGGCGGCACGTGCGGTGAGCAGTGACGTCGCGGTGCGCGCCGTCGGGCTGGGCGGGCAGATGCATGCCGCCGCGCTCGTCGACGAGGCGGGGGCCGCCGTCGCGCCCGCGGTGCTGTGGACGGACTCGCGCGCGACCGACCTGCTCGACCGGTGGCGCGCCCTGCCCGACGCCGTCCGCGCGCCGCTCGCCAACCCGCTCGTCCCCGGGATGACCGGCCCCGTGCTCGACTGGATCGCGGCGCACGAGCCCGCGACCCTCGACAGCGCGGCGCACGTGCTGCTGCCCAAGGACGTCGTGCGCGCGTGGCTGCTGGCAGACGGTGAGCACGCGCTCCCGGTCGCGACGACCGACCGGTCCGACGCCGCGGGCACGCTGCTGTGGGACGTGACGCGGGACGCGTGGGCGGAGGACGTCGTCGAACGGCTCGGGCTCCCCGGCCGTCTGCTGCCCGGCGTCGCACCGTCGGACGCCGTCGCCGGGACGACGGCCCGGCTCGCGCGGTGGTTCCCCGCGTCGGGCGCCGCGGTCCCGGTGGTCGTCGGGGGCGGGGACACGCCCGTCGCGCGGCTCGCCGTCGGGTCTCCCGCGCGGCACGTCAACCTCGGGACGGGCGCGCAGGTCGTCGCGGCGCTGGACCGGCCGGAGCCGGTGCTCGACCCGGTCGTGCACACGTTCGCCGACTCCGGCAGCGGCCCGGGCGCCGGCTGGTACCGCCTGGCCGCGGTGCAGAACGCGGGCCTCGCCCTCGACTGGGCGCTGCGGGTGCTCGGCCTCGGCTGGGAGGACGGCCTCGCCCTCGCGCGGACCGCACCCGACCGCGCGGGCGGGGTCACGTTCCTGCCGTTCCTCACGCAGCACCGCGACCTCCTCGCGGCGGACGTCATCGTCGTCGCCGACTCCTCGAACTGGAAGGTCGGCGTGCCGGCGCTCACGACGTCGCTGCGCGGCCTCGTGGACTGCGAGGTCGAGGTGGCCGCGCTGGGGCACGCCGTCCACTCCGGCATGTACGGCGGCCCCGTGCTCGACGCGGTGACGCTGCTGGCCCGCCTGATCGCCACGCTCCACGACGACGCGGGCAACGTCGCGGTCGACGGCCTCGTCGTCGCCGACGAGCCGCAGGTCGACTACGCCGAGGCGGACTTCCGGGCTGACTCCTCCGTGCTCGACGGCACGGCGCTCGCGGGCGAGGGGTCGATCGCCGGCCGCCTGTGGACCAAGCCGGCGATCGCGGTCATCGGCCTCGACGCGCCGAGCGTCGCGCACGCGTCCAACACGCTCACCCCGGCCGCGACCGCGAAGCTCTCGGTCCGGCTCGCGCCCGGCCAGGACCCTGCCGCCGCGATGGCCGCGCTGCGCACGCACCTCGAGTCGCACGCGCCGTTCGGCGCGCGCGTGACCGTGCGCGAGGGCGAGCAGGGCAAGCCGTTCCTCGCCCCCGCGGACTCCACGGCGATGCAGGCGGCGCGCTGGGCGTTCGCGACGTCCTGGGGCACCGACCCCGTGGACATCGGCGTGGGCGGGTCGATCCCGTTCATCGCCGACCTGCTCGAGGTCTTCCCCGACGCGGCGATCCTCGTGACCGGCGTCGAGGACCCCGACTCGCGCGCGCACGGCGCGAACGAGTCGGTGCACCTCGGCGAGCTCGAGAAGGTCGTGCTCGCGGAGGCGCTGCTGCTCAGCCGCCTCGGCGCCGCCGGGCGCTGACGGCCCCGCCTGCCGACGGCGCGCGGGCGCCGCGCGGACCGCGCGTGGTCTG
>NZ_LWGL01000024.1 GCF_001722485.1 Cellulosimicrobium cellulans | reverse complement strand
CGCCGCGCGCCGCGCTCGGCGGGCGTGGCGGGCCCGCCGGGCGCGGACCACGGCCCAGACGACGCCCGCGAGCCCGACGACGCCGAGCGCGACCGCGAGCGGCACGCTCTCCAGCAGCGTGCCGCCGGGCTGCAGCTCGCGCAAGACGTGCTCGGGCAGGGCCGGGTCGGTGTCCGGCGTGGGGAGGTCCGCGGTGCTCACGGCGTCCCTCAGGACCGTCGCTGCGGCTTGACGAACGGGAACGCGAGCGTCTCGCGGATCGACGCCCCGATGAGCATCATGTAGATCCGGTCGACGCCGAGCCCGAGACCTCCCGTGGGTGGCATGGCGAACTCGAGCGCCTCGAGGAATCCCTCGTCAACCTCCATCGCCTCCGGGTCCCCGGCGGCCGCGAGGAGCGACTGCTGCGTGAGGCGGTCGCGCTGGTCGACGGGGTCGATGAGCTCGGAGTACGCCGTGCCGAGCTCCGCCCCGAACGCCACGAGGTCCCACCGCTCGGCGAGGCGCGGGTCGCGGCGGTGCACGCGCGTGAGCGGCGACGTCTCGACCGGGAAGTCGGTGTAGAACGTCGGCTCGACGGTCTGCCCCTCGACGAGGCGGTCGTACATCTCGTTGACCACCGCGCCGTGCGTCTCGTCCTCCCCCACCTCGATGTCGTGCGCCGCGCACAGGCGGTGCAGCTCGCCCATCGGCGTGTCCGGGGTGACCTCCGCACCGACGGCGCGCGAGACGGCGTCGTGCACGGTGACGACCGGCCACTCGCCGTCGAGCCGCACGTCGGTGCCGTCGGGGCGCCGCGACACGGCGTCGCCGTGGACCGCGACCGCGGCCGCGACGACGAGCTCGCGCGTGAGGTGGCGCATGGTCGTGTAGTCGCCGAACGCCTGGTACGCCTCGAGCGACGTGAACTCGGGGTTGTGCGTCGCGTCCGCGCCCTCGTTGCGGAAGTTGCGCCCGAGCTCGAAGACCCGCTCCACCCCGCCGACGGCGAGCTGCTTGAGGAACAGCTCGGGCGCGATGCGCAGGTACAGGTCCATGTCGTACGCGTTGATGTGCGTACGGAACGGCCGCGCGTTCGCGCCGCCGTGGATGCGCTGGAGGATCGGCGTCTCGACCTCGATGAACGCCCGCTCGACGAGGGCCGTGCGCAGCGCGTGCACGGCGACCGAGCGCCCGCGCAGCGTCACGCTCGCCTTCGTGTCGAGCGCGAGGTCGACGTGGCGCAGACGCATGCGCGTCTCCGGGTCCGACAGCCCGCGGAACTTGTCCGGGGGCGCCTTGAGGCACTTGGACGCCATGACCCACGCGTCGGCGTGCACGGACAGCTCCCCGGTGCGGCTCCGCGCGACCCTCCCGGTCACGCTCACCTGGTCGGCCAGGTCGACCACGTGCCGCCACAGCGCGATGTCGGCCGCGCCGTCGGCGGTGAGCATGACCTGGCGCTCGACGTTCTCCTCGCGCAGCACCGCGAAGGACACGCCGCCGAGGTCGCGCAGGCGCACGACGCGCCCCGCGACGGACACCGTGTCGCCGAGCAGCATCTCGTCGACGTCGCGCAGGCGGTGGGTGCGCGGCACCGTGACGGGGTACGGCGGCATCCCCGCGGCCCGCAGGACGTCGAGCTTGGCGCGGCGCGCCCGCTCCTGGTCCGTGAGGCGCGGCGTCGGCACGTCGAGCGCGAGCAGCTCGTCCTCCTGCGCGCGCACCGCCGCCGCGAGCGCCGCGTCGCCCTCGGCCGCCGACGCCGTCGCCGCGCCCTGCGGCGACGTCCACAGGGGCACGAAGCCCTCCGCCTGCCCCGCGGCGAGGGTCACCGACGTGAGCTGCGCGGACGCGGCGTAGCAGAGGTACCGGGTGCGCCAGCGGGGCTCGTACTTCTGGTTCGACCGGTACAGGGAGTCGAGCTGCCACCAGCGCGACGCGACGAGGATGAGGCGGCGCAGGAGGCGCTGCAGGGGCGTCGCGGCCACGGACTCGCCCTGCTCGATGATCCCGCGGAACATCGCGAAGTTGAGGGACACGCGGTTTATGCCCGTGCCCGGTCCCTCGCTCGCGAGCGTGGTGACCATGAGCTCGGTGACCCCGGGGACGGCGTCGGGCGAGCGGCGCATGACGTCGAGCGAGACGCCCTTGCGGCCCCACGGCACGAAGGACAGGAGGCCCTGGACCTGGTCGTCGCGGTCGTGGGCCGTCACGACGAGAACGCGCGGGTCGCGCGGGCTGCCCAGACGCTCGAGCGCCATGGAGAAGCCGCGCTCCTCGCCGTGCCGCCACCGCTCGGCGGCCTGGGCGAGCTCGGCGAGCTCGGCGGGCGGGATCTCGCGCTGGCGGCGCATCCGGACGGTGTACCCCTCGCGCGACGGCCGCGCGACGGCGTGCCGCACGGGGCGCATCGAGGGCGCGGAGAGGTCGAACTCGCGCGTGTCGACAACCGCCTCGTCGCCCATGACGAGCACCGCGAGCCCCGCGTCGCGGTAGGCGCGCGCACCGCGCTCGCTCGCCGAGATCACGGCCGGCGCCCAGCCGTGGCGCCGGGCGTGGGCGAGGGTGCGCACGACGGCGTCGTCCCAGGAGGCGGGGTCGCCCACGGGGTCCCCGGCGGCGAGCAGCACCCCGCTGACGACCCGGTACGAGACGGCGGCCCGGCCGTCCGCGGAGAAGATCGCCGAGCGGTCGTCGCGCGTGGCGAAGTACTCGAGCGAGTCGTCGCTCGGGTGCTCGAGCAGCAGACGCCGCACGGCGAGCTCCTCGTCCCCGGCGCGGGCGACGTCGCGCGGGCCGGTGCGCAGGAAGACGACGACGGCCGCGAGGATCCCGAGGCCCGCGACGAGCCCGGCGACGAAGGCGAGCCACCCGGGTGCCCGCCCGTCGACGGCGAACGGCTCCTCGTGCGCCGACAGCCCGAGCGACGCGCTCAGCGCCCACGCGACCCTGTCCCGCTGCGTGTCGAGCGTCGACGGCACGACCTGCAGCAGCGCCGTGACGATCCCCGCGGCGAGCACGACGCCCAGGAGCGCGACGAGGGCCGCCGGGCCCCACGCGCCCCGCGCGATGCGCGCCGGGAAGGCGCGACGCGCCGCGACGAGCACGACGACGAGCACCGCGCCGACGAGCGCGGAGGCGTAGGTCGTCCAGCGCACGCCCTCGACGACCCCGGCCGTCGGGTCGACCCGGTCCAGGACGAGCGCGAGCAGGACGACGAGCACGGCGGGCAGCTGCCAGACGAGCACGACAAACCACAGCGCCGCCCGGCGCCGGCGCAGGAACCCGCTCGCCACGAGGCCGACGACCACGGCCGCGAAGAGGGACGGGTACGACGGCACGTTGGTGATCGACAGCACCTCGGCGACCGGCCGCTCGGAGTGGCGCGCGAGCGGCCGGAACAGCAGCGCGAGGACGAGCCAGACGGTGTAGAGCTGCAGCACGCGTGCGCCCCAGCGCGCGACGGCGTCCGTCCACGGCGGCGCGTGCGGCACCTCGGTGCCGTGCCGCCCTGCGGTCTGCGGGCCGGGCTGCGCGGCGGTCGCGGGCGTGCCCGCGTCCCGGACGGTCGTCGCCGTCTCCCTGGTGACCATCTCCGACCCCTTCCCCGGGACGGACGGATCGTCTCCCGCGGACGGCGGCAGACGGCCTGCGATCCTTCAGCCCGAAGGTACGCCCGCAGCCGCGGGAGCGCTCCCGGAGCCGCGGACGGGCGCTCCCCGCATGACAGCACGTCGCCCGTGATGGAAGAGTGGACGCGCCCGGTCCGGCACCGGGTCGTCGCGGACGACCTGCGGCGTCGCGGCGTCCGGCGCCCGCGGGCGCGACGGGGGAGGACCCATGAGCACGACGGCGACCGTCGTCACCTACGACGAGTTCGGGGGGCCCGAGGTCCTGCGCGTCACGACCGAGGAGGTCGCCGAGCCCGGCGCCGGCCAGGTGCGTGTCGCGAACCGCGTCGTCGGCGTGAACCCGGCGGACGTCAAGCGCCTCACGGGCGCGTTCGGCGGCTCGCTGCCGGGCGTCCTCGGCTTCGAGGCGGCGGGCATCGTCGACGCCGTGGGGCCCGACGTCGCGGACCTCGTCCCGGGGGACGCCGTCGTCTGGCACGGCACGGGCGCGCAGCGCGCGCTCTCCCTGGTCCGGGCCGACCGCGTGCGGCGCGTGCCGGAGAGGGTGGCGCCCGACCAGGCCGCCGTGCTGCCCGTCGCGGCCGCGACCGCGTTCTCGGCGCTCGTGCAGGCCGACGTCGGCGAGGGCGACGTCGTGCTGCTGCACGGCGCGAGCGGCGGCGTGGGGTCGGCGGCGGTGCAGGTGGCGCGGGCGCTCGGCGCGCGCGTCGTCGGCACGGCGTCGCCGGCGAACCACGACTACGTGCGCGGGCTGGGGGCGACCCCGGTGGCCTACGGCCCGGGGCTCGTCGAGACGGTCCGCGGACTGCCCGACGGCCTGGACCGGGTGAGCGTCGTCGTCGACCTCGTCGGGAGGCCGGAGACGGTCGCGGCGACGGCCGAGCTGCTCGGCGACGCCCTCACGGGACCTGACCCCGACGCGCCGCCGGCCGCGGTGACGATCGTGTCCTCCGAGGCGTCGCGTGCCGCGGGGATCGCGGACAAGGTGGACGCGAAGGGCGCGCTCGACGAGGTGGTCGCGCTGGCCGAGGACGGGCGCCTGCGCCTGGAGATCGCGCGCCGCTTCCCGCTCGAGGACGCCGCCGAGGCTGTGCGCCTCGTCGCGACGGGGCACGTGCGCGGCAAGGTCGTGCTCGACGTGCGGTGAGCCGCCCTCCGCGGCGGTCCACCCTTGTGACGCTGCGCACAACGCACCGCCCGGAGTGGCGGGATCTCGCCGTTCCCCCGGTCGCCGCAGGGCAATGTTCTTGCACCTCGCGTCGCCGTCGGTGTCAAATCGTTAGCATGCGTAAGTACCTCGCCGCTACCGCGGCGCTGACCAGTGCCCTCCTCCTGGCGTCCTGCGCCTCGACGACAGACCCGTCGAGCGACGACGCCACGACCCCCGCCGAGACCGCGACGACCGAGGCCGCCGGCCCGACGCCCACCGTCGTCGAGATCGTCCAGTCGTGCGCCGCGTTCTACGACGGCGCCGAGAACTCGCTCGCCACGCGCGTCGACGCGACCTTCCCGCTCACCACGCAGGAGGTCACCGAGGAGAGCGCGATCGAGCTCGCCACGACGCGCGACAAGATCGCCTCCGTCCAGCGCTTCGCCGACGTGGAGCTGCAGGAGAACCTCAACGGCATCAAGGCGCCGTTCGAGGCCGCGCTCTCGGACGTCGAGGTGACGACGGACGGCTTCCAGCCGGCGCTCGACGCCTTCCGCACCCAGTGCACGGACGCCGGGTACGCCTTCGCGTCCTGACCCCTCGCGCCGCGGTCCGAGCGCCCCGTCCCCGCCACGGGGGCGGGGCGTTCGCGCGTTCCGCGCCGCTGCCGGGATGCGACCGGCGGACGTCGCTGCCCACGATGGGACGGCACGGGCCCGCCCGGGCCCCGACGGAGGGCGAACGCACCATGGGGATCGACGACCTCAAGAACAAGGCCGGCGACGCGCTGAGCAGCGACAAGGGCGAGAAGGCGTCGGACACGGCGCTCGACAAGGGCGGCGACGCCGCCTCGCGCGCCACGGGCGGCAAGCACGACGAGCAGATCGACAAGGCCTCGGACCGCGCCGACCGGTCGGTCGGGAACGAGTAGCCGGCGACCGAACGCCGGCGCCGCGTGGCGCGTGCCGGCACGCGAACGGGGTCGGTGACGCGTCCTGCGGGACGCGTCACCGACCCCGTGGTCGGCGCGGCGGGTCAGCGGGCGGCGGCCGCCGCCGGCTCCTTGCGGTCCGCGGTGCCCGACGTCGCACCCGCCTCGGCGGTCGCCTCACCCTCGGGCGTGGTGTCGTCGTCGGCGAAGAGGTCCTCCGCCGAGGCCGACTCGTACTTCTCGACGTCGAGGATGCCCTCGCGCTTGGCGACGATCGTCGGCACGAGCGCCTGGCCCGCGACGTTCACCGCGGTGCGGCCCATGTCGAGGATCGGGTCGATCGCCAGCAGCAGGCCCACGCCGGCCAGCGGCAGGCCGAGCGTCGACAGCGTCAGGGTCAGCATGACGACGGCGCCGGTGAGGCCGGCGGTCGCGGCCGAGCCCACGACGGAGACGAACGCGATGAGCAGGTAGTCGGTGATCGACAGCTGCACGTCGAAGATCTCCGCGACGAAGATCGCCGAGATGGCCGGGTAGATCGAGGCGCAGCCGTCCATCTTCGTGGTCGCGGCCAGCGGCACGGCGAACGACGAGTACTCGCGCGGCACGCCGAGGTTGCGCTCCGTGACGCGCTCCGTCACGGGGAGCGTGCCGATCGACGAGCGGGAGACGAACGCGAGCTGGATGGCCGGCCACGCGCCGCGGAAGTAGCTCCCGATCTTCAGGCCGTTGGTGCGCAGCAGCACCGGGTAGACCACGAAGAGCACGAGCGCGAGGCCCACGTAGATCGCGGCGGCGAACCAGGCGAGCGAGCTCAGCGAGCTCCAGCCGTACGTGGCGATCGCGTTGCCGATGAGGCCGAGCGTGCCGAGCGGCGCGAGGCGGATGATCCACCACAGCACCTTCTGGATGATCGCGAGCGCCGAGCGGTTGAACGCGAGGAACGGGTCGGCCTTGGAGCCGGACTTGAGCGCCGCGATGCCGATGACCAGCGCGACGACGAGGATCTGCAGCACGTTGAAGCTCACCGACGTCTCGGCGGAGCCGGTGAGGGCGCCGTCGTCGGCCGTCTCCAGGCTCGTGCTCGCGCCGAGGCCGAGCACGTTGCCGGGGATGAGACCGGTGAGGAAGTCGAGCCACGAGCCCGTGCGGCCGGCCTCGGAGGCGTCGTCGAGCGAGACCGACGCGCGGTTGCCGGGCTGGAACAGCAGGCCCAGGCCGATGCCGACGGCGACGGAGATCGCCGCGGTGATGGCGAACCACAGCAGCGTCTGGCCGGCGAGGCGCGCCGCGTTGGTCACGGTCCGCAGGTTCGCGATCGAGGCGACGATCGCGGTGAAGATCAGCGGCGGGACGATCGCCTTGAGCAGGGTGACGAACGAGCTGCCGATGGTGGCGAGCGTCGTCGTCAGGCCGTTCGGCACGTCGTTCGCGGCGTCCTGCGGGCCCATCGCGAGGGCGATGCCGCCCAGCACGACGCCAAGAGCGAGGCCGATGAGGATCTGGACGCTGAACGACGGAAGGCGCCGGCGCTTCTTCGCGGGCGCCGACGACGCGTCGGCGGAGGAAGCCTGCGCGGCGGGCTTCGAGGGGGTCGAGGACACGGAGGGACCTTTCGGGTGACGTGCGGGTGCACGGGCGCACGGCGCGACCGCGCTCGGGAGGGAGCTCGGGCGTCGTCGTGACCGTCGCGCGTGTCGGCGCGAGGCGTCATCGGGACGACGCCTCGTGCTGACACGCGGGGAGCCGGGCCGCGGTGTCAGGACCACGCGTCGCTCGGGACGCGTGCGGTGCTGACAGGACGGGCGGGCGCGACGGGGCGGTCCGCGCGAGGGCGGACGCCGGGGTCAGCGACGACGAGGGGTCAGCGACACAGAGCGCTGGCGACTCGACGGAGGTCGACGTCGCGGCGCTCGGTGAGGTACCACGTGGGCACGCTGACGGACACGGTTCTCCCGATGGTCGCTGAGCGGATCGCTGGAGGTGCGGGCACGATCGTCGCCCGCGGCACCCGATCTTACCCAGGTGTCGTCAACACGGCGCCCTGCCGTCTCATTCCCCGGCGCACGTGCGAGCCGACGGCGGCGGCCTAGGGTCGGCAGGGACCGGCTCCCCCGCCCGCGACCCGGAGGTCTTGATGCGCAAGAAGGTCAGCGGCGCGGCCGTGGCCGCGACCGGCACCTGGACCGACCCCGACGGCGTGCGCATGCCCGCCGGGGAGGTGCACGCGTGGGAGCGGGGCACGAACCAGACGGTGTGCGGCCTGCAGCTCAGCCGTCAGGGCCTGGTGCGCTTCCCCCACGTCACGTGGACCGACGCGCAGCCCGCCACGGGCCGCGACGCGGACGCCGTGACGTCGGTGTGCCGCCGCTGCGCCGCGGGGACCGGCGCGCGGCGCGACGAGAAGCCGTGGCGGCGCGTCGACCCGCGGCCGTAGGCCGGGCGCGCGCCGCCCGCCGTCACCCTCTCAGCGGCGTGCCCGGCGCACGACTGCCCGCACCGCCCACACGCCCGCGCCGGCCGCGGCGAGCCACGGGCCGGCGACGATCACCGGGTCGAGCACCTGGTGCCGCACGTCCACGCGGCCGCGCCGCGAGCGGATGCCGTGGGCCTTCCCCTCGGAGAGCACGCCCGTCTCGGTGACCGGGTTGTCGGGCCGGGTCGTGGCGAAGGACCGCAGGTGGCTCTCCACCGCGTCCACGCGGTCGGCCGCGAGCAGGAGGAGCCAGTGCGCGGCACGGCCCTCGCTGAAGCGCCCGTAGGCCAGGCGGCGCACCGCGCCCGAGGCTCCGTGCAGCGGGGCCGACGTGCCGAAGACCGGCGGCAGCATCGCGTGCTCGATCGATCTCTCCCGTGGCGCCAGCTCGGGCTGGCGCTCGGGGAAGTCCCAGTGCGCGCCCGTCGCGGCGGGGTCGTAGACCTCGCGCGGGAACGACGGGCGGTCCTTCGGGTCGAGGTCGGCGCCCCAGCCCGGGATGCGTGCCCGCAGGGCCTCGGCGTCGACGGTCCGACGCGCGGGTCCGGCGACGTAGGGGGCGGCGGGCCCGTCGGTCTGCGCGGCGTGCCGCGGCTCGGTGTGCGTCATGGTTCCCCTCAGTCCTCGTCGAGCACGACGACGGGCTTGATGCACCCGTCGAGCTTGGCGGAGAAGACGTGGTACCCCTCGGCGATGTGCTCGAGCGGGATGCGGTGCGTGACGATGTCCCGCGGCGTGAGGTACCCGGCGCGGATGTGCTCGAGCAGCCGGGGCCACTGGCGCTTGACCGGTGCCTGGTTCATCCGCAGCGTCAGGCCCTTGTTCAGCGCGTCGCCGAACTTCACCGACGTGAACAGCGGCCCGTAGGCACCCATCACGGAGACGGTCCCGCCCTTGCGGACGGCGTCGATCGCCCAGTTGAGCGCGACCGGCGAGCCGGCCTGGATCTTCAGCTGTGCGCCGGCGACGTGCTGGAGCAGGTTGCCGTCGGCCTCCGCGCCCACGGCGTCGATCACGCGGTCGGCCCCGAGCCAGTCGGTCTCCTTCTTCAGGTGCACGACGACGTCGTCCACCTCGGCGAAGTTCACCGTCTCGGCGAACGCGAACTCGCGCGCCTTCGCGAGCCGGTAGTCGAGGTGGTCCACGACGATCACCCGCCCGGCGCCCATGAGCCACGCCGACCGCGCCGCGAACAGGCCCACCGGCCCCGCGCCGAGGACCACGACCACGTCGCCCTCGACGATATCGGCGAGCTGCGCGCCGAAGTACCCGGTCGCGAGCGCGTCCGTGCACAGCAGCGCGTCCTCCTCGTGCAGCCAGTCGGGGATGACCGAGGGCCCCACGTCGGCGAACGGCACGCGCACGTACTGCGCCTGGCCTCCGTCGTAGCCGCCCGTGCTGTGCGAGTAGCCGTAGATGCCCCCGACCGCCGTCGCGTTGGGGTTGACGTTGTGGCAGTTGGAGTACAGGCCGCGCACGCAGAAGAAGCACGACCCGCAGTAGATGTTGAACGGCACCATCACGCGGTCCCCGACGCCGAGGTTCCGCACCGACGGGCCGACCTCCTCGACGACGCCCACGAACTCGTGCCCGAACGTGTGCCCGACGCGCGTGTCGGGCATGAGGCCGTGGTAGAGGTGCAGGTCGGACCCGCAGATCGCGGCCCGCGTCACGCGCACGACGGCGTCGTTCGGGTGCTCGATCCGGGGTTCCGGCTTCTCCTCGACCCGGACCTTGTACGGGCCGCGGTAGGTCATCGCTCGCATGGTCGCTCCGGGGGTGGTCGGCGGTCGGCCTCCCAGCCTGCCCCGGCTGCCCGCGCCCGCATCTCGGCGCGCGGGCCGCTCACCCGGCGGCGGGGCTCACCCCTGGTTCGGCGCGTCGAGGAACGCGCGCATGAGCGGGCCGGCCGTCGTGGAGCCGCCGTCGCCGGTCTCCACGAACACCGCGACGGCGAGGTCGCCCTGGACCGCGATCATCCACGCGTGGGCCTGCGTGCCGTCGCCGTACTGCGCGGTGCCGGTCTTGGCGCCGACCTCCTCGGGGAGGTCGGCGAGCATGTCGGCGGACCCGTCGGTGACGACGGAGCGCATGAGGCTGCGCAGGGTCGCCGCCTCGTCCGCGGTGAGGTCGCCGGACGGCTGCTCCGCCGCTGCGGGCTGCACGTCCGGGCGGACCATGACGGGCGCGACGCGGTGTCCGGCCGCGACGCTCGCCGCGACCGTCGCCATCCCCAGCGGCGAGGCGAGGACGCGCCCCTGCCCGATCATCGACGCCGCGTGGTCCGTCCCGTCGGCCTCGGCGGGCACGTCGCCGAAGAACGCCGGCGCGCCGAGGTCGGACTCGACCCCGAGGCCGAGCGACGCGGCGGCGTCGTGCAGCGCCTGCTGGGACACGGTGTCGCGCTGGCCGATCATCGCCGTGTTGCACGAGTTGGCGAACGCCGTGCGCAGCGGCACGTCGCCGAGCGCGGCCTCCGGGTAGCCGGGCACGTTCTGGAACGTGCGGCCGTCGACGGTGATCTCGGGCGGGCAGGCGACCGTCGTGTCGGGCGTGAGCCCCGCGCGCAGCATGGCGAGCGCCGTCGCGACCTTGAACGTCGAGCCGGGCGCGTACTGGCCCGTGGTGGCGGTCGACATGCCCTCGCCCGCGGTCCCGCTCGCGGCGGCGAGGACCTCGCCGGTGGACGGGCGGATCGCGACGATCGCGCTCGGCGACGCCTGCCCCGCGAGCACCTGCTCCGCCGCGACCTGCATGTCCGGGCGCAGCGTGGTGCGCAGCGGCACCCCGGCCACGGGCTCGACGGAGAAGACCTCGGTCGGTGCCGCGTCCGCCTCGCCGCCGTCGGGCACGACGGAGATCGAGACGCCCGGCGTGCCGCGCAGCTGCTCGTCGTACTGGCGCTGCAGGCCGGACAGGCCGACGGTGTCGCCGGCGACGACCGCGCCCTCGGACTCCTCGACGATCTCCGCCGTCGCCTGCCCCACGCGGCCGAGGATCGGGCGCGCGAACTCGCGCGTGGGCGCGAGCGGCAGCTCGTCGTCGATCACGGCGACGCCCTCGATCTGCCGCGCGGCCTCGACGTCGACGCCGGCCGTGTCCTCCGTGCGGACGGTGATCGCCTCGACGAAGGCCTTCTCCCCCGCGCCCGCGACGCGCTGCGCGAACTCCTCGGGGTCGATGCCGGCCACGCCGGCGAGCGCGCGGGCCGCGGCGTCCCAGCCGGCCGCGTCGACGCGCGTCTTGTCCACGCCGAGCCGGTACACGGGGCGCTCCGTGACGATCGGGGCGTCGTCGAGCCCGAGGATCTCGGCGCGCTCGGCGTGCACGCGCTCGACGGCGAGCCGGTCGTTCTGGCCGAGGTCGGGCACGAGCACGTCGGGCTCCCACGCCGCCTCCCAGCGGTCGGGGCCGTCCTCGCCCTCACCGGGCTCGGCGAACGTCAGGTCGACGGTGGTCGTGTACTCCCAGGCCGCCTCGTCGGTGACCTCCCACCGGTAGGCGAGCGTCGCCGTCGCACGCTCCCCCGCGTCCTCGCCCTCCTCGTCCAGCGCGACGTCGTCCACCTCGACCGTGTGCGCGAACGCGGCGACCGGCTCCAGGACGGCGTCGAGGTGGCCCTGCACGGCCTCGGCGGTGCCGTTGGAGAACGCGAGGCCGGCCACGTCACCCGCGGCGATGCCCGCGGCGAGGTCCGCCGCGGCGGCCTCGGGCTCCGGCCGGTCCGGCGAGCAGGCGGCGAGCGGCAGCGCGAGCACCGGGACGAGCAGCGCTGCGGCCACGCGACGCCGGACGGCGTGCGGACGGGTGCGAACGACGGTGGCCACGGATTCCCCCTGTTCCGGACGAGCGAGACAGGACGGACCGTATCCCACCCGACCCACGGGCCGGGGGGTCGTCGTCAGGTCGCCGCGCACTCTTCACCCGGCGTCCCCAAGCACGTCCGGCGGGTGCGGGAGCCGTGCTCCCGCACCCGCCGGAGGGCGTCGGACGACCCGGTCAGCGGCGGGCGGCCCCGGTCTGCGCGTCCGGTGCCGCGTCACCGGCCGGCGCCTCGGCGTGCGGGTGCATGCGCTCGAGCGCGGCACCCTCCACGTCGACGTCCGGCAGGATGCGGTCGAGCCAGCGCGGCAGCCACCACGCCGCGCCGCCGAGCAGGTGCATGAGCGCCGGGACGACGAGCATGCGCACGACGAACGCGTCGACGAGCACGCCGAACGCGAGCGCGAACCCGATCGGCCGGATCATCGCGTCGTGGGCGAAGATGAAGCCGCCGAAGACCGAGATCATGATGATCGCGGCCGCGGTGACCACGGAACGACCGGCACGGAAGCCCTGCACGACGGCGAGCCGCGCCGGCGCGCCGTGCGCGTACGCCTCCCGCATGCCGGAGCCGAGGAACAGCATGTAGTCCATCGCGAGGCCGAACAGCACGCCGACGAGGATCGTCGGCAGGAAGTTCAGCACCGGGCCGGGGGTCTCGACGCCGAACACCGGCGACAGCCAGCCCCACTGGTAGATCGCGACGACGCCGCCGAGCGCCGCGTAGTACGACAGGACGAAGCCGGCCGTCGCGATGAGCGGGACGAGCAGCGAGCGGAACACGACGACCAGGATGACGAGCGAGAGCCCGATGACGACCGCGAGGTAGAGCGGCAGCGCCGCCGAGAGCTTCTCGGAGATGTCGATGTTGCCGCTCGCGGCACCGGCAACGCCGAGCTCGACGTCGCCCTCCACGGTGTCCACGGTCACCGGCGACAGGTCGCGCAGGTGGTGGACGAGCTCCTCGGTGGACTCGCTCGTCGGGCCCTCGGTCGGGACCACCTGGAACGCGACGACCGTGCCGTCCTCCGACGCGGCGGCCGGGGCGACCGCGACGACGTCGTCCTGCGCGGCGAGCTGCTCGCCGATCGCGAGCTGCGTCGCGACGAGGTCCTCGTCCGCGACGGGCTCCGGCAGGTCGGCCACGACCAGGAGCGGTCCGTTGACGCCCGCGCCGAACTTCTCCGCGACCGTGGCGTAGGCCTGGTACTGGGTCGAGTCCGTCGGCTCGGACGAGCCGTCGGGAAGGTTGATCCGCAGGTCCAGCGCGGGGATCGCGACGACGCCGAGCAGCGCGACGCCGAGCACGACGCGGCCCACGGCCGCGGCGGTCGACATCGGGCGCAGGGGCTTGCCGCCGCCCGCCGTCGTGCCGTCCACCGGGCCGGCCGCGTGGGCGCCGTGCACCGGGACGAGCGACGCGCGCTCCTTGCGGTTGAGGATGCGCGGGCCGATGGCCGACAGCAGCGCCGGGGTGAGGGTCACGGCGACGAGCACGGCGACCGCGACGCTCGCGGCGCCGACCGTGCCCATGAGGCCGAGGAACGGGATGCCCGTGACGTTCAGGGCGAGCAGTGCGATGACGACGGTCGAGCCGGCGAAGACGACCGCGTTGCCGGAGGTGCCGTTCGCGAGCGCGACCGACTCCTCGACGTCGTAGCCCTCCTTGAGCTGCCGGCGGTGCCGGTTGACGATGAACAGCGCGTAGTCGATGCCGACGGCGAGGCCGAGCATGAGGCCGAGCACCGGGGTGACCGACGACATCTCGACGAGGCTCGAGAACGCGAGCGAGCCGAGCGCCGCGATGCCGACGCCCACGAGCGCGGTGAGGATCGGCAGGCCGGCCCCGACGAACGTGCCGAGCATGACCACGAGGACGATCGCGGCCACGACGAGGCCGACGATCTCGCCCGGCCCGATGATCGACGGGGCCTCCATCGAGATGTCCGAGCCGAAGTCGACGTGCACGCCGTCGATCCCCGCGACGCCCTCCTCGATCGCGTCGATCACCGCGTCCTTCGTCTCCTGCGAGACGTCGAACTGGTCCTCGGTGAAGACGACGTTCGCGACCGCGGCGTCACCCGACTCGGACACGACGCGGATCTCCGCCGCGAGGTCGAGCAGCGCCGAGCCCTGCTCCGCCTGGGCGGCGCCGGCCTCGAGCTCGGCGGCGCTCGCGTCGAGCTGCTCCTGCTGGGTCTCGATCTCCGCGAGCCCGGCGTCGATCTGCTGCTGCTGCGCGTCGAGCTGCGGTGCGGCGGCCTCGGCCTGCCCGGCCGCCTCGGCCTGGGCGCGCGCCGCGTCGAGCTGCGCTTGCCCCTGCTCGAGCTGCTCGCGCGCGGCGTCCAGCTGGGCCTGGCCCTGCGCGAGCTGCTCGCGGCCGGCGGCGACCTGCTGCTCGCCCTCGGCGATCTGCGCGGCCTGGGCCTCGCGGTCGGCCTCGGTGGCGAACGGGTCGACGACCGTCTCGACGCCCTCGACGTCCGCCACGTTGGCGAGCACGGCCGACACGTCCTGCTGCTGCGCGTCGGTGAACGGCTCCCCGTCGGTGGTGGTGAGGACGACGGTGCCGGTGCCCCCGGCGGCCTCGGGGATCTCGTCGGCCAGGCGGTCCGTGACCTCCTGCGTCGGCGTGCCCGGGATGGAGAAGCTGTCGGTCAGCGTGCCGCCGCCGAGCGCGAAGCCGGCGCCGGCGACGACCAGCACCGCGAGCCACGCCGCGATCACCGCCCGCACGTGCCGGGCCGCGCCGCGGCCGATGCGGTAGAGGAGCTCTGCCATGGTGTCCTTCCGAGGGATCAGTTCGTGCGGGGAGAGGTGTGCGGACGAGGGGTCTGAGGAGTGCTCTGCGGAGCGGGCGCGGGGGCGCCCGCGCTGGCGAGCATGCGCTCGAGGAGGCCCGACCAGACGGCGCGCGACCGCGCGTCCGCCCCGCCGGCGGTCTCGAGGAACCAGTACCGGTGCAGCACGACGAGGCTGCTCATCATCGACCCGACCGTGAGGTCGACGTCGAAGCGCTCGGCGTCGGGGTGCCGCTGCTGCAGGGCGTCCACGAGCGCCTCGCCCGTCTCGGAGAGCGAGCGCAGGAGGATCACGACCTCGTGCGGCGGGAGCGTCCGGGCACCGTCGTCGCACTCGCGCCAGTCGATGCCGAGCCCGCGGGTCAGGGACGACAGCGCGGGGACGAGGTCCGTCGCCCGCAGGGCCTGCGCCATGTCGGCGACCATCGCGACGTGCGGGTCGTCGCCCTGCGGCGGCGGGGTCGCCCCCATCGCCTCGACGACGCCGTGGAACGAGTCGGCGAGGACGGCCGCGACGACGTCGTCGAGGGACGCGAAGTGGTTGAAGACCGTGCGCCGGGAGACGTCGGCGCGGGCCGCGAGCTCGTCCACCGTGAAGTCGAGGCTCCGGGTGGCGTCCATGAGCGCCGCGGCGGCGTCGACGATCGCTCGCCGGGTGCGCGCCTTGAGGAGCGCACGGCGGTCGCCGGCGGGTGGAGGGGAGACGTCGGGCACGATCACTACACTAAGTGCAGCGTTGCACCGAGTGCACCGTCATGGCCGTGAGGCGTACGTCACGCCGGTGGCGTGCCGGTCGCCAGGGACGCGCCCATGCGCCCGACCGCCTCGGTGAGCAGGTCGATACTCGTCGCGAGGTTGAGCCGCACGTGCCCCTCGCCGCCCGGGCCGAACCGGCGCCCGTCCTCGAGCGCGACGCCCGCCCGGTCGAGGAACCACGCGCGCGGGTCGCGGCCCGCGTCGCCCGGCAGGTCGCGCGCGTCGAGCCAGGCGAGATACGTCGCCTCGCCGGGCCGGTACCGCACGGCCGGCAGGTGCTCGGCGAGGAGGTCGGTGAGGAGGTGGGCGTTGCGCTCGACGCCGGCCAGCACGGCGTCGAGCCACTCCTCGCCGTGGTCGAGCGCGGCGACGTGCGCGATGACCGAGACGTGCTGGACGCCGTGCCCGGCCTCCTCGGGGATGCGGCGAAGGTCGTCCGCGGCGCCCGGTCCGCCGACGGCGAGCGCCGCCTTGAGCCCGGCGAGGTTCCACGCCTTCGACGCGGAGACGACGGCGACCGCGTCGTCCGACCCGGGGACCGCGAGGAGCGGCGTGTGCGCCGTGGCCGGGCGGCCGTCGAGGCCCGGGCGCGTGACCGGCGCGTGGATCTCGTCGGCGACCACCCGGACGCCGTACTGCGCCGCGAGCGCCAGCGCCGCCTCGAGCTCGGCGGGCGTGTGCGCCGTGCCGGTCGGGTTGTGCGGGTTGCACAGGAGCCAGACGGCGCGGTGCCCGCTCCCGGCCCCGCGCCCGTGCGGGGTGGCGCCGGTCGCGTCGGCGAACGCGCGCTCGAGCGCGGCGAGGTCGAGGCGCAGGTCGGGGCCGAGGGGCGCGGCGACGACCCGGCGCCCCTCGTTCTGCGTGAAGCCGTAGAACGGCGGGTAGACGGGCGGGTTGACGACGACCGCGTCGCCGGGGGCCGTCAGCACCCGGACCACCTCGACGATCCCGAGCATGACGTCGGGAAGCGTGCGCGCCGTCGCGACGTCGGGCGACCAGCCCCACCGCCGTTGCGCGAACCGCGCGAACGCCTCGGCGTACGCGCTGCCGTGGTCGTACCCGGTGTCGCCGGCGCGCAGGGCCGCCGTCACGGCGTCGACCACGGGCTCGCACGGGGCGGCGTCCATCTCGGCGACCCACAGGGGGAGCACGTCGGGCCCGAAGGCCTGCCACTTCACCGACGTGCGGCGCCGCAGCTCGTCCAGCGTCGGCACGTCCAGCGGGGTGGCGGTCACGGTGGTGCGCGTCGGGTCCGGGCTCACACGGCCACCCTAGGTCGGCTCGGGCGCGGCGGCCCGGGCGCCGTCCGCCGGCGGGGCAGGCTCCTCGGCCGCGGCGTTGGCGGGGCTGGTGGCGAGCGCGACGCACCCGGCGACGGCGAGGACGGTCGCGGCCGCGGCGGGCACCGCCCAGCCGTCGCGCACGACGTCGCCGAGCACGACGAGCCCGACGGCGCCGGGGACGAGGACCTCCACGACGGACACCGTCGCGGCGACCGACCCCACGGCGCCCTTCTCGAGCGCGCGCAGGTAGCCGAGCACGCCGGCGGCGCCGGCCGCGACGATCGCGAGGGCGAGCGGCTGCAGGACGGTGTCGAGCAGGTCGCCCGACGCGTGCGCGCCGCGCGCGGCGATCGCCGCGACGGAGTAGCCGAGGCCGCCGAGCAGCGCGAGGAGGATCGGGTGGCCGCGCCGGTAGGCGAGGCCGACGCCTGCGAGCAGCACGACACCGGCGACGACCGTCGCCGTCGTGAACCCGGCGGGCGGCGTGGTGGCGGGCTGCTCGCCCGCCGAGAGGGCGAGGACGACGAGCGCGAGGACCACGACGGCGATCGCCACGAGGTCCGCGCGGCGCAGCGTTGCGCCGAGCACGAGGCGCGCCAGCACGACGACGGCCACGAGCGACGACGCCACGACCGCCTGCACGACGAACAGCGGCAGGTGGTCGAGGGCCAGCAGCGACAGCAGCCACGCGGCGCCGTCGAGCACGAGGCCGCCGACGACGAGCGGCTGCGCCATCGCGGCGAGCCCGTGGGCGCGCCGCGTCGCGACCGCCTGCATGATCGTGCTCACCGCGTACGCGACCGCGGCTCCCACGGCGGCCGCGACCGAGAGGATCACCCTCCGATGATCGGGGTCGCGGCCGAGGACCGCCACCCCGGCCGGGGTGCGGTCAGGCGCCGGGGTCGCGCCGCTCGCCCCGCGGGGTCGAGCCCTCGGCCGACGCGTCGTCCTCCGACGGGGCCGGCGTGCCGCGCCCGCGCGCGTGGGCGGGGCGGTCGTCGTCGTGCACCCAGCGCCACACGCGCGTCGAGACGAACCACACGACGGCGAGCGCGACGACCGCGATGACGATCTTCTGGAAGGTGCCGGCGTACTGCTCGACGACGTGCCAGTTCTCCCCGAGCGCGTACCCCGCGTACACGAAGATCGTGTTCCAGATCGCGCTGCCCGCCGCCGACAGTGCCGTGAACTTCCACAGCGGCATGCGCTCGACGCCCGCGGGGATCGAGATGAGGCTGCGGAAGATGGGGATGAAGCGGCCGAAGAACACGGTCGCGCCGCCGTGGCGCAGGAAGAACTGCTCGGTGCGGTCGACGTCCTCGACCTTGACGAGCGGGAGCCGCTCCGCGATCCACCGCGTCCGCTCGCGCCCGACGATCGCCCCGACCGCGTAGAGCGCGAGGGCACCGACGACGGAGCCTCCCGTCGTCCACACGATCGCCTCGACGAGGCCGAAGCTGCCCTGGCTCGCCGTGAAGCCGGCGAGCGGGAGGATGACCTCGCTCGGCAGCGGCGGGAAGAGGTTCTCGAGCGCGATCGCGAGGGCGGCACCGACGACGCCGAGCGTCTCCATGAGGTTCACCGCCCAGCCGGCGACCCCGTCGAGGGCCGGCTCCTGCGCCGCGGAGACGGTGGCGGGCAGGGCGTCGAGGAGTCCGGGGCGCATGGGTCTTGACCCTATGCGACGGCGCGTGGACGCACCGGCCCGACGGGAGCGAGACCGTGTGGAGGTCTGGTGCGGACGTCGGTCCGCGCCTCCTGACGCCGACGAGCGGAGTGGTTCGATGGGCGCGACGCCCGCGTCCGGCTCCACCGCCCCGTGAGGAGAGGCCCACCGTGCCTGCTGCGCCCCGCACCGCCCCGCCCGCGCTGGACCCCGTCGTGCTCGACGGTCTCGCGCCGGGCGACGCGTACGACCTCGAGCCCGGCGCCGACCTCGAGGGCTTCGAGATCACCGACCTGCGCCTCGACGCGGTGAACCTGGACGGGGCGAGCGTGTACGCCTCGCGCCTCGCGGGGGTGCGCGCCGACGAGGCCGACCTGCGGCACGCGACCCTGGGCGAGGTCGTCCTCGAGCGCCTCGACGTGCCCGTCGTGCAGGGCGTGCGCGGACGGTGGCGCGACGTCGAGCTGCGCGACGCGCGCCTGGGCTCGGCCGAGCTCTACGAGTCCACGTGGGACCGCGTGCACGTGGTCGGCTGCAAGCTCGGGTTCGTCAACCTCCGGGGCGCCGAGCTGCGCGATGTCCTGTTCACCGACTGCACGATCGACGAGCTGGACCTCGTGCAGGCGCGGGCGGCGCGCGTCGCGTTCGCCGGGACGTGCGTGCGGCGGCTCGACGTCCAGGCGTCGACGCTCGAGGACGTCGACCTGCGCGGCGCGGACCTCGACGCGGTCGCGGGCGTGCGCTCGCTCGCGGGCGCGACCGTGACCCCGGACCAGCTCGCGCGGCTCGCGCCGCTCCTCGCGGAAGGGCTCGGCATCACCGTCGACGACTGACGCACCGCGGCCGGCGCCCTTGCCCGCCGAGCACGGCGCGAGGACGATGATCCCGTGGCACGGCGGGGGCCCGCCCGTCGTCGGCATCGTCCCGCGCGAAGGAGCCCGACCATGACCGTGCAGCTCAGCCCCTACCTGACCTTCGACGGCGACGCCCGCGAGGCCATCGAGTTCTACGGCTCCGTGTTCGGCGCCCCGGCGGACATCAGCACCTACGGCTCGTCGGGCGGCGTCGACGACCCCGCCCAGGCGGACAAGGTCATGCACTCCCAGGTCGATGTGCCCGGCGTCGGCACCGTGATGGCGTCCGACGTCCCGCCGGGCACGCCCGTGGGCCTCAACCCGTCGATCGCCCTGTCGGGCGGGCCGGACGAGAGCGAGCGGCTCCACCGGTGGTTCGCCGCGCTGTCCGACGGCGGCACGAACGCCATGCCGATCGAGACCGCGCCGTGGGGCGACGAGTTCGGCATGGTCACCGACCGGTTCGGCGTCGTCTGGATGGTCAACGTGGCCGGGGCGGCGCCCCGGACCTGACGGCTCACCGACCGGCCGGCCGGGGTGGAGCCCTGGTCGGCGACCAGGGCTCCACCGTGGGACGGGGTCCTGCTCCGCGGGCGTCAGCCGCAGGTGAGCGCGTCGTACGGCGCGTCGACCTCGGTGGTCACCGTCTCGCCGTCGACCTCGCCCGTCGCCGTGACGGTCGCGGAGCCGGCGTCGACCGACCCGGCCCGGACCGCGAACGACTGGTAGGCGTTCGCGCCCGGCTGGACGCCCGCGACGGTCTTGGAGCCGAACGGCGTGTCGAGCGTGACGTCGAGCGCCACGTCGCTGCCGTTCGTCGCCCGGACCGCGACGTACACCTTGCCGGCGAGGCAGCGGGCCTGCGCCGTCGCGGTCACGTCGAGCTCCGGCTCCTCGCCGTCGTCGCCCGCGTGGACCGCCGCGACCTCGTCGGCCGACAGCGCGCGGTCGAAGACCCGCACGTCGTCGATCGTGCCGGGCCAGTAGTCCACCGGGTTGCCGCCCCACTGGCCGCGGCCGATGGTGAGCGGGCCGGACGGTGACGTGCCGCCGCAGACGCTGGACTGCCCGACCTGCTCGCCGTTGACGAACAGGGTGAGGGTCTGCGCGTCCGCGTCGCGGACGCCGACGACGTGGTACCAGTCGCCCAGGACCGGCTGCACGACGTACTCGGCCCGCGGCTCGCCGTCGTAGGAGAAGGCGAACCGGCCGCCGCCGCCGTACTGGAGGTAGAACGCGCTCGAGCCGGTGACCGAGTCCTGGCCGACGATCGTCGCCCAGTTGCCCGGGATGCGGTCGAGCTGGACCCACGCCGAGACCGTGTAGGAGCCGGTCGTGTCGAGCACCGGGCCCTCCGTCGCGAACGACTGGTTCGTGCCGTTCAGCTTCAGCGCGGTCCCGGCGTCGCCGTGACCGGTCACCCAGGTGCCGGTGCCCGACGCCGGGTGGTCGCCCACCGAGTCCGCCGCCGTGGTGCCCTGGCCCTCGTCGAACGACCAGCGCCCGACGCCGGTGAGCCCGGGCGTGCCCGGGTCGGCCGGCTCGACGCCCTGGCGGGCCGCGGCGATGACGCGCTCGTTGACGTCCTTCACGCGCGCCGCGTCCATCTTGAGGACCTTGCGGTCGTACGTCCAGAAGCCGTTGAGCTCGTTCTCCACGTCGGAGATCTCCGTGTACACCGAGCCCGAGAGGTAGCACTGCGCGGGCCGCACGAGCTTCTCGGTGTTCGCGACGTACGCGTCGGTGAGCGCCTCGGAGTCCGCGACGCCGCCGTACGGGTTCGCCGAGACGCCCGGCCACATGTGGCCCGGGACGCTGAGCGAGAAGCCGCCGTGCTCGCCGTCGATCGACGCACGCGTGGCGTCCGGCCGCGGCGTCGCCGGTCCGGTGTACATGTGGTGGTCGATGATGTCGCCGGTCCTCGAGTCACCCTTCGACGCGCAGCAGTTGTAGCCCGAGTGCGTGTTGAGGATGCGGCTCGGGTCGTACGCGTCGATCTCGTTGCCGATGCGCGCGGTCTCGGCGAGGTCCCACTCGCCCCAGCCCTCGTTGAACGTCACCCAGCCGACGATGGACGGCACCGACCGGAGCTGGTCGATGATCTCCTTCATCTCCGCCTCCCAGAACGTGCGGGACGCGGGGTCGGTGTCGCCGTTCGCGAACCAGCCGCTCGGGATGTCCTGCCACACCATCACGCCCAGACGGTCGGTGTGGTAGTAGAACCGCGCCGGCTCGACCTTGATGTGCTTGCGCAGCGTGTTGAACCCGAGGTCCTTGTGGGCCTGGATGTCGTGCACGTACGCCTCGTCGGACGCGGGCGTGTAGATGCCGTCCGGCCAGTAGCCCTGGTCGAGCGTGGACATGAGGTACGTCAGCTCGCCGTTGAGGAGGATGCGGTTGACCCCGTCCACCTCGTCGACCTCGATCGAGCGCATGCCCGCGTAGGAGGCCACCGTGTCCGTGACGTCCCCGTCGGTGAGGGTGACGTCGACGTCGTACAGGTACGGGTCCTCCGGCGACCACAGGTGGGCGTCCGGCACCTCGACGACGAGCTGCTCGTTCGCCGTGCCCGTCGCCGTGCCGACCTCGGCGCCCTCGGCGTCGCGGATCACCGCGGTGACGGTCGCGCCGTCGGACGCGTCCGCCGACTGCACGGTCACCGCGAGGATGCCGGCCTCGATGTCCGGCGTCGTGACGACGGCGTCGATCGCCGCCGCCGGCACGGGCTCCATCCACACCGTCTGCCAGATGCCCGACGTCGGGGTGTAGAAGATGCCGCCCGGGTTGAGCGTCTGCTTGCCGACGGCCTGGTTGCTGCCGTCGGTCGTGTCGACGACGCGCACGACGAGCTCCTGCTCGGCGCCCGGGACGAGCGCGTCCGTGACGTCGAACGAGAAGGCGTCGTAGCCGCCGCGGTGCGAGCCGACCTCGGTGCCGTTGAGGTAGACGGTCGCCTCGTAGTCCACGGCGCCGAAGTTGAGGCGCAGGCGGTTCGCGCCGCCGCCGACGGCCCAGTCCTCGGGCACCGTGATCGTGCGGCGGTACACCATGTCGTCCTCGCGGCGCTCGATGCCCGACAGCGCGGACTCGACGGCGTAGGGGACGACGATCTCCTCCGCGAGGGCCTCGCCCGGGGCGGGGACCCAGTCGTCGCCCGCGCCCTCGGGCGCCGGCTCGAACTCCCAGACCCCGTTGAGGTTCTCCCACGCCTCGCGCGCCATCTGCGGGCGCGGGTACTCGGGCAGCGGGTTCTCGGGGTCGAAGTCGTCCGCCCACGGCGTCGCGAGGCGGTACTCCGAGCCGTTCTCGACCGGGAGGTTGAGCGACCCGACCGGCTCACCGCCCACCGTGAGGCCGCCCTCGCCGTCGTAGACGAGGCGGACCGACGACGCGCGGTCGACCGGTGCGCCGATCGTCACGCCGAGGACGTCGTCCTGCGCCGCGACGTCCGCGACCGGCCACGCAAGCGCGTCGACCTGGACCCGGAGGTGCTCGGCGAGGCTCTCGTCGACGCCGCCCACGACGTCCTCGAACGCGACGTTCAGGCTCGTGCCGTCGGCCTCGAGCGAGGCCGCGGCCGGGAAGACGACGAAGTCCTCGGGGTAGGCGAAGGCGTCGGTCGGCACGATCTCACGCTCCTGCGAGGGGCTCTGCCACCGCAACCGCAGGTGGGAGCCGCCCGTGTTCTGGAACATCTCCATGCGGAACTCGTACGCCTGCCCCGCCTGGAGCTCGATCGGCGCGGACGAGTGCTCGACGTCCCAGTCGTCGACCCAGTGGTCGATGACGAGCTGGTCGTCGATCCACAGGCGGAAGCCGTTGTCGCCGATCGCGGAGAACGTGTAGGCCTCGCTGAAGTCGGGCGTGATCGTCCCGGTCCAGCGGGCGGCGGTGCGCTCGCCGCGCCCCGTGAGCTCCTGGAACGTCGGCACGAGGTTCTGGAACTCGATCCGCTCGTCCGGGATGGTGGCGCGCAGATCCTCCAGCGGCCAGGCCGGCCCCCCGGACAGGAAGTACTCCCCCTTGAGCCCGTGCTGGGTCTGCGGCTCCTCGGCGGCGGGCTCGTCCGCCGGGGCCTGCGGGAGCGCTCCGGCCGTCGTCGCCGAGACGGCGGCGAGCGGGACGGTCAGCGCGGCGGCGAGGGCGGCCGCCAGCAGTCTCTGCCGACGCCCCCGTCGCGGTGATATCGCTGTCAGGCGATGCATGCGTGGTCCTCCTCGTCGAGTGATCACCGTGCCGAGCGGTGCGTGCGGACCACCGTGGTCCGGGTGTCCCGGCCTCCGTTGGCCAGGACGTCGAGCACCGCTCACCAGAATCAAACAACTTCCACCACAGATGCACAACACCTTCCGGCGACGTCGTCCGCCGACCGGCACGGCCCCTGCTGCCCGACGGTGGCGTGCGCGCCTGTGTCGGCACCGCGGGGCATTGTGGTGCGGTGACCCCCGACCGCGTGCTGCGCGCTCCCGTGCTGCGCGCACGGGCGACGGTCGCGCACCTCGACGCCGACGCGTTCTTCGCGGCGGTCGAGCAGCACCAGCGCCCGTCCCTGCGCGGGCGACCCGTGCTCGTCGGCGGGGTCGGCCCCCGGAGCGTCGTCGCGACGGCGTCCTACGAGGCGCGCGTGCACGGCGCGCGGTCCGCGATGCCGATGGAGCTCGCGCGGCGGCTGTGCCCGCCGTCGACCGTCGTGGTCGTGCCGCGGTTCGCGGCGTACGCGGCGTACTCGGCGCGGATCATGGCGGCGCTGCGCGAGGTCACGGACGTCGTCGAGCAGGTGAGCATCGACGAAGCGTTCGCCGACCTCGACGCCGCGGCCGGCCCGGGAACGGACCTCGAGGCCCTCGCGCAGGGCATCCGGGCGCGGGCGCTCGAGCTGAGCGGCCTGCCGGTCTCCCTCGGCCTCGGCCGGTCCAAGCTCGTCGCGAAGCTCGCGTCGGAGGCCGCGAAGCCGGGCGGGGTCCGGGTCGTGGGCGCCGAGGACGAGGAGGACTTCCTGCTCGCGATGCCGGTCCGGGCGCTGTGGGGCGTTGGACCCGTGTCGGCGGCACGCCTCGACGAGCTCGGCGTGCGCACCGTCGCTGACCTGCGCCGGCAGCCGCTCGACACCCTCCTCATGGTGGCCGGCGAGGCCGGCGGCACGAACCTCTACCGGATCGCGCGCGGCTGGGACGACCGCCCTGTGACCACCGTGCGCGAGCGCAAGTCCGCCGGCGCCGAGCACACGTTCGACACCGACCTGCACGGACGGGCCGCGATCGCGCGGGCGCTCGACCGGGTCGTCGACTCCGCGCTCGCGCGCCTGGAGAGCCACGGGACCGCCGCGCGGACCGTCGTCGTCAAGGTGCGCCTCGCGTCGTTCACGACGCTCACGCGGTCGGTCACCCTGCCGCGCCCGACGTCGGACGAGGGCGCGCTGCGCGCGGCGGCCCACCGGGCTCTGGTGCTCGCCGACGTCACCGAGCCGGTGCGGCTGCTCGGGACGTCGTTCCACGCGCTGTCCGAGCACGCGCAGCTCATGCTCCCGCTCGACGACGACGCTCCGCCCGCGAAGCCGCCGACCGGCCGGGACGCCTCCGGCCTCGAGGACGCCCCGCCCCCGGCCGAGGCCAGCCGGTGGCCGCGGCGCGCCGCCGCGTCGGACGTCGCGCCGGGGCTCGACGTGCAGACGGCCGCCGACGGCCGGGGCTGGGTGGTGCGCGTCGGCGACGACGGCCGCGTCGCGGTGCGCTTCGAGACGGCGCGAACGGGCCCCGGCTACCAGCGCTGGGTCGACCCCGAGGCCGAGGAGCTGCTGCTCGTCCCGCCGCTCGGGCCCGACGGGGAGGTGGCGGGAGAAGAGGCGGTCCCGGGCGAGACGACCGGCGAGGACGCACCCTGAGCATGAGAGGCGCCCGGAGAATGAGAGGCGCCCTCGTCCGCAGGGGGATGGACGAGGGCGCCGACGGCGATGCAGGGGCTCACCGTTGGATCCAGCGTACGGGCCGATCTGGACGCTCGTCCAGGTGGAAGGCGGGTGAACTCCCGGGGCCCGTCGCGAGCAGCGCGAACGCCGTTCCGGGCGCTGCGGCGTCAGGTGTGGATGAGCTCGCGCCAGTTCGCCGGCATGCGGTCGACCGGCCCGGGGGACTCCTGCTCGGGCGGGCGCGAGAGCGGCGCCGCGAGGTGCGGCCCCTCGAGCACCTGTTCCGTCTCGAAGTCCCAGAACCAGTCCTCGCCGGGCTCGAACGACCGCATGAGCCGGTGGCCCGTCGCCTCGTAGTGCGCGGTCGCGTGCTGCTCGGGCGAGGTGTCGCAGCACCCCACGTGCCCGCACGTCGCGCAGCGTCGCAGGTGCACCCACCAGCCGCCGGCGGCGTCGCACTCGGCGCACACCGTCCCGCTCGGGCGGACGTTCGGCCGCACGGCTGATTGCAGCGCCGCCGCGAGCGCGGGGTCGTCGAGCCCGTCGCCGTTGACGTTCGGTGCCCGGTCCGCCGTCATCTGGCGCCCGCACCCGCTGCTCTGACCACGGCCGTCCACGACTCGGGTTCGAGCTCGGGCGCGGGTGCGGCGTCGGACCAGGCACGGCAGTCGTCGATCGTCGCCGTGAGCAGGTCGCGCAGCCGCTCGTCCGGGTTCGGCACGCACGCCTCGGCGATGCCCTGGACGGCCGCGGAGATGATGCTCGGCGCGGCGTCCCGGACGAACCGGCTGGGGCGCAGCCGGGCGCCCTCGCAGAACCGCTGCGCCCAGCGCGCGGTGCGCGGGCAGGTCGCGAGCGCGTCCGCCGACTCGGCGCTGAGCGTGCCGGCCGGGCGGTCGTCGAGGACGTCGAGCATGCGCTCCGCGCCGATGATCGCGACCGCGAGCGTCTGCTGGCGCTCGGCGGGCGAGATCGGCAGCGCGGTCTGCGCGGCGCGCAGCGCGATGCGGACGTCCCAGTGCGGGTCGTCGCTCGTCAGCCCGATGACGGACGGGATCAGCGGCGCGAGCTTCGGCCGCTCCGGGTCCACCGTCAGGTCGTTGACCGCGCGGGCCAGCATGGCGAGCAGCGGATGGGTGCACCGGGGATGGTCGCTCCAGCGCTCCCCCGCGAGATAGGACGCGAGCTCCATGAAGCACGCGCCCTTCTTCGGGTTGCGGTGCTTGCCACGGCCCAGCATCGGCAGCATGTCGTAGGTGTCGGTCACGAGGTCACCCCCAGGTCGCCCCACACGGCGGGTCCGGTCACCCCCAGTGTGCGACCGGCCCGGGACGTTGGCAACGGGAACGTGACGTGGACCACACCCGGTGCAGGAGGCGAGCGAGGCGGCCCTCGTGCAGGGCCTCTGCCGGGGTCCGGAACCGCTCCGCCAGGCGCGTCTGAGGTACCTCAGACCCGGCGTGGGCGTCCGCCACCCCGCATCTGAGGCCTCCCCCCGGTCGACCGTGCCCGGACGACCGATCCTCGGCACGGGGGCTCAGGACGACCGTGGTCGTCAGGCAGGCAGGGAGCCTGCGGGACGGGGACGACCATGAGCATGCAGTTCGGCCCGGCCTTCGAGGCCGAGCTCTCCTACCACCAGCAGCGGCTGCGCGAGGACTACCAGCGGGGCGAGCCCGTGCTGCTGCACTGGCTGCGCGGACGCCGGAACCGGCACACCGGCACCACGCGGTGACCGCCGCCCCGGCCGCGACCGGGAATCCCCCTGGCCCGGTGTCGGTGCGCGCTGGGAGGATGTGGTCCGTGCCCCGACCTTCCGCGCGTGCGCCGTTCGTGGCCCGTGACGCCGAGCTCGACCAGCTCGCCGCCGCGGTGGAGCGTGCGCGGCGCGGCGAGCCCGGCGTCGTCCTCGTCGGCGCCGACGCGGGCGTCGGCAAGACGCGCCTGCTGACGCGGGCGGCCGAGCTCGCCGCCGAGCGCGGCGCGGCGGTGGTCTGGAGCCACTGCGTCGACCTGGGCGAGGTCGGCCTGCCCTACCTGCCGTTCACCGAGGCGCTCACCACGCTGCGCGCGGCGCACGACGCCGTGGACGCGACGGTCACCGCCCGGCCCGCCCTCGCGCGCCTGCTCGACGCGACGCTGCCGGCCGACGGCGAGCAGAGCCAGGCCGAGCGCCTCCAGCTCTTCGAGTCCATCGCGGCGGCGCTCGCGGCGTCGGGCTCGGCGGACGCGCCGCTCGTGCTCGTCGTCGAGGACCTGCACTGGGCGGACCCGTCGAGCCGCGACGTCCTGCGCTTCGTCGTCGCGCGCCTGCGCACCGAGCACGTGCTCGTCGTCGCGAGCTACCGCACGGACGACCTGCACCGGCGCCACCCGCTGCGCCCCGTGCTCGCCGAGCTGCGCCGGCACCCGCGCGTCGAGCACGTCGACCTCCAGCCGTTCACCGCGGCGGAGCTGCGCGCCTTCACCACGGCCGTCGCGGGCGGGCGCCTCGGCGAGGCCGCGTTCGAGTCGGTCCGCACGCGCTCGGAGGGCAACGCCTACTTCGCCGAGGAGCTCGTCGAGGCCGGGCCCGACGGCGAGCTCCCGTGGTCCCTCGCCGACGTCCTGCGGGCACGCCTCGAGTCGCTCGACCCCGCCGTCCAGCAGCTCGTGCGGGCCGCGTCCGTCTCGGGCCGGCAGGTCTCCGAGCCGCTCCTGCGCGCCGTCCTCGCGGAGGACGCGTCGTTCGACGACGACCCCGGCGCGTTCGACCGGGCCCTGCGCGAGGCGATCGCGCACCACGTCCTCGCGATCGAGAGCGACCCCGGCGGCGAGCGGCGCGACACCGTCGTGTTCCGGCACGCCCTGCTCGCGGAGGCCGTCGCGTCCGACCTGCTCCCCGGGGAGCGCGTCGGCGTGCACCGGTCGTACCTCGACGCGCTCGACCACGACCGCACCCTCGGCTCCCCCGCGCTGCGCGCCCACCACGCCCTCGCCGCGCACGACCTGCCCGCCGCGCTCGTCGCGTCGCGCGCCGCCGCCCGCAAGGCCGCGCGCGTCCTGGCGCCCGCGGAGGAGCTGCGCCACCTCGAGCAGGTGCTCTCCCTGTGGGCGGCCGTGCCGGACGCCGCCGAGACGCTCGGCGAGGACCGCGTCGCCGTCGCCCTCGCCGCCGCGGGAGCGGCGAGCCGGGCGGGAGACCCCGACCGCGCCGTCGCGCTGGCCCGCAAGGTCGTCGAGGCGACCGCCGACGACCCGCTGCGCCAGGCGTCGCTGCGCCACGTGCTGTCCCGGTACCTGCTCGGCACCGAGCGCGTGGAGGAGGTGCTCGCGCACACCGAGGCGGCCCTCGCGATCCTGCCCGCCGACCCGCCGTCGCTCGACCGGGCCTGGACGCTCGCCATGCGGGCGCGCGCGGCGCTCAACGCGGACCAGGACGAGCTTGCGACCGACGTCGCGGCCGAGGCGCTCGCGGAGGCCCACCGCGTGGACGCGCCCGACGTCGAGGCCGACGTGCTGACGACCATGGCGGTCCTCGAGGTCGAGGACGACGACCGCGCCGCCCAGCTCCTCGCCCAGGCGCGCGAGCGCGCCGTGGACGCGGGCGACATCCTCACCGAGCTCCGGTGCTGGTACAACATCGCCGCCAACCGCTACTACGCGGGGCGGCTCGACGACGCGCTGCGCATCACGCGCGACGGTCTCGACCGCGCACGGGCCACCGGGATCGGCTGGAGCGTCTACGGCGTCGAGCTGCGCCTCTTCGTCGACCTCGCCCGGTACGCGCTCGGCGACCTCACGCCCACGGCCGCGTCCGGCGAGACCGTGCCGGAGAGCTCCGTACCCAGCCTGTCCTGCGTGCAGCTGTACGCCGCCGTCGCTCGCGGCGACGCGGACGCCGTCGAGCGTGGCACGGCGCTGCGCCGCGACTGGTCCCGTGACGGGCAGATCGCCCTCATCTCCGGCGGCTGCTCGATCGACGCCCTCACGTGGGCGGGCCGCTACGACGAGGCCGTGGACCTCGCCGTCGAGCTGGTGGAGTACCTGGGCCGCACGTGGAGCGACTACTTCCTCGGCCGCATCTGGATCTCCGCGCTGGCCCTTGCGGCGCTCGCCGACGCCGCGGACGCGGCGCGGCTGCAGGGCGCCGGCGGGTCGCCGGAGGTCGCCGACCTCGTCGAGCGCGGCCACGCCCTGCTCGGCGCCGC
>NZ_LWGL01000238.1 GCF_001722485.1 Cellulosimicrobium cellulans | reverse complement strand
GGTCGTCGAGGCGGCCGAGGCGGCGGGCACCCCGTTGACCGTGTTCCAGAACCGGCGCTGGGACCCCGAGCAGCTCACGCTGCGCGCGGTGCTCGAGCGGGTCGCGGCCGCACCGCAACCCGCACCGCCTGCCGGCGTGCCGCGCGCGGAGGAGACCGAGACGCACCAGCGCAACGCCGCCGAGGGCTCGATCCGCGTGGACGTCGACCTGCTCGACACGCTCATGCGCCAGGTCGGCGAGCTCGTGCTCGTGCGCAACCAGATCGACCGCATCGCGGGCGAGGGCGAGGACCAGGAGACCAAGCGGTCCGCCCAGCGCCTGAGCCTCATCGCCTCGGAGCTGCAGGAGGGCGTCATGAAGACGCGCATGCAGCCCATCGAGCACCTGTGGTCGAAGATGCCGCGCGTCGTGCGCGACCTCGCCAAGATGCTCGGCCGCGACGTCCGCATCGAGATGGTCGGCGGCGACACCGAGCTCGACCGCTCGCTCCTCGAGGCCGTGAAGGACCCGCTGACGCACCTGGTGCGCAACGCGGTCGACCACGGCATCGAGCCGCCGGACGTGCGCGTCGCGGCGGGCAAGCGCGCCCAGGGCCTCGTGACCCTGCGCGCCTACCACTCGAACGGCCAGGTCGTCGTCGAGATCACCGACGACGGCGCGGGCATCGACCCGGAGAAGGTCGGACGCACGGCGGTGAGCAAGGGCCTGCGCACCACGGCGGACGTCGCCGCGATGTCGCCGCAGGAGCTGCTCGACCTGCTGTTCCTGCCCGGGTTCTCGACCGCCGCGAAGGTGACCAACGTGTCCGGCCGCGGCGTCGGGATGGACGTCGTGCGCACGAACATCGAGGCCATCGGCGGCTCGGTCGACGTCGAGTCGACCGTCGGCACGGGCACGACGTGGCGCATGCGCATTCCGCTGACGCTCGCGATCATGCCGGCGCTCACGGTGACGTGCTGCGGCTCCGTCTACGCGATCCCGCAGGTGAGCCTGCTCGAGCTCGTCGCGCTCGGCGACCAGCACGGCGAGATCGAGCACGTCGGCACCGCGCCGGTCTTCCGGCTGCGCGGCACGCTGCTGCCCCTCATCTCGCTCGCCGAGGTGCTCGGGCTGGAGCAGGAAGACGAAGGCCGCGTCATCGCCGTCGTCGAGGCGGACGAGCAGCGGTTCGGCGTGATCGTCGACCGGGTCCTCAACATGGAGGAGATCGTCGTCAAGGCGATCGCCAGCCGCCTCAAGCAGATCGGCATGTACTCCGGGGCCACGGTCCTCGGGGACGGCGGCGTGGCGCTCATCCTCGACCTCCAGGCGATCGCGCGGCGCGTGCTGTCGGCCGAGGCGGCCAGCCTCGCGCGGGCGCACGTCCAGGACGTCACGGACGAGGCCAGCCGCACCGAGCAGACGCTCGTCGTCGGGGCGGGGGACCGCCGTGTCGCGATCCCGCTGGCGGCGGTGACGCGGCTCGAACGCATCAAGGCCGACACGATCGAGCGGGTCGGCGCGCGCGAGGTGCTGCAGTACCGCGGCGCGCTGCTGCCGCTCGTGCGGCTCGACCAGCTGCTCGGCGCGAGCACCGGCTTCCCGGCGGACGAGCTCGACGTCGTCGTGTACACGCGCGGCGGCCGCAGCATCGCGATGGCCGTCACCGAGATCGTCGACATCGTCGAGGACGACGCACGCCGGCACAGCGACATCGACGACCACGGGCTCCTCGGCTCGACGGTCCTCAAGGAGCGGGTCACCGAGCTGCTCGACGTCCGCAGCGCCGTCCGGGCGGCCGACCCCGGCTTCTTCGACGACGTCGAGGGCGTCGACGGTCTCGACGACCTCTCCGGCCTCTCCGACCCGGTGGCCGGCTCCGGCCTGACCCTGGCAGGTGCACGATGACCACCCAGCTCGTGACGTTCACCCTCGACGACCGCCTCTGCGGCATCCCGGTCGACCGGGTCCAGGAGGTCCTGCCGGGCGGGACGCGCACCCGCGTCCCGCTGGCGTCCGACGACGTCGCCGGCCTGGTCAACCTCCGCGGGCAGGTCGTGCTCTCGGTGGACCTGCGCCGCCGGCTGGGCATGCCCGCCCTCGACGGGGAGCAGATGATGGTCGTCGTCTTCGTCGGGGACGAGACCGTGAGCCTGCTCGTCGACCAGATCGGGGACGTCCTCGAGGTCGACGCCGAGCAGTTCGAGGCACCGCCGCAGACGCTCACCGAAGAGCTCCAGGCGGTCATCCTTGGCGCCTACAAGCTGCCCCAGCGGCTGCTGCTCGCGCTCGACGTCGACGCCGCGGCCTCCTGAGCCGTCGCGTCACCACCCACTTCTCGCCCTTCACCTTCCTAGGAGTACCCATGTCCACCTTCGCGACCCCTCAGCCGGCCGTCGCCCGTCGGCGCCGCGGCTTCGCCGACCTGTCGGTCCGCACGAAGATCCTCACCGCGCTCGGCGTGCTCGCCACCGTCCTCGTGCTCGTCGTCGGCTTCGCCCTGCAGAGCCTGCGGGCCACGTCGGCCGACACGCAGTCGGTCACGGACGTGGCCAACTCCCTGCTGCGCAGCAACGCGCTCGTGGACCACCACTCCCAGGAGGCGTGGCGCCTGACCTACCACTACGAGGTGGTCCAGGGCGAGGCCCGCGCCGACGTGGTCGCGCAGATGGCGGCGACCGACGGGATCGTCGAGGAGCAGATCGGCGTCATCGACACGACGCTGGAGGCGGCGGGCGTCGTCGAGCCCAACTGGGAGGAGTTCAAGGCCTCGTGGGCCGAGTGGCTCGCCTTCCGCGACGCGTCGCTCATGCCGGCCGTCGACGCCGGCGGGGTGCCCCCGGAGGTCCAGGCCGCCAACGACGAGATCATCGCGACGTACCGCGCCGCGCTCGGGGCGTCCGGCGCCGCGGTGTACGCCCACCTCGACACCGTCGCGGACAGCGCGTCGGCCGAGGCGGCGCGGGCGATCCTCCTCATGACGGTCCTCTCGATCGCCGGTCTGGTGCTGTCGGTCCTGGTCGGCGTCCGGGTGGCGAACACCATCCGCCGGTCCGCGGACAAGGTCCGCCGCTCCCTCGACGCCCTCGCGGCGGGCGACCTCACGGTGCCCGTCGACGTGGACAGCCGGGACGAGCTCGGGCAGATGGCCACGTCCCTGACGTCGGCGCAGACGAACCTGCGCGGGATCATCGGCGAGGTCGCGGGCACGTCGGAGGCGGTCGCCGCGGCGGCCGAGCAGCTCTCGGCGACGAGCCAGCAGTTCTCCGCGAGCTCGGAGGAGACGGCCAGCCGCTCGGGCGCCGTGGCCTCGGCGGCGGAGCAGGTGTCGCAGAACGTGCAGACGGTCGCGGCGGGTGCGGAGCAGATGGGTGCCTCGATCCGGGAGATCGCGCAGAACTCGAACGAGGCGGCGAAGGTCGCGAACAAGGCGACGGACCGTGCGGCGGC
>NZ_LWGL01000237.1 GCF_001722485.1 Cellulosimicrobium cellulans | reverse complement strand
TCTCTGGTCCGCCCGCTCTCCAAGAGCGGTGGCCGCAACAGCTCCGGCCGCATCACCACCCGCCACAAGGGTGGTGGCCACAAGCGCGCGTACCGCGTCATCGACTTCCGTCGCCACGACAAGGACGCTGAACCCCGTGGTGCCGCCGGCGTTCGCGCGCCGCCGCGGCCGCGTGATCCGCGGGACGCCGGTGAGCGGCAGGCGACCGTACCGTGCGCGCAGCCCGGCGGCGAACGCCTCGAAGACCGGCCCGGTGTCGTCGACGAGCGCGATGCACGTGCTGTAGCTGTCCTCGGGGGGCACGCCGGCGAGGCCGAAGTAGTGCAGCTCGAACCCGCCGCGCCGCAGCGCCACGTACGGGTTGGGGCGGAGCTGGCGGTAGGTGACCTCGAGCCCGAGCGCGACCCAGAACTCGCCCATGACGTCGACGTCCGGGCAGGGCAGCGCGGGCACCATCGTGGCGTCGAACGCGTCGCGGGGCACGCGCCCATCGAACCACCACGGAGCCCCGGGCGTCCTGCTCAGCGGTAGGGCGCGTGCGCGAGGTCGAGGCGGGGTCTACCGGTCCGCGGCGGGTGCTGTCCGGTGCGCGACGTCGAGGGCCCGGGACCAGGACGCGACGTCCTCGGGGAGCTCGGGCGACGTGACGTCGCCCCCGAGCAGCCCGACCACGTCGGGTGCGGGCACGCGCTCGCCGGAGCCGCGCGCGAGGAAGCGGCCGGCGACGAGCCCCCGCGCGCACAGGTCGCCGCGGCGCGTGAACACCTGCTCGAGGTACACGACACGCTCGTCCCACCCGAGCACGCGCGTGGCGATCTCGAACCGGTCCCACAGCTGCAGGGAGCGGCGGTACTTCATGGTCGACGCCGCGACGACCGGGTACCAGCCCCTGTCCTGCAGCAGCGGGAACGCGCCGAGGTCCGCGATGAAGTTGCTGCGCGCGATGTCCATCATCTGCAGGTACACGCCGTTGTTCACGTGCAGGTAGAAGTCCAGGTCGCCCGGGCGCACGCGCATGCGTGTGACGGACACGTCGAGCAGGGCACGGCCGGGGACGGCCTTGCGCGGCATCGTGCTGGCGACGAGGAGCTGGAGCTGTCGGGTCACCGTCGCAGGGTACTGTCCCGCACCGGCGGTATCAGGTATCAGGGTGCTGTGCGAGGATGCGCCCCGTGACGACGACGAGCCCCGCCCCTCGCCCCACCGCCGCCGACCCCGTCCGCGACGTGCCGGCCCGGCACCCGTGGGTCGTGCGCGCCTTCCGCGCCGTCGCCGTCGCCGAGGCGTTCTCCTGGGCCGGCCTCCTCGTCGGGATGTACCTCAAGTGGGTCGCCGGGACGACCGAGCGGGGCGTCGAGATCTTCGGGCCCGTGCACGGCGGGCTCGTGCTCGTCTACGTCGCGCTCGCCGTGCTCGTCGCCGTGCGGGTGCGCTGGTCGCTGTGGACCGGGTTCCTCGCGCTCGCGGCGACCGTCCCGCCCTTCTGCACCGTCGTGTTCGACGTGTGGGCGCACCGCTCCGGCCGCTACGCCGCCCGGGTGCGCTGAGCCGACAGGTCCCGGTCCGGTCCTCGGCCGGGGGAGCGGCGGCATCGCCCGTCAGACCGGCGGTGCGGGGTCGTACTGGAGCTGGCGCCGCACCGCGCGCGCGACGTCGTCGCCCTCGAGCCGCGCGACGAGGTGCAGCGCCATGTCGATCCCGGCCGAGATGCCGGCGGACGTCACGACGTCGCCGTCGTCGACGAACCGCGCCTCCGTGTCGAGCACGACGCTCGGGTCGATCTCGGCGAGCTCGTCGTAGTGCGCCCAGTGCGTCGTCGCCGGACGGCCGGCGAGCAGGCCGGCCGCGGCGAGGACGAGCGAGCCCGTGCACACGCTCGCCACGACGGGCGTCCGCGCCCGCAGCCCCCGCAGCCACGCGAGGTGCGCCCGGTCGGCGACCAGCGCCCGCGCCCCCCGGCCGCCGGGATGGACCAGCACGTGGAGGGGCCCGACGTCGTCGGCGGAGCGGTCGGGGACGAGCCGCAGCCCGTTCGCGAGGCGCACACCGGCGCCGTCCCGCGAGAACGTGGAGACGCGGGGACTGAGCGCGGAGAGCTCCGCCCAGGCGGTGAGCACCTCGAACGGGCCGGCGACGTCGAGCTCCTCCGCGTCGTCGAACACGAGGACGCCCACGCTCATGCCGTTGCCGGTGCTCATGACACCACCTCCGCGTGCCGCCCCGTCCCGGCGGCCCCGTCGCCGCCGGGCGCGGTCGCCCGACGCGTCGCCGTCAGACCCCCGGGAGGGCGAGCATCTGGTCGAGCGCGACGCGCGCCCAGTGCGCGTCGTCCGCGTCCACGACGATCCGGTTCACCACGCGGCCCGCGACGAGCGACTCCATCGCCCACACGAGGTGCGGCAGGTCGATCCGGTTCATCGTCGAGCAGAAGCACACCGTCGAGTCGAGGTAGTGCACCTGCTTGTCCGCGTGCGCGCGCGCCACGCGGCGCACGAGGTTGAGCTCGGTGCCGATCGCCCAGGACGACCCGGGCTCGGCGGCCTCGAGCGTCCTGATGATGTACTCCGTCGACCCGACGAAGTCGGCCGCGGTGACCACCTCGTGCTTGCACTCGGGGTGCACGAGGACATTGACGTCCGGCACCGCCGCACGGATGTCGTCGACGTTCTTCGCCGAGAACCGCCCGTGCACGGAGCAGTGGCCCCGCCACAGGATCATGCGCGCGTCGCGCAGCTCGGCGTCCGTGAGGCCGCCGTTCGGCTTGCGCGGGTCGAACACGACGCAGTCGTCGAGGGACATCGCGAGCTTGAGGACCGCCGTGTTGCGGCCGAGGTGCTGGTCGGGCAGGAAGAGCACCTTGCCGGTGCCGTCGATCCCGCCGACCTGGTCGAACGCCCAGCGCAGGGCGACCTCGGCGTTCGAGGAGGTGCACACCGTGCCGCCGTGCCGCCCCGTGAAGGCCTTGATCGCGGCCGAGGAGTTCATGTAGGTCACGGGGATCGTCGAGTCGGCGATCCCGACCTCCTCGAGCACGTCCCACGCGTCCTCGACCTGGTCGATCGCCGCCATGTCGGCCATCGAGCAGCCGGCCGCGAGGTCCGGCAGGACGACCTGCTGCGCGTCGGACGTGAGGATGTCCGCGCTCTCGGCCATGAAGTGCACGCCGCAGAACAGGATGAATTCCGCCTCGGGGCGGGCGGCCGCCTCGCGCGCGAGCTTGAACGAGTCGCCGGTGACATCGGCGAAGTCGATGACCTCGTCGCGCTGGTAGTGGTGACCGAGGACGAACGCGCGCTCGCCCAGGGCCGCGCGCGCCGCGCGCGCCCGCTCGACGAGGTCGCCTGGAACACCGTCGCGATCCCCAGCTGGTTCGCCGCCGACGGCGAGCCGATCGTCACGGGGACGCCGTCGATCTCGACGAGCCCCGCGTCGGGGGTCAGCACGCCCGCGACGATCTTCGCCACCGT
>NZ_LWGL01000236.1 GCF_001722485.1 Cellulosimicrobium cellulans | reverse complement strand
GGCGGACCGTGCGCGTCCTGCTCGCCGACGACCCCACCGCCGCGCACACCGCCGCCGACCTCGAGCGCGTCGCCGGGACGGACCGCTGGGCGCTCGCCCGGCAGTTCCGCGCCGCCTTCGGCACGAGCCCGAGCCGATACCGCACCCACCGCCGGCTCGACCGCGCCCGCACGCTGCTGCGCGCCGGCACGGGCCTCGCCGACGCGGCGGCGCTCGCGGGCTTCGCCGACCAGAGTCATCTCACCCGGGCCTTCCGCTCCGCGTACGGGCTCACGCCCGGCGCCTGGCGCGACGCCGCGCGGAACGCCTCGACGGTCGCCACCATGTCGGCACCCCCCAGGCCCGCCGCCGACGTCGCGCGGTAGACCTCCTCGACCGCGGCGAGCAGTGGTGTCGCCGCCCCGGCGTCACGCGCGGCGGCGAGGGCGAGGCGCGTGTTGCGCCACGCGTCGTCGACCGCCGCCTGGACGCCACGGTCGTCGCGCACGAGCTTGTCGGCCTTGGTGCGCGAGACCGCCGAGGCCATCGGCCCGGCGTCGAGCACGCGCTCGAGCACGCGCGCGTCGACCCCGGTGCGCTCGGCGACGTGGAAGGCCTCGACGAGCGCGGTGACCATCCCGACGAGGTACGTGTTCACGGCGAGCTTCGTGCGCGACGCCGCAGGGACGGGGCCGCACCGCACGACCGCGCGCGCGAGCGGTGCGACCATGCGTTCGACCGCGGCGAGGGCGGCGTCGTCGTCGCCCGCGAGCATGACGACGAGCTCACCCGCCTGGGCCGGTCCGCGCGACCCCGACACGGGCGCCTCGACGAGGGTCCCGCCGGCGGCGCGCACGTCGTCGGCCAGGCGTGCGGACCACCCGGGCGCCACCGTGCCGACCTGGACGAGCGTCGTACCGCGCACGCGCCGGGCGAAGGCCGGGGTGCCACGGCCGAGCACGTCGTCGACGGCGTCCTCGTCGGTGAGGACGAGCACGACGGTCGCGGCGCGCCGGAACACCTCGTCGACGTCTGCGGCGAGCGTCGCGCCCGCGCGCACGACGGCGTCCCCGCGGCCCGGCGTACGGTTCCAGACGAGGAGCTCCTCGCCCGCCGCGAGGAGCCGCAGCGCCATGGGCCCGCCCATCGTCCCGAGCCCGACGAACCCCGTCGCCGAGCGTCCACCCGTCACCGACCGTCCGGCCATCCCGTGCCCCTTCCCCGGCGCGCGTCGCGCCGAGGACGGTCTATCGCGCTGCGGCAGGAGCGGTCTTGAACGATCGTGCGCGTCAGGCCGGGACGGCGTCGAGCAGCGCCTCGGCCGCGCTGCGGGCCTGGCGAGCCACGCCCGCGTCGTGCGTGATCGCGGCCGTGGTCTGGGCGCCTTCCGCGAGGAGGACCACCTGGAGCGCGACGGCGTCGGGCAGCCCGGCCTCGCGGACGCGCCCCAGCACGTACTGCTGGAACGACTCCTTGTGCTCGCGGACCGCGTCCGCGACGCGCGGCGACGTGGCCCCCAGCTCGCCGAACGAGTTGATGAAGGCGCAGCCGCGGAACCCGTCCTCGCGGAACCACGCGTCGAGGAAGTCGAAGACGGCGAGGACCCGGTCGCGCGGGGTCCGCGCCTGCGCGGCCCACCGCTCCAGCCCCTCGTCCCACTGCCGCGTGCGCTCGGCGAGGACCGCGACGACGAGGTCCTCCTTGGACGGGAACAGCGCGTAGATCCGCTTGAGCGACACCCCTGCCTCGGCGCGCACGGCGTCCATGCCGACGGTCTGCACCCCTCGGGCGTAGAAGAGCCGATCGGCCGCGGCCGTCACCGCGGCGCGTGCGGTCTCGTCGTCGAGCATCGTGACACCTCCCGTTCATCTCCGCCCCCTTGCGCGGAGAACCATCGTTCTCTAGTGTAGCGACCACGCGGAGAACGACCGTTCTCCGCCAGGTTTCCAGATGAGGGAGCACACCATGGGGTACATCACCGTCGGGCAGGAGAACACCACCGACATCGAGCTGTACTACGAGGACCAGGGGTCGGGGCAGCCCGTCGTCCTCATCCACGGCTACCCGCTCGACGGCCACAGCTGGGAGCTCCAGACGCGCGAGCTGCTCGCCGCCGGCTACCGCGTGATCACCTACGACCGCCGCGGCTTCGGCGCGTCGAGCAAGGTCGGGTCGGGCTACGACTACGACACGTTCGCCCGGGACCTCGACACCGTCCTCGAGACGCTCGACCTGCGCGACGTGATCCTCGTCGGCTTCTCCATGGGCACGGGCGAGCTCGCCCGGTACGTGAGGAACCACGGGCACGACCGCGTCGCGAAGCTCGCGTTCCTCGCCTCGCTCGAGCCGTTCCTCGTCCAGCGCGACGACAACCCCGAGGGCGTCCCGCAGTCCGTGTTCGACGGGATCGTCGAGGCCGCGCGCGCCGACCGCTACGCCTGGTTCACCCAGTTCTACACCGACTTCTACAACCTCGACGAGAACCTCGGGGAGCGCATCAGCGAGGAGGTCGTCCGGGCGAGCTGGAACACCGCGGTCGGGTCGGCGCCCGTCGCCGCGTACGCCGTCGTGCCGTCCTGGATCGAGGACTTCCGCGCCGACGTCGAGGCGGTGCGGGACGCGGGCAAGCCGACGCTCATCCTGCACGGGACGAAGGACAACATCCTGCCGATCGACGCCACGGCCCGACGGTTCAGCACGCTCGTCCCGGACGCCGAGTACGTCGAGGTCGAGGGCGCGCCCCACGGCCTGCTGTGGACGCACGCGGACGACGTCAACAAGGCGCTGCTCGGCTTCGTCGGGCGCTGAGCACGCGCTGCGGCTGCGCCGAGGGGCCTCCCCTCGGCGCAGCCGTGGTCAGGCGACCGTGACGAGGTAGTCGTCGGCGTCGTCGTCCCACGCGAGGTCGACGGCGCCGGCGGACTGCGCGGCCTTGCAGAACTGGAGGAACCCGCGGTAGCCGAGCGCCTTCTCGCTGAAGTCGGGCCGCCGCTTGCGGATCGCGTTCTTCAGGCCCGAGAGCGCGGCCGCGCCGCCCTCGTCCTGGACGACCGCGCGCAGCAGCTCGAACGTGGAGTCGGTGTTCTGGGCCGGCAGCGACACCTCGGGGTCGCCCGTCGACGGCCCCGTGGCGAGCTCGACGAAGTCGCGGTCGGCGAGGAACCGCAGGAACTCGCCGAACGTGCGGAACCCGTAGTCGGCCTCGCTGAACGTCGGGTCCTTGCGCAGCAGCGTGCGCTTGAGCACCGACGCCGTGACGGCGCCGCCCGTGGACGACTGGAGGTCGGCGAGCGTCTGGGCGACCCGCACCTCCATGGGCACGTCCTCGCCCGCGAGCGCGTCGTCGTCCGACGCGGTGTCGGACGCGGTGTCCAACGCGGTGTCCGCCGCGACGGCCTGCTCGTCCGGCGCCGCCCCCGCCGGCGTGGTCGTGGGCACCATGCCCCCGCCCGACGCCTCCTCGGGGGCCTCGTCCGGGCGCGCGACGTCGTCGGCGGCGGGCGCCTGATCGGTGGCCGGGGCCGTGCCGACGAGCGCGGCGGCCGCCTCGCGCGCCGACTGCTCGCGCGTCGGCTCCGCCT
>NZ_LWGL01000235.1 GCF_001722485.1 Cellulosimicrobium cellulans | reverse complement strand
GGCTTGAGGCGCCGGGCCGCGCGTCGCCGCTTCCAGTCAGAGGGCACGCCCGAAACCTAGCAACGACGGCCGGGATGCGCCGTTCGTCCCGCCGTCGCGCCCTACCGGCGGACCCGGTGGCGGTGGTGTCGGCGTACTCGTCGTACCAGCCGAACACGGTGTCGCCGTGCCGGAGGAAGGACGACAGGTAGAGCGTCTCCCCGCCCACCCGCAGGGCGACGACGGACGCGTCGCCGTGGGCGGCGAACCGCGTGAAGACGTCGCGGAACCACCCGGTCCCGCCCGTGAGCCTCGACAGGCCGACGCCGTCGCGGGCCGCGTCGGACTTCCACGAGTGCTTCTCGAAGTCGAGGAAGGCGTCGGCGTCGTCGACCTGCTCGAGCCGCAGCCCGGCCAGCTCGACCGGGGTGCCCAGCTCCTCGCCCAGCCGGCGCGCGCGCCGGCGCACGTCCCGGTGCCTCGACTTCGTGAGATGGGCGAAGGCGCCCGGCGCTGCCGACCGGACGACGTCGAGGTCGGCCGCGGCCCGGTCGTCCCGGCCCCACTCGTGCACGGCGAGCCCGTCCGCCTCGAGCGCACGGCGCAGACCGCCGCCCACCGGTCCGTCCGCCGCGAGGTACACCAGGTCGACGGCGCCGCCGAGCTCGCGCGCGTGCCGGCGCAGGGCGCGCACGAGGTGGCGCAGGTTGGCCTCGCCGTCGTCGGCGAGCACGAGCGGCGAGCCGAGCGACGTCACGAGGTTGAGCACCGGCCCGTCGGTGGACGCGTGGGGCAGCGGCCAGCGCCGTCCGCCGCGCACCGTCTCGACGGGCAGGACGGCGAGCCACCGCACGTCGTCCTCGACGACCAGCACGCGCACGCCGCCGGGTCCGCCCGCGTGCTCGACGTCGAAGTGCTCGACGGTCGGGACGAGGAAGTCGGGCGTGAAGAACACGTTCGGCTCGAGCGGGCGGTCGGCGAGCTCGCGCCACCGCACGAGGGCGTCCTCGTCGAGGTCCCGGACCCGCACCACGCGCGAGCGCACCGGGCTCAGATCACGACGGCGACGCACGGCAGCTCGTTCACGACGGGCAGGAGGGCGGCGTGCAGCGCCGACACCGCACGGGAGGTGAGGTCGCGGGCGCGCGCGAGGAACGCGCGGCGCGCGTCGAGCACGCGGTCGGCGCCGGCGAACAGCGCCCGCTCCGCCCGCGTCCCGACCGCGCACGTCATCGAGCGCAGCTCCCGCCGGTCCGGGTAGAGCGCGGTGTTGAGCGGGTACTCGCGCGGGTCGGTGCAGCTGTCCAGGGACAGGCCCTCCCGCGTCATCTCCGCCATCATGAGCAGCTGCCCCCAGGAGCCGACGCTCCAGCGGGACCAGCGCTCGTCGTACGCGTCGAGCACGAAGAACGCGCGGTCGTCGCGCACGAGCGTCACGCCCGAGTAGAGCAGCTCACCGCCGCACCGCACCTCGAGCACGCGCAGGTGGGGCGCGGCGGCCTCCGCCAGGTCGCGGAACCAGGCCGCCGTGCCGCGGTGCAGGAGCAGCGCCTTCCCGCCACGGCCGGGCGTCCCCTTCCAGCCGGCCGCCTGGAGCTCCAGGAATCGCTCGACGGCGTCGGCGTCCGTGGCCCACGCGACCTCGAGCGGTCCGCCCAGCTCGTGCTCGAGGTGCCGGCGGCTGCGCTGCAGGCTGCGACGGCGGGACCGGGAGAGGGCGGCGAGGACGTCGACCGGCGCGTCGTCCGTGCTGTCCAGGGCGCCGCGGGACAAGTGGTCCCACGTGCGTCGCGGCACGCCGCGCCGCTCGAGGGCGCCGAGCAGGGAGCGCCCCGTCCGCGTGCCGACGTCGACGTTGGCCAGGTCGACGAGGCGGCCCAGCTCGCGGCCGCGCGCGAGCAGGGCCTCGACGAGCCGGTCGGCGGCACGCTCCGACGCGTCGAGGTCGACGAGCGGCGTGCCGCAGGGCGAGACGAAGCCGAGCAGCGGTCCGCCCGTGCTCGTGCGCCCGCGCAGGGAGCGGTGCCCCGGGGCGTGCTCGAACGGCAGCACCGCCTGCCAGCGGCCGGCGTCCTCGACGACGAGGAGGCGCAGGGAGCCCGCCCGGTCGAGGTGGCGCGCCGCCGGCACGAGGAAGGACGGCTCGAAGTACGGGTTCGGGTCCGCCGCCCGCTCGCCGAGCGCCGCCCACGCCGTGTGGTCCACGGCGTGCGACGACGCGACGGGCAGGACCCTATCGGTCCAGACCATCGGGGTCCGCCTCTCGAGATCGGGCCGCCGGCGAGGCGCCGGGGCGGTGGTCGTCGCGCCGCGGTCGCAGGTCGCGCAGCCGGCGGCGGGCACGGACGAGCAGGAGCAGGGCGCGGGCCCGCGGGCGCGTCCCGAGCACGAGGCCGACGAGCGGTCGCCGGTCGCGGTAGAGACCGGTCGGGAGCACGTTGGTGGGGTGCAGGCACGGGTCGAGCAGCTCGGCGTCGGTCTGCTCGAGGCAGAACTCCTGCTCGAGGACGCGGCCGACCGTGCCCGGGCTGCAGCGCGCGAAGCGCTCGTCGTACGTGTCCATGAGGCAGTACAGGGAGCGGCCCGCGCGGAGCAGTACGGACACGAACACCGTCTCGCCGCCCGCGGTGACGCGCAGGACGACGAGGTTCCCGCGCTCGCGCAGCCCCGCCGCCACGTCCCGGAACCACTCGGCACGGCCGGGGACGACGGCGAGCGCGCCCCCGTGCTCGGTGGTGCCCTTCCAGCCCGCGGCCTCGAGCCGGACGAACTCCTCGAACCCGTCCGGGTCCCCGCCGCGGTCGGTCACCTCCAGGGGCCCGGCCTCGCGCTCGAGCCGGCGCTGCATCCGGTCCACCTGCTTGCGGCGCGCGGTGCTGAGGGCCGCACGCGGGTCCGGGGCGCCGTCGGCCCGCCGCAGGACGGCGCGTTCGAAGCGGGAGCGCTCGAGCACGCCCACGCGGTTGCGGGCGCAGGCACGGTGCAAGGCCTCCCACAGCGGGCCGTCGCCGGGGACGAGCGTGAGATCGACGAGACCCGGGAACCCGTTCGCGCGCGAGCGCAGGTGCGCCAGGAGCGCGTCGAGCGTGGCGTCGGCGTCGTCGCGGTCGATGAGCGGCGCGCACAACGGCGAGTCGTGGGCGAGAAAGGGGCCGGCCGTGGTCGCGGACGTCGCCCCTGCCGTCGAGGCGTCCCGGCTCAGGGGCAGCAGCGCGCGCATGCGGTCGACGTCCTCGACGACGACGAGGACGACGTCGCGCGCCTCGGGCAGGTGGCGCGCCGCCGTCGCGAGGTACGCGGGGGACAGGAACGGGTTGGGCTCGAGCGCACGGTCGACGAGCTCGGCCCACCGGGCCTCGTCGTCCGGGGTCGTCGCGCGCAGCGGGAGGGTCCGCGCCCGCAGCGTGGTCCGTGGCGCGGTCATGATGCCGGCACCGCCCCGGTCGTGGCCGCGAGCACGGCGTCGAGCCGTCCGCGCGCGGTGCGCCAGTCGTTCCGGCCGGCGTGGCGGACCGCGGCCTCCTGGGCGCGGGCGAGCGCGGCCTCGTCGTCGGCCAGGGCCTCGAGCGCGCCGAAGAGCGCGGAC
>NZ_LWGL01000234.1 GCF_001722485.1 Cellulosimicrobium cellulans | reverse complement strand
CGCCCCGGCGCCCCGCTCCGCCACCGCGCCGGTCGCGGCGAGCATGTGCCCGACGCCGTCGGCGGCCCCGGCGAGGCGGCGCGACTCGTCGTCGGGCAGGTCGTCGAGGAGCACGCGCGTCCACCCCTCGGGGCCGAGGACGAGCGGGACGCCGAGCACGCCGCGGAAGGGCGCCGGCTCGCCGCCCCGGCCGTCGGCGAGCGCGATCTCGCCGTCGAGCGCGACCTGCCCGGCGACGACGATCTCGCGCCCGTCGAGCACGGTGTCGACGAGGTCGACGGTCGCGCTCGCCGTCCCGGCGGGCGTCTTCGCGCCGGACTGGTGCGTCATCCAGGGACGCGTGACGGCCCGCAGGTCGGCGGGCCACGTGTCGATGAGGTCGAACGCGGCACCGATGTCCTCGACGGCGAGGGCCGCGAGCTCGCGCTTCGCGGCGGCGATCTCGCCGGGCAGCACGTCGAGCGTCCGGCCCCGGCGCAGCCCGTCGACGGCGCGCCGGCGCTCGCTGAGGTCGAGCCCGCTGACGCGCACGGTCGACCACAGCGGCACGGCGTCCTCGCCGTGCTGGCCCGCGACGAAGCCGCCCACGCGGTGCCGCCGCACGCCGAGCTCGAGCGCGACCTCGCGGCGGAACCGCAGCGTGTCGAGCCAGGCGCCCATGCCGATGACGCGGTGCCGGCCGAGGCGCTCCGCCATCACGGCGACGCCGAGCTCGACCGGGTTGGTCACGACGATGACGACCTCGTGGCCCGACCCGTGGCGGGCGATCGCGTCGGCGTGCTCGGCGAGCACCGCGCGGTTCGTCTCGGCGAGCAGGCGCCGGTCCGGGTCCGCTCCCGCGCGCGCCGGCGCGGTGATCCCGGCCGCGACGACCACGACGTCCGCAGCGACGTCCGCGGGGGAGTGCGCGACGTCGAGCAGCGGCGCGTGCTCGTCGTAGGCGTCGACGAGGTCCGCGCGGAGCCCGTGCACCGCGCGCTCGGACGCGCCGCCGGCCCGGCCGACGAGCTGGAGCCGCGACGTCGGCGCGAGGACCTGCCGCTCGACGAGCTGTGTGCACACCTGTCGTCCGACGTCACCCGTCGCCCCGATCACCGCTACGTCCACCCGGGCAGCGTACGACCCTGCCCCGCACGTCGTGCCGCTCGGGGCGCTCGTCCTCGACGAGGAGATCTTCCTGTGCGCGGGCGAGGGGACGCGCAAGATCCGCAACGTGCGGCGCGACCCGCGGTGCACGCTCACCGTCGCGACCGAGCCGTTCGACCTCACGGTCGAGGGGACCGCGGAGCGCGTCACGGACCCGGTGACGCTCGAGCGCGTGGCCGCGGGGTTCCGCGACGACGGCTGGCCCGCGCACGTCGACGGCGACGCCCTCACGGCCGAGTTCAGCGCGCCGTCGGCGGGCCCGCCCCCGTGGTCGGTGTACCGCGTCGCGCCGACCCGCGTGTTCGCGTTCGGCGCCGCCGAGCCGTACGGCGCGACGCGGTTCGACGTCTGAGGCCCCGGCGCGCGGCGAGCGTCAGGCGAAGCTGATCTCCGCCGCCGCCTCGACCATCGCGTCGACGACGGCGCTCACGACGGGCCTCGGCTCGTGCCGGGTCGCGCGGTGGCGCGCCACGAGCCGGCGCGAGCCGAGGCCGGGCAGCCCGACGACCGTCACGCCCTCGGGCACCTCGTCGGCCGCACCTCCCTCGACGGCGAGAGCGGGCAGCATCGCCACGCCGAGGCCCGCGGCGACGAGCGAGAGCGCGACGTCGAAGTCGTAGTAGAGGTGCTGCGTGCGCAGCGTGCCGCCGAGGCCGTGGGAGAGCCTGCTGAGCGCGCGCGCCGCGGCCGTGTGGGGCTGGGCCGCGATCCAGACGGCGTCGCGCACGTCGTCGAGACGCGCGGGGGTCGGCATCGTGGCCGGCACGACGAGGCGCCACGGCTCCTCGAGGAGCACGACCTCGTGCGTGCCGCGCGGCGCCGGGCTCTCCGCGGCCTCGAAGTCGCGCTCGAGGAGCACGACGTCGAGCTCGCCCGCGCGCAGCAGGCGCAGCGCCTCGGCGGGCTCGCGCTCCTGGACGCTCAGCTCGACGCCGGGGGACTCCTCGGCGATCCGCTGGGCGACCGGCGCGACGACCGCGCGGATCGCGGACTGGAACGCACCGAGCGTGACGCGGCCCGTGACCTCGTCGCTCAGCGCGGCGAGCTCCTTGCGCGCCTCGACGAGCTCGGCCTCGATGCGCTCGGCCACGTCGGCGAGCACGCGACCCGCCGGCGTGAGCGTCACGCCGCGAGGCCCCCGGTCGAGCACCGTGACGCCTTCCTCGGCCTCGAGACGCTGGATCTGCTGGGAGACCGCGGAGGGGGTAACTCCTAGGAGATCCGCGGCCGCGAGCACACCTCCGCCGCGGTGCACGGCAAGGAGGACGGCAAGCCTGCGTGGGTCTGTCGCCATGTAGCCATACTAAATGACCACTCAAGTGTCATTCGATTGTGCTGAACGTCGAGAGGACCCACACTTGTGCGTGGCGCCGGCCGGCACTCCTCCAACGTGGGGGCCGGCGCCAGAGCTTCGTCCTCCCCGCGCCACCAGCCACAAGCCCGGAGCGCACAGCCACCGCAGCGTCGCGGAAACCTCTCCACCCACCCTTCGTTGCACCCGGAGTATCGCTGTGCTCGTCACCCTCGACACCTTCGTCATGATCCTCGGATGGGTCGGCGCCGCCGCCGGCGTCGTCGCCTACGCCATGGTCAGCCGCGGCCGCTGGACCCCGTCCTCGGCACACTTCCAGCTCACCAACCTCGGCGCGGCGGGCCTCATGGGCCTCGTCGCCGCGGCGAACGGCGTGTGGCCGTCGGTCTTCGCGAACCTCGTCTGGATCGTCATCGGCGTCCAGGCCGTCGTCCTGCTCGTCCGGGCGCGCCGTCGTCGTCTCGCCGAGATCGCCGAGCCCGCCCCGCAGGACGTCGAGCTCGTCGCCTGACGCGTGCCCCGCTCAGCGCGTCGGGGCCTCGTCCCCGTCGCGCTCGACCACCACGTCCACGACGAGTGCGCGGTGGTCGGACAGCCCGGTGTCGATCGCGACGGCCGGCCCCGCGGGAGCGATGCGTACGCCGGCCCCGGGATCGGCGAGCACGTGGTCGATCTGCCGCACCGGGTCGTCGACCGGGTGCGTGAGCGCGTCGCCGAGCGGCGCGAAGCCGCTCAGCTCGGCCGGCTCGGGCGCGCGGAGGTTGAGGTCGCCGAGCAGCACGAGCGGGCGCGGCAGCCCGGCGCACGCGTCGACGAACGCACGGAACTGGTCCGCGGTGAACTCCGGGCGCGACGTCGTGTGCGTGCCGACGACCGTCAGCGGCCCCCACGGCGTCGCGACCCGGGCCGCGAGCGCCGCGCGCGGCTCGTCGGGCACGACGCGCACCGGCCAGCGCGAGCCCGGCTTCCCGCGCCGGAAGCGGGAGCGCCACGGCATGCGCGCGAGCTCGTGCCGCGACCAGCGCTCGACGGGGTAGCGGCTCACGAGACCGATCCCGTACGTGGGCACGCCCGTGACGCGGGGAGCGCCCCGCCCGGGCCGCGCCGTCGGGCGACGCG
>NZ_LWGL01000233.1 GCF_001722485.1 Cellulosimicrobium cellulans | reverse complement strand
CAGCCGCTCGCGCCGTCGAGCGCCGCGAGGGCGTCGTCCGACGGGCGGACCGCGGGCGGCAGCGCCGGTGCCGCGCCGGCCCCGGCGTGGGGCCGAGTCACCAGACCGATCTCGAACACCGCGACGTCGGGCAGGCCGCGGCCGACGTTGCGGCGCGCCGTCTCCAGCAGCGTGCTCAGCAGGTCGGTGCGCATGAGCGGGCGGCCGTCGGCGATCGGGTTGACGAGGCGCACCGCGCGGCGCCGCTCGTCGTCGGCGGGGAGGCGCAGCGCGTCGAGCTCGCCCTCGCCGACGAACGGGTAGCTGAGCGTCTCGACGAGGCCGGCCTCCGCGAGCGCCCGCGCGACGGACCGCCGCACGGACTGCTCGCGCGTCAGGCCCCTGCCGCCCGGGGCGGGCGGCAGGACGGAGGGGATCGCGTCGTAGCCGACGAGGCGCGCGACCTCCTCGACGAGCTCGGCCGCGCCGGTGAGGTCGGGGCGCCACGACGGCGGCGTGACGACCAGCAGGCCGTCCTCCCCCGGTGCCTCGTCGACCGTGGCGCCGAGCGCGCGCAGCGCGCCGACGACCTGCTCCGCCGTGTACGGCACACCGACCAGCCGCTCGGCCTCGCCGACCGGGAGGCGCACCGGCGCGGGCGCCGCGGTCCGGTCCAGGTCGGACACGGCCGCGTCGGCCGTGCCGCCGCCCAGCTCGACGAGCAGGTCGACGACACGCTGCGCCGCGACGGCGGGCAGCTGCGGGTCGACGCCGCGCTCGAACCGCTTGGCGGCCTCGCTCGACAGCCTGTGCCGGCGCGCGGTGCGCGCGACCGTCACGGGGTCGAAGTGCGCCGCCTCGACGAGGACGGCGGTCGTCGCCGGGCCGACCTCGGACGACGCGCCGCCCATGACGCCCGCGAGACCGAGCACGCGCGACGCGCGCGCCCCGTCGGGGCTGTCGGTGATGAGCAGGTCCTGCGGGTCGAGCGCGCGGTCGACGTCGTCGAGCGTGACGAGTCGCTCGCCCGGCGCCGCGCGCCGCACGACCACCGGGGCGGCGACCTTCTCGAGGTCGTAGGCGTGCAGCGGCTGGCCGAGGTCGAGCATGACGTAGTTCGTCACGTCGACCGCGAGCGAGATCGGGCGCATGCCGGACGCCGTGAGGCGCCGCTGCATCCACGCGGGCGTCGTCGCGGCCGGGTCGATCCCGCGCACGACGCGCGTGACGAACCGGTCGCAGCCCGGCACGCCCTGGACGGGCGCGGCGTCGTCGACCTCGACGGGGAAGCCGTCGGGCGTCGCGGCGGGCAGGGGTGCCGTGAGGGACTCCTCCAGCCCGCGGTCGGTGAACCGCGCCCCGGTGGAGTGCGCGTACTCGCGGGCGACGCCGCGGTAGGAGAACGCGTAGCCGCGGTCCGGCGTGACGTTGATCTCGAGGACCTCGTCGCCGAGGCCGAGCAGCGCGACCGCGTCCTGGCCGGGAGTCAGGTCGTCGGCGGCGTACCCGAGGCGCGGCAGGACGATGATGCCGTCGTGGTCCTCGCCGAGGCCGAGCTCGCGCTGGGAGCAGATCATGCCGTCGGAGACGTGCCCGTAGGTCTTGCGGCTCGCGATGGGGAACGGTCCCGGCAGGACGGCGCCCGGCAGCGCCACGACGACGAGGTCGCCCTCGGCGAAGTTGTGCGCGCCGCACACGATCCCGCGGGGCTGCCCGCCGTCCGTGGCCGGGACGCCGTCGACGTTGTGCGTGCCGACGTCGACCTGGCACCAGTTGATCGTCTTGCCGTTCTTCTGCGGCTCGGGCGTCAGCTCGAGCACGCGGCCGACGACGAGGGGGCCGGTCACGGCCGCGCCGTGGACCGCCTCCTCCTCCAGGCCGACGCGCACGAGGTCCGCGGCGAGCTGCTCGGCCGTGAGCCCGGCGGGCAGCTCGACGTGGTCGCCGAGCCAGTCGAGGGCGACGTACGGCATCAGATCCCCATTCCGAACTGGGTGGAGAAGCGCACGTCGCCCTCCACCATGTCATGCATGTCCGCGATCCCGTGGCGCAGCATGAGCGTGCGCTCGACGCCCATCCCGAACGCGAAGCCCGAGTAGACCTCGGGGTCCACCCCGACCGCGCGCAGCACATTCGGGTTGACCATCCCGCAGCCGCCCCACTCGATCCAGCCGGCCCCGCCCTTCTTCTGCGGGAACCACAGGTCCATCTCGGCGCTCGGCTCGGTGAACGGGAAGTACGCCGGGCGCAGCCGCGTGCGCGCCTCGGGTCCGAACATCGCGCGCGCGAACGCGTCGAGCGTGCCGACGAGGTTCGCCATCGTCAGGCCCTTGTCGACCGCGAGGCCCTCCACCTGGTGGAACACGGGCGTGTGCGTCGCGTCCAGCGCGTCGGTGCGGAACACCTTGCCCGGGCACGCCACGTACAGCGGCACGCCGCGCTCGAGCAGCGAGCGGGCCTGCACCGGCGAGGTGTGCGTGCGCAGCACGAGGTTCGACGGCTCGTCGCCCTCGCCGGCGACGTAGAACGTGTCCTGCATCTGCCGCGCGGGGTGGTCGGGCCCGAAGTTCAGGGCGTCGAAGTTGAACCACTCGGCCTCGACCTCGGGCCCGTCGGCGATCTCCCACCCGAGCCCGACGAAGAAGTCGGCGATCCGCTCCTGAAGGGTCTCCAACGGGTGCCGTGCGCCGCGGGGCGCGCGCTCCGTGGGGAGCGTGACGTCGACGGCCTCCTCGACGAGGACGCGCTCGTCGCGCTCGGCCTCGAGCTCGGCCTGGCGCGCCGCGATCGCCTGGTTCAGGCGCCCGCGCAGCGGTCCGAGGAGCCGGCCGGCGGTCTTCTTGTCCTCGGGCGCGAGCGAGCCGATCTGCCGGTTCGCGAGCGCGAGCGCGCTGCGGTCGCCCGCGTGCTCGGTGCGCACGGCCTTGAGGGCGTCGAGGTCGCCCGCGGCGGCGACGGCCGCGAGGGCGTCGTCGAGCGCGCGCTGCAGGGCGTCGGCGTCGAGCGGCGACGGCGTGGTGGCAAGGGCCCCGTCGTCGGTCCGCGAGGGACGGGCGACGGCGGCGTCAGGGCTGGACATGGGTGCCTTCCTGGCGGTGGCGGGACGGTGGGACGCGGCCCACGGTGCGCACCACGGGCCGGGTGCGCGGACGCGCCCGGCGCGTCCGCGTCATTCTAGGGCGCCCGTCCGGGCCGGTCCGTCCGCGTCCTGCTCGGCAGGTGGCGTGACGGCGCGCGTCAGCGGCGCGGGCCCGTGACGGGCCCGGGAAATCGACGATCGCCTCGCGCGGTCATGCGAGCCATCCTCGCACACGGCCGCCGCGAGCAGGCACGGGAGTGCAGCGGTGACCGGGGCGGCCGGGACGGACCGTCCCGTCGAGGCGGACCGGCTCGGGCAGGATGGTGGCGTGAGCGACGTCCACGAGCACCGCGACGCGCCGGCGCGCCCACGGGCCGACGACGCGCGGTTCCGTCCCGGTGCCCGGCGCCGGCAGGCCGCGTGGCCGACCTACGGGGCCGATATCGACGCGTCCGCGGACCCGCTGCAGCGCACCCTCGGCCCGGACCTGCGCGCGCGGCACGACGGCGCCGCCGAGGAAGACCGTGCCGGTTGGGCCGGCT
>NZ_LWGL01000232.1 GCF_001722485.1 Cellulosimicrobium cellulans | reverse complement strand
GACCCCGCGGCCACCGCGCGCTCGGTCGGGTTCGTCCGCGTCGTCGCGGAGGTCGCGGCGGTGGCGTGCCTGACGCTGCTCGTCGCCGCCTGGCTCGAGCCGTGGTGGCAGGTGCTCCTCGTCGCGCTCGTCGTGAGCGTCGTCGTCGGACTCGTCGTGGTGCGCGCCAGCCCGCGCTCGCTCGGGCGCCGCCACGCCGTGCGGGTCCTGCTCGCGCTGTCCGGGCCGCTGGCGGCCGTCGCCGCCGCGACCCGCTGGCTCACGCGGCTCGCCCCGGCCCCGGACGCCGGCGCGCACGAGCGCGAGCTGCAGGACATGGTGGACCGCGTCAACGAGTCCGAGGTCATCGAGGACGAGGAGCGCGAGCTCATCCGCTCGGTCTTCGGTCTCGGCAGCACGCTGACGCGCGAGGTGATGGTGCCGCGCACCGACATGATCACGACGTCGCGCGAGACGCCGCTGCGCAAGACCCTCACGCTGTTCCTGCGCTCGGGGTTCTCCCGCGTCCCCGTCACCGGGACGTCCGCCGACGACCTCGTCGGCGTCGCCTACTTCAAGGACGTCGTGCGCGTGCTCGACGCCGCGCCCGGCGACCGGGACCGCCCGGTCGGCGACGTCGCGCGCCCCGCGATCTTCGTCCCCGAGTCCAAGCCCGTGGACGACCTGCTGCGCGAGATGCAGGCGTCCGCGTCGCACATCGCGATGGTCGTCGACGAGTACGGCGGCATCGCCGGTCTCGTGACGATCGAGGACGCGCTCGAGGAGATCGTCGGCGAGCTCACGGACGAGCACGACCGCCCGGAGCCCGAGGTCGAGGACCTCGGCGACGGGCGCCTGCGCGTGCCCGCGCGGCTGAGCGTCGACGAGCTCGGCGACCTGTTCGAGCTCGGCCTCGACGACGACGACGTCGACACCGCGGGCGGCCTCCTCGCCAAGGCGCTCGGCAAGGTCCCGCTCCCGGGCTCGTCCGCCGAGGTCCACGGCCTGCGGCTCGAGGCCGACCGCGTCCGGGGCCGGCGCAAGCAGCTCGCGACCCTCGTCGTCTCGCGCGTCGAGCGCGCGCGCACCGAGGACGAGGACACCGGCGACGAGGCCGCGGCCCGTCGTCGCCCGACCGCCCCCGCCGCGTCGTCCGACGTCGCGCGCTCGACACCGGAGGACATCCCGTGAGCACCACCCCGTCCGAGCACCGTTCCGGCTTCGCCTGCCTCGTCGGCCGGCCCAACGCCGGCAAGTCGACGCTGACGAACGCGCTCGTCGGCCAGAAGGTCGCCATCACGTCCGGCCGTCCGCAGACGACCCGGCACACCATCCGGGGCATCGTGCACCGTGCCGACGCCCAGCTCGTCCTCGTCGACACCCCCGGTCTGCACCGTCCCCGGACGCTGCTCGGCGAGCGTCTCAACGACCTCGTGCGCGAGACGCTCACCGAGGTCGACGTCATCGCGTTCTGCCTGCCCGCGGACCAGAAGATCGGGCCCGGCGACCGCTTCATCGCGAACGAGCTGGCCGAGGTCCGGCGCGGGCGCCACCGCACGCCGGTCGTCGCCGTCGTCACCAAGGCCGACCTCGTGGACCGCGGCACCCTCGCGGCGCACCTCCTCGCGGTCGACGCGCTCGGCGAGCAGGCGGGCGGATGGGCCGACATCGTCCCCGTCTCGGCGCAGGACGGGTACCAGGTCGACGTCCTCACCGACGTGCTCGTCGCGCACCTGCCGGAGGGCCCGGAGCTCTACCCGGGCGGCGAGCTCACGGACGAGCCGGAGGCCGTCATGGTCGCCGAGCTCGTGCGCGAGGCCGCGCTCGAGGGCGTGCGCGACGAGCTCCCGCACTCGCTCGCCGTCCAGGTCGAGGAGATCGTCCCGCGCGAGGGCAGCGGCGACGAGCGCACCGGCCGCCCGCCGCTGCTCGACGTGCGGGTGAACCTCTTCGTCGAGCGCGACAGCCAGAAGGCGATCGTCATCGGGCGGGGCGGCTCGCGGCTGCGCGACGTCGGGACGCGCGCGCGACGCGGGATCGAGGCGCTGCTGGGCGCGCGGGTCTACCTGGACCTGCACGTCAAGGTCGCGAAGGACTGGCAGCGCGACCCCAAGCAGCTGCACCGGCTCGGCTTCTGACGCAGAGGCCGACGCAGAGGCCGACGCCGCGCGGCGGGCGGGGGACGTCCCCCGCCCGGGTGTCGGGCGCGCACCAGGGCTGGCGCGAGAGGCCGCGACGTACGATGCCACGGTGATCTTCCGGACCGCCGCGACGACGGCAGCCCTCGCCGTCGTGCTCGCGATCCTCGGGGCCGTGACCGGCCCGCAGTGGGACCCGGTCCCCGTGGGCGAGCACCTGGAGCCCGCGACGTCGGACACGACGATCGGCGGACAGCCTGCCGGCGGCGTGGACGGGGTGGACACCTACGACGTGCGCGAGACCGACGTGACGGTCCGCCTCGACGGCACGAGCGTCGACGGCGTCCTGCGCGAGCCGGTCGGGGCCGAGGGCGACCGCCCCGGCATGGTGTTCGTCCACGGCGCGGGCACGGGCAAGGCGACCGAGGCGTTCGTCGACGTCGCGACCGACCTCGCGAGCGCGGGCGTCGTGACGCTCGTGCCCGACAAGCGCCTCGACACGTACACGACGCGACACCGCGACTACGCGGCGATGGCGCGAGACTACCTGCGCTCCGTCGACCTCCTGCGCGACCGGCCCGGGGTCGACCCCGGCGCCGTCGGCGTGTACGGCGAGTCGGAGGGCACGTGGATCGTGCCGATCATGGCCGTGGACGACCCGGGCATCGCGTTCAGCGTGCTCGTCTCGGCACCGGTCGTGCCGCCGCGGCAGCAGGCGGCGTTCGCGGTCGACAGCTACCTGCGCAACACCGACGTGCCGCACGGCGTGTTCCGGGCCATCCCGCGCGCCGTCGGCATGGCGATCCCCGGCGGCGGCTTCGAGTACGCCGACTTCGACGTCGAGCCGTACCTTCAGCGGCTGTCGCAGCCCGTGCTCGTCGTCTACGGCACCGACGACCCCTCCATGCCGGTCGAGCAGGGCGCGCGCGAGGTGATGGACGCGACCGCGGACCAGCCCGGCGCCGAGGTGACCGTGCGCTACTACGCGGGCGCGAACCACGGCATCAAGATCGACGACGAGCTCGTCCCCGACTTTCCCCGCGACGTCGCGGCGTGGGTCCTGGGCATGCCGGGCAGCGCCGGCGCGCCGCCGCAGGTCGCGGGGGCGCAGCCGAACCAGCAGTACCTCGCGGGGCCGGTCCCGTCGCCGCGGTGGCTCGGCAACGGCGACCTGTTCGTCGGTCTCGTCGTCGCGGCCGTCGGGCTGCTCGTGCTCGGCCCGCTCGTGCGGCTCGCGGTGGTGCTCGTGACCCGGCTGCGCCGCGTCGTCGGGCGCACGGTCCGCTCGGCCGGGCTCGCACCCGGCGTCCGGGGGCCGCTGCTCGCCCTCGGTGCGGGCGCGCTCGCGACGACGGTCGGGCTCGTCGTCTACCTGCTCGCCGTCGCGCGGCTCGCGCTCGACTACGAGAAGGACGCGTGGGTGGTGCAGGGCGGCTGGGTGGCCGTGCGCCTCGTCGGGCTCGCGACGCTGGTCGCCGCGGCACTCCTGCTGCAGCGCTGGGCGGAGCTGCGCGCCG
>NZ_LWGL01000231.1 GCF_001722485.1 Cellulosimicrobium cellulans | reverse complement strand
GGCGCACCAGCTCGTCGTGGTCGCCGCCGACGACGCCCGCCCCGCGTTCCTCGCGGCGGCGCGGGACTGGTACCACCCGGGGGCGCTGCTGCTCGCCGCGACGCCGGACGACGCGGCCGCGCTCGGCGCCGACGACGTCGAGGTCCTCGCCCACCGCGGGCCGGGCGCGTACCTGTGCGCGGACTTCGTGTGCCGGCTGCCGGCGCAGGACCCGCAGGCGCTGCGCGACCAGCTCGCCGGCTGACGGCTCGCGGGTCGCGCGTCCGGGGCGTCCGCACGGGTGCACTGCGCCGTGCCCCGCCGCATGATGGGAGGACACCTCGGTGCGACGGGGCGTGCCGAGGGCGGCCGACACAGTCGCCGGAGGAGGAACCATGAAGGCATCGGTCGGAGACAGGATCGTCACCGCGTCGGGCGTCGTGGGCGGCGCGGTCCGGGACGGCGTGGTCGTCGAGCTGCGGCACGACGACGGCTCGCCGCCGTACCTCGTCGAGTGGGGCGACACGGGCGAGCGCACGCTCGTGTACCCGGGCTCCGACAGCTACGTCGAGCACGTCCCGGGCGCGGAGAACGGCGGAGGCACGGACACGACGAAGGTCTGGCGCGTCCAGGTGAGCGTCGTGGAGTCCGAGGGCCGCACGACGGCCGAGGCCGTGCTCGTCGCGGGGCCGCCGGAGCACGTGCGCACCGTCGGGCGGGCCCGGCGCGACCCGCACGACACCGACATCCCGCTGATCGGGGACGAGATCGCCGTCGGGCGGGCGCTGCGCCGCCTCGCGGACCGGCTCCTCGACGACGCCGAGGCGGACATCGAGTCCTCGACGGGCGTGCCCGCGCACGTGCACCTGTGAGCCGCCTCCGGGCGCTCGTGCACGGGCGCGTGCAGGGCGTGGGCTTCCGCGCGGCCACCCGCGCGCACCTCGCGCTGCTCGGGCTCGACGGCACGGCCACCAACCTGCCGGACGGCACCGTCGAGGTGGTCGCGTCAGGCCCGGCCGACGCGCTCGACCGGCTCGCCGCGTGGCTCGAGGACGGGACGACGCCCGGCCGCGTCACCTGGGTCGACGTGACCCGGCGGCACGACGGCTGACGCGCCCGGCCGGGCGCCGCGACGGGTCGTCCGCGCCGCGGAGACCCGTCCGCCCCGCCGCGCGCGCCGGCGTGCCATGCTGGGCCGGTGACCGAGCAGACCCCCGCGCGCGTCCCCGTCGAGGAGCTCGTCCCCGCGGACGCGCACGTCCTCGGCGATCCCGCCGCACCCGTGACCCTCGTCGAGTTCGGCGACCTCGAGTGCCCCTACTGCGCCGCCGCGGCGCCGGTCCTGCGCGACGTCGTCGCGTCGTCCGCAGGCCGCGTCCGGCTCGTGTTCCGCCACTTCCCGCTGTTCGAGATCCACCCCCACGCGCTCACGGCGGCGCTCGCGGTCGAGGCCGCCGGCGCGCAGGGGCGGTTCTGGGAGATGCACGAAGCGTTCTTCGCGCACCAGGACCGGCTCGACGACGCGGGGCTCGCCGAGCGTGCCGCGGAGCTCGGGCTCGACGGCGCGTCCGTGGTCGGCGACGCCGCGCAGCAGCACGCGGGCGCCGTGCAGCGCGACTACGCGGCCGCGCTCGCGCTCGGGGTGCAGGGCACGCCGACGCTGTTCGTCGACGGGGTGCGCTACCGCGGACGCGTGACCCGCGAGGGGCTCGAGGCGGCGGTCGCCGCCGTCCCGACGCGGTAGCCGCCCGCTCGTCCGGCTCGCCCGCGCGCCACCGCCCGGGTCAGGTCCCGGGCGCGCGCCAGGGGAGCGGCGGGAGCGACGGCGGTGGACCGTCGGCGCCGGGCGAGCACAGCGGCCACCGCTCGCCGAAGAGCCGCAGCGCGAGCGAGCCGAGCACCGCCGCGACGAGCGACCCGGCGAGGATGCCGATCTTCGCCTGCTCGATCAGCGCCTCGTCGTCGAACGCGAGCTCGGCGATGAACAGCGAGATGGTGAAGCCGATGCCGGCGAGCATCGCGCCGCCGAGCAGGTGCGAGTACCGCACCCGGCCCGGCAGGTCACCCAGGCCGCAGCGCAGCGCGAGCGCCGACGCGCCGAAGACGCCGATCGCGTTGCCCGCCACGAGCGCGACCGCCACGCCGATCGTCAGCGGGGACGTCGCCGCGGCGGCCAGCGACTCGCCGTCGAGCTGCACGCCCGCGTTGGCGAGCCCGAACACGGGCACGACGACGTACGCGCTCCACGGGTGCAGCACGCGCTGCAGCTGCTCGCTCGTGGGCACGGCGGCGCGCGCGGCGAGCTCGGTGAGGTGCTCGCGCTCGGCCGTCGTCTCCTGGGCGAGGCGCTTGGCGTACTTCGGCACGAGCGCGACGTCGACCGGCCGGGACGCGCGCGACGGCACGAGCAGGCCGAGCAGCACCCCGGCGAGCGTCGCGTGGACGCCCGACGCGTACACCGCGGCCCAGAGCCCGATCCCGACGAGCACGTACGGCGCGAGCCGCCACACCCCGAGCCAGCGCAGGACGACGACCGCCGCGACGAGCACGCCCGCCGCGACCAGCCCGGGCAGCCACAGCTCGTCGGTGTAGAACAGCGCCATCACGGTGATCGCGCCGATGTCGTCGACCACCGCGAGGGTGAGCAGGAACAGCCGCAGCTGGTCGGGGCAGCGCGGGCCGAACAGCGCGAGGATCCCCACGAGGAACGCCGTGTCGGTCGACATGACGATGCCCCAGCCGTGCTGCGCGGGGGAGCCCGCGTTGAACGCCAGGTAGATGAGCGCCGGCACGGCGAGGCCGCCGAGCGCGCCGAGGGCCGGCACGGCGACGGTCCGCCGGTTGCGCAGCTCGCCGCTCGTCACCTCGCGGTTGATCTCCAGCCCGATGACGAGGAAGAACACCGCCATCGCGGCGTCGTTGACCCAGTGGTGCAGGTCCATCTCGAACGACCACGGCCCGACCTGCCACCCCGCCGTCGCGTGCCACAGGTCGTCGTACGCCGACGACCACGGCGAGTTCGCCCAGACGAGCGCGAGGACGGTCGCGGCGAGCAGGAGCACCGCGCCGCCGGCCTCGGTCGCGAGGAACGAGCGCAGCGACGGGGCGAGCGGGCGCAGCTGGAAGCGCAGCGGCGGGCCCGGGCGCGCCGGCACGTGGACGTGCGGGGACGACGGCGGCGGGGCGGGCTGGGTCACGGGGCCTCCGGGCGGGTCGGTGCGGGCGCCGGACGCGACGACCGCTGCGCAGCGTGACAACTCTTGCGGCCCGCCCGTGCTTCCGCAACGGTCGTCCACGACCGGTGGCCGGGACGTGGCAGGCTGGGCCCGGCTCAGGACGACGGAGGTGAGGACGTGGCGGAGCGCGTGAGCGTCGACCAGCACCGCGCGGACGTCGCGGCGCTGCTCGCGCCGCTGGTGGACGGCGCGCGACGGCGTACGCGCACCGAGGACGTCGACCTCGCCGACGCGCTCGACCGGGTCCTCGCCGGCGACCTGGTGGCGCCGCACGCGGTGCCCCGGTTCCGGAACTCGCAGATGGACGGGTACGCGGTCCGGGCGCGCGACGTCGCGGGCGCCGCCCCCGGTGCACCCGTCCGCCTCCCCGTGATCGCCGAGGTCCCCGCGCGCGCCGGTGCGGCGCCCGCCCTCGCCCCCGGCACCGC
>NZ_LWGL01000230.1 GCF_001722485.1 Cellulosimicrobium cellulans | reverse complement strand
CCCGCGCCGCGCGCGAGGGCGAGCAGGACCGTCTCGGCCTGGTCGTCGAGCGTGTGGCCGAGCAGCACGGCCGCCGCGCCGAGCTCGTCCGCGGCCGCGCCGAGCGCCGCCGCGGGCAGGGAGAGCGCGAGCCCCTCGGCTGCCATGAGCCCGCGCAGCTGGAGCTCCGAGGCCCCGCGCGCCCGCAGGAGCGCGAGCGACTGCCGGCGCCGCGACACGACGAGCCGCGCCCCGAGGAGCAGCACCGCGACGGTGACGCCGAGCGGACCGACCGCGACGACCGCGAGGACCGCCGCCGACGCGCGCTGCTGCGCGAGGAGCGACGCGAGCACGTCGCCCAGCTCGCTCGCCGGGGTGAGGGTGAACGCGCCGCCCTCCACGACCGGGTACGGCGACGCGGTGAAGCCGCGCAGCTGGGCGAGCAGGGCCGCGACCTCGTCGGCCTCGACGTCCTCACCCGACACCGGGTACCAGACCCGCGTCGACGGGCTGAGGAAGAAGGCGCGGTCGGCGGTCGCGGGGTCGAGGTACATCGCGGTGCGCGCCGAGCGCCCCATGTTGAGGTCGTCCACGACCTGGGGCGCCGCGGAGTACGGGTTGTGCTGCCAGTAGTCCTCGGACGGGTCGTCCGCCGCAAAGGTCCCGGTGAGGCGGACCGCGGTGGCGTCGTCGAGCGCGACCTCGTCACCGACCGACCAGCCGAGCACCTGCGCCGACTCGGCGGCGACGACGACGTCGAGCACCTGGCGCCCGACGGTGTGCACCACGCCGGACTCGTCGGTGAGCACGGAGCCGCCGGGCGCCGCCTGCGGCAGCTCGACCGGTCCCGGCCACTCCCCCTCGACGAGCGTCACGTGCTCGGTCAGGCGCGGGTCGATCTTCAGCACGCCCGACGGGAATCGCACGTCGTTGCCCGGCACGGCCGGCAGGTCGCGCGGGTCGTCCTCGACGGTGAGCTGCGGGTCGCCGAGGGCCGAGCGCAGGGGCTCGGGCTGGGCGTCGCGCAGCGCCACGAGCCCCTCGTCGAACGCGCCCCAGAGAGCCTCGACGTCGGGCGCGAGCCCCGTGGTCCCGGGCACCCGCGCCGGACCACGGTCCGGGGGGAGCTGGTTCACCGCGACGACGTCGCGCTGCAGCGGGGTCGACCGGCCCAGCTCGTGCGCGACCTGGGCGGTGTTCGTCGCCGCGACGGCGCGCGGCCAGGCGGTCACGACGAACGCGACGAGCAGGACGACGACGGCGAGCGCCAGCGACACGGCACGGTACGCGGCGAACTGGCGCCACGTCAGGCGGGCGAGCCTCATCGGATCTCCTCCCGGTACTCGGCGTCGAGCGCCTGAGCGCGCACGCGCGCGGCGACGACCGCGGCGACGGCGGCGAGCCCGGCGAAGAGCACGCCGAGCAGCAGCACGGTGGACGCCGCGGCCACGTCGAGCGGGACGGGCAGCACCTGCGCAGCGTCACCGAGCGTGGCACGCGCGAGCGGCGGGACGGTGAGCGTCGCGACGGCCCAGCCCGCGAGCACGCCGAGCGCGAGCGACGACCCGGTGACGGCGACGAGCTCGAGCGCCCTCCCGCGCGCCTGCGACCCGGGCGGCACGCCGAGCGCCCGCAGCACCGCCACCTCGGCGCGCCGCGACCCGAGCAGCGCGGAGGCGACCGCGAGGACCCCCGCGAGAGCGAGCACGACCGCACCCGCGGCGGCGAGCCAGAACGCGACCCGCACCGGTGCCGAGACGTCGGGTCCGGCGTCGGCGCCCGCGACGGCGACCACGACGTCGTCCGCGCCCTGGTCGCGCGCGAGGGCCTCCGCGCGCCCGGCGAGCGCCGTGCGCGCGGACTCGTCCGCCGCGCCGAGCCAGACCTCGTCGGGACGCGGGACGGACTGCCCCACCCGCAGCAGGTGCTGCAGCAGCGTGCCCTCGTCGGCGAGCACGGCCGCGCGGTCGACGGCGCCCGGGAGCACGTCCACGACGCCCGCGACCCGCACGGGCAGGTCCGTGCCCGAGACGGTCAGGACGGACTCGTCCCCGGGCACGAGGTCGTACCGCTCCGCCACCGGTGCCGGGAGCGTCACCGGGAGCGGCGGGAGGGCGTCGTCGCCACCGGGCACGAGGCGCACGGGCAGCGGCAGGCCGTACCCGCCCGTCTCCGCCGCGAAGCCGAGCGCGCCCGTCGGCTCGACGGCGGCGAGCTCCTCGCGCACGAGCGACGCCACGGGGGCCCACCCGCCGTCGAGCGCGATCTCCGCGTCGCCCGACGGGCCGGTCGCGCTCGCGCGGTCGACCGTGACCGTCGCCCGCGCCGGCATGGACGGGGTGCCGACGAGGACCTCGACGGCGACGAGCCGCCACCGCCCCGGGCCGGGCAGCTCGCCGGCGAGCGCGTGCGACGTCGGGGCGTCGGCCCCGCCGCCCGGCGCGTACGACACGTCGACGGCCCCGAGCGGGACCTGGCCGAGGGCGCCCGCGTCGTCCGCGACCCACGCCGTCGCGCGCACGGACCGCGACTCGTGCACGTCCACCCAGTACCAGGGCGTGTCGGCGGTGACGTCGACCGTGACCGCCACCGACGTGGTGAGGTCGACCGCGAGCCCGGTGGCGTCGTCCGGCAGCGGCACACCGCGGTCGGCGGCGTCGTCGCGGAGCCCGCCCGCGAGCTTCGCGACGTCGACCGTACCGGGCGGGACGCTGAGGACGTCGGCCGCCACGTCGGCGTCGACGGCGAGGAGCGTGAGCGGGTCCTCCCCCATGACGCCCGGCAGCTCGAGCACGCTCGACGCCCCGGCGGCCCCGTCGAGGGCGGCGTACTCCGCGACGACGGGCGGGTTCGCCGTCCCGCCGACGGTCGAGGCACCGCCCGTGACGACGCGCACGTCGGCCCCGGTGCGCAGCTCGGCGACGGAGGTTCGCAGCGTCTCGGTGGTGCCGGCGTAGGCGCCCGCGAGCGTGCCGGACCCCGCCGCCAGGACCACGAGGACGACGGGCACCGCGACGACCACGAGCCGGCGTGCGACCTGGCGCGCCGCGAGCGGGACCGTGAGGCGGCGCCCGCGCCCCGCGACCCGTTCCGCGGCGGCGGTGAGCGGGCCGAGCGCCACGGCGGCGACGACCGCCAGCGCGACGAGCACCGCGGCGGGCGCGAGGACGGCGAGGGCGTCGACCTGCGTGGTCGTGCCGGTCGTCACGACCGGCGACCCGTACCGCAGCAGCTGCCACAGGCACAGCGCGGCGGCGACGAGGGTCAGCACGAGCGTCCCCGCGGCCGCGGCGGCACGGACGCGACCGGAACGGTCGGCCTGGCGCCGACGTGCCACGGCCCGGGCCTGGAGCCACGCGACCCCGGTGACGAGGGCGGCCCCGGCGACGGCTCCCGCAGCGGCGACGAGCCACGGGACCGCGACCTCGCGCGCGTCCCCGGCGCTCGCGCGCAGGACGAGCTGGGCCGCACCGGCACCGAGGAGCGCACCTGCGCCCACCGCCGTCGCCGACTCCCCCGCCGACAGCGCGACGAGCTGGCGCGTCGCGGCACCGCGCGCGACGAGCAGGGCGACGTCGCCGGCCCGGGTCTGCGCGAGCAGGCGTGCCACCTGGACGAGCGCGACGACGCTCACGACGACGAGCAGCGCGACCGGCACGAGCGTCACGGCGCCGGCCGCGTCGAGCGCGGCGCGCGCGT
>NZ_LWGL01000229.1 GCF_001722485.1 Cellulosimicrobium cellulans | reverse complement strand
TGCCGCACGGGGGCCGGCGTCGCACCGCCGTGCGGACCGCGGGCGGCGACGCCCCGGCGACCGCGCCCGCCGGCACCGTACCCGTCGACCTCGCCGACCTGTCGCAGGCGACGTCCGCGGCGCCGTCCGGGCTGCACGCGGCCTACGCGCGCGCCCTCGAACGGCTGCCCGCCTACCTCGCCGACGGCGGCTACGAGCCCTACGGCGTCGCGGCGCTGCGCGAGGCCGTGGCGGCCCGCTTCACGGAGCGCGGGACGCCGACCACGCCCGACCAGGTCCTCGTGACGACGGGCGCGCAGCACGCCATCACGACGCTGGCGACGACGCTCCTCGGCACCGGCGACCGCGCCGTCGTGCAGTCGCCGACGTACTACCACGCCATGGAGGCGCTGCGCCGCGCGGGAGGGCGCCTCGTCGCCCTCCCCGTCGGGCGGGGCGGGCCCGGCGCGGCGCCCGGCCTCGACGTCGACCTCCTCGAGTCCACGCTGCGCCGCGTCTCCCCGCGCCTCGTCTACCTCGTGCCGGACTTCCACAACCCGACCGGCTACACGCTCACCTCTGAGGAGCGCGCCGGCGTGCGCGAGGCGGCCGCGCGGCACCGGGTCACCGTCGTCGGGGACGAGACCCTGACCGACCTCTCGCTCGACACGCCCCCGCACGACGCGGGCGACGTCGCGCCCCCGCTGGCGGGCGACGGCGCGTCGCCGTACGTCGTGACCGTCGGCTCCGCGTCCAAGTCCTTCTGGGGCGGGCTGCGCGTCGGGTGGGTGCGGGCGCACCCGGACCTCGTCGCGCGCCTCGCGCGCACCCGGCAGTCCGCGGACATCGCGACGGCCGTGCTCGAGCAGCTCGCCGTCGTCGAGCTGCTCCGCGACCGCACCGCCGTCCTCGCCGAGCGCCGGGCCGCGCTGCGCGCGCAGCGCGACCTCGTCTGCGGGCTGCTGCGCGACGCGCTGCCCGGCTGGGACGTCCCCGTGCCCGCGGGAGGGCTCTCGCTGTGGGTCGACGTCGGCGCGCCCGTCGCCCATGCGTTCGCCGCCGCGGCGGCCGCGGAGGGCGTGCTGGTCAACGCGGGTCCGACCTTCACCCCGGACGGGAGCTCGACCGACCGGCTGCGCCTGACGTTCTCGCGCTCGCCGGAGGACCTCGCCCGGGCGGTCCCGCGCCTCGCGGCCGCGTGGGAGCGCGTGCGGGGCTGAGCCGACCGCTCGACCTCAGCCCGCGCGGAGCTCCACCGGCGCGGTCGCCAGCGCGCCGTCGTGCAGGAGCCGGGCGACGACGGCGCCCGCCGCGGCGAGGGACCGCCACGTCTCGCCGAGCCACTGCTCGGCGTCGAACTGCGTCGTGAACACCGGGCTCACCGGCGCGGCGAGCGGACGCCCCTCCGCGTCGTCGAGCTCCCAGACCCACTGCGGGCGGATCATCGCTGCGTCCTCTCGTCCTCGGCACCGTCGGTGCCGGCGTGCATCCGCGGCTCGGGGTGCCGCACGAGCGAGCGGTTGATGCGTGCGGCCCAGAACGGGCCCTGGTAGAGGAAGCCCGTGTACCCCTGGACGAGGTCGGCACCGGCGTGGAGGTAGTCGCGCGCGTCGTGCGCCGTCGTGATGCCACCGACCCCGATGATCGCGCGCTGCGGCCCGAGCCGCGCGCGCAGGCGGGCGACGACGGCGAGGCCCCGCGGCCGCACCGGCGGGCCCGACAGCCCGCCCGGGCCCCGGTCGTGCCCGATCGTCGTGTTCACGGCGACGACCCCGTCGAGGTCCAGCTCGTCCACGAGGTCGGCCACGGCGTCGACGTCGGCGTCGGCGAGGTCGGGCGCGATCTTCACCAGGAGCGGGACCCGCCGGGAGCCGGCGGCGGTCGTCGCGACGTCCGCGGCCTCGCGCACCGCCACGAGGATCGGCCGCAAGGACTCCACCTCCTGCAGGTCGCGCAGACCCGGGGTGTTCGGCGACGACACGTTGACGACGAGGTAGTCCGCGAACGGGGCGAGCAGGCTCGCGCTCGTCGCGTAGTCGCCGGGCGCCTCCGCGGCCGGGGTGACCTTCGTCTTGCCGATGTTCGCGCCGACCACGACCGCCCGTCCGGCGGGTGTCGACCGCAGCGCCTCGAGGCGGCGGGCCGCCGCCGCGGCGCCCTCGTTGTTGAAGCCCATCCGGTTGCGCACGCCGCGCACGTCGAGCTCGCGCCACAGCCGCGGGCGCTCGTTGCCGGGCTGGGCGTGGGCCGTCACCGTGCCGATCTCGACGAACGCGAAGCCGAGCATCGTCAGGTCGCGCACGCCGCGCGCGTCCTTGTCGAACCCCCCGGCGAGCCCGAAGGGCGCGGGGAACGTGCGGCCGAGCACCTCGACGCTCCCGGGGCCGCCGGCACCACGGCCGAGGTACGGCGCGAGGGCGCCCTGGACGACGTCGCGCAGCAGCGGGACGCTCCCGACGGCGCGGATGAGCCCGAACGCGACCTCGTGCGCGCGCTCTGGATCCATGCGCCGCAAGACCGTGTCGAACAGCAGCGAGTACAGGAACGGGCGACGGGCGCTCACGCGAGGTCCTCCGGGGTCTGGTGGGTGGACGGGGCGGGGCGCGCGCCCGCCGTCGCGCCGTCGACGGGCCGGGTGCGCCACAGCCACCACAGCCCGACGAAGGGCAGGACGAGGGGCACGTAGCCGTAGCCGCTCCCGAAGCCCGACCACACGGTCGCGCGGGGGAACGCCTGCGGGTCGACGAGCGAGAGCGTGCCGACGGCGAGCACCCCGACGAGCTCGAACGTCACCGCGGCCCAGGCGACGCGGCGGGCCGCGGGGCCCCCGCGGGCGAGCGCGACCGTCGCGACCACGTACACGACGGCGGCCACGGCGGACAGGCCGTAGGCGAGCGGAGCCTCGTGCCAGTCGCGCAGGAGCTGGACGCTCGCGCGCGCGGTCGCGGCGACGGCGAGGATCCCGTACGCCACGACGAGCAGGCGGCCGAAGCCGGCCCCGGTGCGCCGGGCGGTGCCGGGTGCGGTCATCGGGTCCTCCGGGGTCACGAGTTCCAGATCTGCCACAGCCGCCACTCGAGGAAGGCGACCGTCAGCGCGGCGACCGCGAGGACGACCGAGCTCCACCGCGTGCGCTCGGCGAAGGCCCACAGCGCGGCGACCGGCAGGACGAACAGGGCGGTCACGTAGTAGCCCCACAGCAGGACCGGGTCCGTCGGGGCCGTCCCCGTCGCGCCGAGGACGGCGAGCACGACGCCCTGGACGAGCAGCAGGCCCTCCACGACGGCGCCGCCCCACAGCTGGCGCAGCACGACGGCGCGGTCCTGGACGACGAACGCCACCGCCCACCCGGCGAGCGCGAGGCACGCCGCGACGACGACGAGCAGGAGGGCGAGGACCACGCGCCCGAGCGTACCGGCGCGTGTGCGGCGCGACGGAATCGGGCACGTCGCGACCGGCCGCGCGCGCCGGCCCCACGGTGCCCCCGGGGCGCGCGGGATAGCATCGCCGGTGTGGCTGAACTGACCGTCTCCAGCAAGAGTCCCGCCGGTGCCAAGGTCGACGCGCTCGTCGTCGGCACCCACACGACCTCGGACGGCGTCGCGATCGTCGGCGACGACCTGCCCCGCGCCGTCGTCAGCGCGCTCGAGGGCCTCGCCCCGGCGCTCGGCGTCGCGGGCGCGGCCGACGAGGTGCGCAAGGTCCCCGCCGGCCCCGAGCTCAAGGCGGACGTGCTCGTCCTCGTGGGGCTCGGCGCCCGCCGCGCCGACGGCACGTTCGGCGCCGAGG
>NZ_LWGL01000023.1 GCF_001722485.1 Cellulosimicrobium cellulans | reverse complement strand
CGCGCAGCAGCGTGCGGTCGACCGGACCGAGGAACGAGCCGGCCGAGCCGGCGAGGTCGCCGAGCCGCGCGAGCGCGCGTGCGGCGACGTGCGGGTCCTGGGGGCGCGCGACGTCGTCGACGAACCGCACGGCGAGCTCGAGCCCGGCCGGGTCCGAGACGAGCGCGCCGAGCCGCTCGGCCGTCTTGCGGGCACGGGCGTCACCGGCGCCCTCGCTCGCCGCGAGCCAGCGGCGCGCGAGGGCGACGGCCTCGTCGACGAGGTCCTCGGGGGCGGTGGCCCGCAGGTCGGTGGCGGCGGCTCCGGGGGTGGGGAGAGGCCGGGCAGGGGCGTCGTCGCTCATCCCTCCAGCGTGCCTCGCCGCGCGCGCCCTGTCTTGTACGATCCGGGGCGACATGGCAGCCGTTCGCGACAACTCCTGGCCGGAGGGCGACGCCCTCCTCGCGGCGCTCAGCCCCGCGATGGTCGCCCTCATGGACGAGCTGCCCGGCACGATGTTCTGCGCCAAGGACGTCACCGGACGCTACGTCGCGGTCAACCCGGTGTTCGTCGCACGCACGACCGAGCGCTCGCGCCGCGCGGTGGTCGGGCGGCGCGCCGGCGACCTCTTCGTGCCCCAGCTCGCGGAGCGCTACGAGCAGCAGGACGCGGAGGTGCTGCGCACGGGGCGCCCGCTGCGCGGCGAGCTCGAGCGCATCCGGCGCCTCGGCGGCACCGCGGGCTGGTTCCTCACCGCGAAGCTCCCCGTGCACGACGACGCGGGCGGCCTCCTCGGGCTCGTGTCCGTGTCGCACGACCTGCGCGCCGGCGAGGCCGACGACGCGACGATGGACTCGGTGTCGGCCCTCGTCGCGGCGGTCGAGGCGGACCTCGCGGCGCGGTGGACCACCGAGCGCCTCGCGGACGCCGCGGGGTGCACCCCGGCGACGCTCGAGCGCCGCGTCCGGCGGGTGTACGGCGTCACCCCGCGCCAGCTCGTGCTGCGCACACGCGTGGACCGCGCGGCCCTGCTCCTCGCCGCCGGCGAGGGCACCATCGCGGAGGTCGCGGCGGCGTCCGGCTTCTACGACCAGCCGTCGTTCACGCGCACGTTCGCGCGCCTCACCGGCGAGACGCCCGCCCAGCACCGCCGTCGCACCGCCCGCTGAGCGCCGCCGCGCGCAGGGGCGCCCGGTACCGGTGGCGAGGGACGGCGCCGGGCACGAAGACTGGTGCCCATGACCACTGGACCCGACACCTCACGCATCCCCACGGCCACGCTCCCCGGCGGGGAGATCCCGCTGCTCGGCATCGGCACGTGGCAGTCCGAGGGCGACGACTGCTACCGCGCCGTGCGCCACGCGCTCGACGTCGGCTACCGCCACGTCGACACCGCGACCGGCTACGGCAACGAGTCGCAGGTGGGGCGCGCCCTCGCCGACTCCGACGTCGACCGCGCCGACGTCTTCGTCACGACGAAGCTCCCGCCGGACGCCGCGGGCAAGGAGCGCGAGACGATCGAGGCGTCGCTGCGCGACCTCGGCACCGACTACGTCGACCTGTGGCTCATCCACTGGCCGCCGTCCGGCGAGGCGTCGCCGTGGGTGTGGGAGCGGTTCGTCGAGCTGCGGGACGAGGGCAAGGTCCGCTCGATCGGGGTGAGCAACTACTCCGTGGAGCAGGTCGACATCCTCTCCGAGCAGGTGGGCGAGACGCCCGCGGTGAACCAGATCCCGTGGAGCCCGGCCGACTACGACGCGCAGCTCGCGCGCGAGCTCACGACGCGCGGCGTCGTGCTGGAGGGCTACAGCCCGTTCAAGCGCACCGACCTCGGCGCGCCCGTGCTCGCCGAGGTCGCGTCGGCGCACGGCGTCACCCCGACGCAGGTCGTGCTGCGCTGGCACCTCGACCACGGCTTCGTCGTCATCCCGAAGTCCGTGACGCCCGAGCGCATCGAGGAGAACTTCCACGTCACCGGGTTCTCCCTCACCGACGACGAGCGCGCGGCGGTCGACGGCCTCGCCGGCTGACGCCTCCCCCTTCCGAGCCGGCCCGCGGGGCGCGCCGCTGCGCGTCCCGCGGGCCGCGGTACGTTGGATCCCGGGTGCGGCACACCCCCGCCGCGCCCGGGACCACCTCGACCGGAGGACCAGTGACGACGACGTCAGCACCCCAGACGACCCTTCCCACCGAGCAGCCCACCCAGCGGACGGCCCCGGTGCCCGGCGACGCGGCGACGACGCCCGCGCAGGCACCCGCCTCGCCGCTCGCGACCGCCCACGCCCAGCTCGCCGGCGCGGTCGCGTTCCTCGGCTACGACGACGGCCTGCACCGCATGCTCGCGACGCCGCGGCGCGAGGTGCACGTCGCCGTCCCGCTGCGCCGCGACGACGGCCGCACCGTCCTCTTCCACGGCTACCGCGTGCAGCACAACGTCTCGCGCGGCCCCGGCAAGGGCGGGCTGCGCTACGCCCCCTCCGTCGACATCGACGAGGTCCGCGCGCTCGCCATGTGGATGACGTGGAAGTGCGCCGTCGTCGACCTGCCGTACGGCGGCGCGAAGGGCGGCGTGACGATCGACCCGCGCGACCACACCGACGCCGAGCTCGAGCGCGTCACGCGCCGCTACACGTCCGAGATCATGCCCGTGGTCGGCCCGGAGCGGGACATCATGGCGCCCGACATGGGCACCGACGAGCGCACCATGGCGTGGGTCATGGACACCTACTCGGTCAACCAGGGCTACACGATCCCGGCCGTCGTCACGGGCAAGCCGATCACCGTGGGCGGCTCCCTGGGGCGCACGACGGCGACCTCGGCCGGCGTCGTCCACGTCACCGCCGCCGCGCTCGCCGAGGCGGGGGCGGACCTCGTGGACGTCACCGTCGCGATCCAGGGGTTCGGCAAGGTCGGCTCGCACGCGGCGGCGATCTTCGCGTCCCGCGGGGCGCGCGTCGTCGCCGTCTCGGACCAGTACGGCGGCGTGCACGACCCCGACGGCCTCGACGTGCGCGGCCTGCTCGAGCACGTCGCCCGCACGGGCAGCGTCGTCGACTTCGAGCGCGCCGAGCCGCTGGCGAACGACGCCCTCCTCGCCCTGGACGTGGACGTGCTCGTCCCGGCCGCCGTCGGCGGCGTGCTGGACGGCGGGTCCGCCGCCCGGGTGCGGGCGCGGTGGGTCGTCGAGGGCGCGAACGGCCCGACGACCGCGGAGGGCGACCGGGTGCTCGCCGAGCGCGGTGTCACGGTCGTCCCGGACGTCGTCGCGAACGCGGGCGGCGTCGTCGTGTCGTACTTCGAGTGGGTGCAGGCGAACCAGGCCTACTGGTGGACCGCCCAGGAGATCGACGAGAAGCTCGAGCACCGCATGCAGCACGCGTACGACGAGGTGTCGACGCTCGCGCGGCGCGAGGGGCTGAGCCTGCGCGACGCGGCGCTCGTCATCGGCGTGCAGCGCGTCGCCGAGGCCCACCAGATCCGGGGCCTGTACCCCTGAGCCGTCCCGGCGCGTCCCGCTGGGCCGTCCCGACGCGCGTGCCCGCGCCCGCGCCCGCACCCTGGAGGCATGACGAAGGACGTGCACGAGGACGCGGACGAGATCCGGCACGACTTCTCCGAGGCCGTCAACATGACGGCCTCGGAGCTCGAGTCGTGGCTCGGGACCGACGAGTCGCAGTCGGTGGGGCAGAAGTCGTCGGGCGGGTCGGAGAGCACCGGGCACGCGTCCGGCCGGCGCATCGTCGAGCTGCTGCGCACGAAGAAGGACGACCTGAGCGAGTCGGACCTCGAGCACATGCGCAAGGTCGCCGGCTACGTCGCCCGGCACTCCGCCCAGCGGCCCGACGGCGACGTGACCGACACGCCGTGGCGGTACTCGCTCATGAACTGGGGCCACGACCCGCTCAAGAAGGACTGAGCGGCGCAGGCACGGGCCGCGCTCGGACGCCCCGGCGACGCAGGACGGCGACGAGCCCCGCCCCGAGCGCGACCGCCGACGCGACCGCGGCCGCCCACGCGACCGTCGTGTCCTCGAGCGGGCCCGCGAAGCGCCCCACCGCGACCCACGCCAGACCCCACGACATCGCGAGCGCGATGCCGAGGGCGACTGCCCGACGTCGGCCCGCGAACGCGGCCCACGCCGCGGCCAGCGCGGCGGCGAGCACCACGACGACGACGGACCAGCCGGTCGCGCCGAGCCCGAGCTCCCCCAGCCCGGCGTCCGCGAGGGCGGCGGCGACGTTCGCGAGCGTCGCGACGCTCACCCAGCCGGTGTACAGGCCGACCGTGCCGTCGAGCAGCAGCGCCTGCGCCGTGCTCGACGGCGCGGCGCGCACGAGCCGCACCACGAGCACCGCCAGCACGGCGAGCAGGGCGGCGATGACGACGACGCTGCCCGCGAGCGAGCCGGCCTGCACGACGCCGATCCAGGCGGCGTTGAGGACCATCGACGCCAGGACCCACCACGCGGTCGCGCGCAGCCGCGGGTCCGCCGCGTTGCGGGGCAGCACCTGCAGGACGGCGAAAACGAACAGCCCGAGGTAGATCACCGACCAGATGCGGAAGGCCGGGTTGTCCGGCGCGACCGGGGTGGCCGTCGCGGACAGCGCTCCCCCGGCGGCATCCTGGATCGCCTGGCCGCCGAACGCACCGGACCCGTAGGCGGCGGCTCCGGCGGCGAGGAGGGAGCCGAGCAGGACCACGACCTGCCGGACGCGGTCGGCCGACGTCGGCGGGACGGTCAGGGACGAGGAGGCGGCGGCGGTCGTCATGCCTCCACGATGACATCGCTCAGCACGCTGAGCATCTCGGCGTCCGCGCCGGCCCGCCGGGTACGCGCCGGCGTCGGGCGGTCGCTCAGGCGACGGGCTGGCGGTCCGCCCAGGCGGTCAGGCTCGTGCGCGGGCCCGTGAAGAACGGGACCTCCTCGCGCACGTGCCGGCGTGCCTCGGTGCTCCGCAGCTCGCGCATGAGGTCGACGATGCGGTGCAGCTCGTCGGCCTCGAACGCGAGGATCCACTCGTAGTCGCCGAGCGCGAACGACGAGACGGTGTTCGCCCGCACGTCCGGGTAGTCCTTCGCCGCGAGGCCGTGGTCGCGCAGCATCGTACGGCGCTCGGTGTCGGGCAGCAGGTACCACTCGTAGGACCGCACGAACGGGTACACGCACAGGTACCCGCGCGGGTCCTCGCCCGCGAGGAACGCGGGCACGTGGCCGCGGTTGAACTCCGCGGGACGGTGCAGCGCCGCGTTGGACCACACGGGCTCGAGGTGCGCGCCGAGGCCGCTGCGCCGCAGGCGCTGGTACGCGCCCTGCACCGACTCGATCGTCGGCCCGTGCCACCACACCATGAGGTCCGCGTCCGAGCGCAGGCCCGCGACGTCGTACCAGCCCCGGACCACGAGCTCGCCGTCGGTCGCGGCCGGGTCGGCACCGCCGCCCACGGCGTCGAGCGCCTCGGTGACCAGCGCGGCACGCTCCTCGGCGTTCGCGGGCAGCGGCGCCGCCGTCGCGAACACCGACCACATCGCGTAGCGGATGGTCGCGTTGATCTGGTCGTGGTCCGCGGGCACGCGGGCAGCGCCGCGTCCGTGCTCGTCGCTCATGGGGTTCCGGGCTCCTCGTCCGAGATCGGTGGGTGCGTCGTGCTCAGGAGTACAGGTCGGTGCTGCACAGCGCGGGGACGCCGCTCGGCTCGCCGTCGCGGCGCAGGCAGCAGCCGGGCGCGCACACCGAGCGGAACGCGGGCAGCCCGCCGACGGTCGCCTGCGCGACGTCCTCGCCGCGCGCCATCGCGGCGCGCTCGAGGAGCAGGTCGACGAGACCGCGGACGAACGGCTCGCGCGTGCTCACCGTGCCGGCGCGGACGGCGGTCAGGCCGAGCTCCCCGGCGGTCTCGAGCGCCTCGGTGTCGAGGTCGTAGGCGACCTCCATGTGGTCCGAGACGAACCCGATCGGTGCGAGCACGACGTCGCGCACGCCGTCCTTCGCCAGCTCCTCGAGGTGGTCGTTGACGTCGGGCTCGAGCCACGGCTGGCTCGGCGGGCCGGAGCGCGAGCAGTACGCAAGGTCCCACGCGACGTCGTGGCCGAGGCGCTCGGAGACCTGCGCGACGATCACGCGCGCGAGGTCGAGGTGCTGCTCGGAGTACGTCGCGAACGCGACGCGCGACGCCGCCTCCATCGTGTCCGGGATGGAGTGCGTGACGAACACGAGGCGCGCGGCCGCGCCGTCGCCCCCCTTCTCGGCGAGCGCCGCGTACCCGTCGAGGACCGCGTCGACGTTCGCCTGCGCGAAGCCCGGGTGGTTGAAGTAGGAGCGGATCTTGTCGAACTGCACGCCCGTGGACCCGGTCGCGTCGAGCTGACCGCGCTTCTCGAGCACGACCGCGAGGTCCTCGCGGTACTGGCGGCAGCCGGAGTACGAGGAGTAGGCGGACGTCACGAGCGCGACCGCGCGCTGCGCGCCGAGGGCCTCGAGCTCGGTGATCGCGTCGTCGGTGTACGGGTCCCAGTTGCGGTTGCCCCACACGACGGGCAGGTCGATGCCGCGGCGGGCGAGCTCGGCCTCGAGCGCCGCCTTGAGCTCGAGGTTCTGCTCGTTGATCGGGCTCCTGCCGCCGAAGCCGTAGTAGTGCTCGCCGACCTCCTCGAGGCGCGCGTCGGGGATGCCCTTGCCCGCGGTGACGTTGCGCAGGAACGGCACGACGTCCTCGGGCTTGTTCGGGCCGCCGAACGAGTAGAGGAACAGCGCGTCGTAGGGACGCACGTCGGGGGCCGTGGTGGCGACGTCGGCAGCGGTGTCCTGGGGGGAGAACGGGGGCATGGTGTCGATGATGTCACCACCGCGGGCGCCCACCACCCACGAACGGGACGGCTCGGACGTGACATCGAACGGACATCGTGTCACCTCGCCTGCGGACGGGACCGCCCGCTGGTGAGCACGCCCCGCCGTCCTAGCGTGGGGAGGTCGGCGGCACCGGAGCCACCGACGGGTCTCGAAGGAGGACTCATGGACGCACGACGCACGACGTGGAGGTCGGGCGCGGCCGGGGTCGCCGCCGCAGCGGCCCTCGCGGCGCTCCTCCCCCTGGGCGGCGGGTACGGCGACGACGGCGGGCACAATGGGCACGGCGGCCACGGCCGGCCGGACGACCGCGGCCGTGGGGAGCGGGCCAGGAACGTCATCTTCATCCAGGGCGACGGGCTCGGGATGTCGCACCGCGAGGTGATCCGCCTCGCCACCGTCGGCAAGGACGGGCAGCTCGCCATGGACTCGCTCGAGCACGCCGGCTGGACGACGACCGACTCGGCCGACCCCGAGGAGGCGGTCACCGACTCCGCCGCCGGCGCGACCGCGTTCGCGTCCGGGGTCCGCACGTACAACGGCGCGGTCGGGGTCGACGCCGCCGGCAACCCCGTCCCGACGCTCCTCGAGCGGGCGCGGGACGCAGGCAAGGCGACCGGCCTCGTCACGACGGCGCAGGTCACCGACGCGACGCCCGGCGCGTTCGGCGCGCACGTGCCCGACCGCGGTGACCAGAGCGAGATCGCGCGGCAGTTCCTCGAGAGCTCGCGCCCGGACGTGATCCTCGGCGGCGGCGAGGACTGGTGGTACCCGGAGGGCGACCCCGGGGCGTGGCCCGACAACCCGCCGGAGGACCCGACCGAGCAGAGCAGGGGCACCGCGGGGAACCTCGTCGAGCGCGCGCAGGACCTCGGGTACACGTACGTGACCGACGCCGACGAGCTCGCCGCGGCGCGTCGCGCCCCGCTCCTCGGGCTGTTCGCCAACGAGGAGATGTTCCAGCAGCGCAACGAGGGCGAGGGCGACGTCTACGCGCCCGCCGTCCCGCTCGTCGACATGACGGCGAAGGCGCTCGACGTGCTGTCCCGCGACCGCGACGGGTTCTTCCTCGTGGTCGAGGAGGAGGCCGTCGACGAGTTCGCGCACCGCAGCAACGCGACGCGCACCATCCAGGCGGGCCAGGCGCTCGACGAGACCGTCGCGCTCGCGCTCGACTTCGCGGCGCACCACCGCGGCACGCTCGTGCTCGTCGTGGGCGACCACGCGACGGGCGGGCTCGCGATCGAGAACGTCGACGACGAGGACGAGTCCGGCGAGGGCGCCACGGCCGAGGACGGCCCGTTCGACCTCGCCGGCACCGACCTGCAGTTCACGGTCGACTGGACCACCGGCGGCCACACCGGCGAGGCGACGCCGCTGACCGCGCAGGGGCCCGGCGCCCAGCACCTCGACGGCGCCCTGCGCAACACCGACGTCCACGACGTCGTGCTGCAGGCGATGCTCGGCCGCGGGCGCGGCTGAGCCACGCCTCCGGGAGCCGCGCGGCTGCCGGGGGCGACGCGGCCCGGCGACCGCCCCGCGCGGGCGGCCGCCGGGCCGACGGCTGTCACGGCGAAGGGCGCGTCAGCCCCCGAGGCGGCTCGCGAGGATCCGCTTGCCCTGCTCGGCGCCCTTCTGGCTCTCGTGCTGCGCGCGGCGGAAGAACTCCGCGAGCTCCGAGTCGCCGTCGCGCTCCGCGTCCTGGACGTACTCCTCCAGGCGCAGCACGTTGCTCAGGCACTGCTCGACGAACCAGATGATGTCGTAGTCCTTGTCCTTCGTGCCGGTGACCTCACCGGTCTCCTCGTTCTGCGCCACGTCGGTCTCCTCCACTTCGGTCCAGCGTTCCGTCGGGTCGGGCGATCCGCGGCCCTGCCGGGTCACGGCGCTGTCCCCAGGCCGCGCCGGCACGAGTCGTAGGACCAAAGTGCTCCGGTCACCCCCGGGCCGCAACCGGCACCGCGGCGCGCGTGGGTGCCGTCTCGTACCGTGACGGCCCATGGGGTGCGCATGATCGGGACGATCGCCGTGGAGGGGTACCGCTCGCTGCGGCACGTCGTGCTGCCGCTCGGGCGCGTCACCGTCGTGACCGGCGCCAACGGCACGGGCAAGTCGAACCTCTACCGGTCGCTGCGTCTGCTCGCGGACTGCGCGCTCGGCGGCGCGGTGGGCGCCCTGGCGCGCGAGGGCGGCCTCGCCTCGACGCTGTGGGCGGGCCCGGAGCAGGGCTCGCGCGCCACGCGCGACGGCGACGTGCACGGCCGGCTGCGGACCGGCCCGGTCGCGGTGCGCCTCGGGTTCGCGGGCACGGGGCCGTCCGACCTCGGCTACGCCGTCGACCTCGGGCTGCCGCAGGACGGCGGGAGCGCCTTCCGGCACGACCCCGAGATCAAGGTCGAGGCCGTGTGGACGGGCCCGGTGCTGCGACCCGCCACGCTCCAGGCGGAGCGGCGCGGGCCGGCCGTGCGCCTGCGGGACGACGCGGGCGCCTGGACCACCTCGCCCGCGCGCGTGCGGACGTTCGACAGCCTGCTGAGCGAGCACGTCGACCCGGTGGGTGCGCCCGAGGTCGTCGCGGTGCGCGAGCGGCTGCGGTCGTGGCGGTTCTACGACCAGTTCCGCACCGACCCCCTGGCACCGGCGCGGGCGGTGCGCGTGGGCACGCGCACGCCGGTCCTCGCGCACGACGGCGCCGACCTCGCCGCCGCGCTGGAGACGGTGCGCGACCAGGGGCGCGGTGCCGAGCTCGACGCCGCGGTCGCGGCGGCGTTCCCGGGCGCCCGGGTCGAGGTCCGGGCCGACGACGCCCGCTTCGAGCTCACCGTGCGCCAGCAGGGCCTGCTGCGGCCGCTCACCGGCGCGGAGCTGTCCGACGGGACGCTGCGCTACCTGCTGTGGGTCGCCGCGCTCCTCAGCCCGCGGCCGCCGGCGCTTTTCGTCCTCAACGAGCCGGAGACCAGCCTGCACCCCGAGCTGCTGCCGCCGCTCGGCCGCCTCGTGCTCGCCGCGGCCCGGGACACGCAGGTCGTCGTGGTGACCCACTCGGCGGCGCTCGTGGACGCGCTGCGGGACGCGGCGTCGTCGGGGACCGGCGGGCTCGACGACGACGACCTGGTCGCCGTCGAGCTCGAGAAGTCCGAGGGCGAGACCGTCGTCGCCGGGCGGCAGGGGCTCCTCGACCAGCCCGCGTGGCACTGGCCCCGCCGCTGAGCCCGTCTCAGCGGCGGGAGGCGAGGACCAGGCTCGTCACGGTCGACGCGAGGTCGACGAGCCGGGACCGCGTGCGCCCCATGAGATCCTCGAGCTCGACCGGGCCGGGGGCGATGCTGAACGCCGCGGCAATCCCCGCGGCCCGCGCCCGCTCCGCGGGCAGCACGACCCGCCCGGCGAGCACGACGACGGGCGGCCGGTGCGGCGCCTCGGCCGCGAGCGCCCCGACGGCGTCCGCGACCTTCCCCTCGACCGACTGCGAGTCGAACGACCCCTCGCCCGTGACGACCAGGTCGGCGCGGTGGATCTCGTCGCGCAGCCCGATCGCGTCGGCGACGAGGCGCGCGCCCGGCTCGAGCTGCGCCCCCAGCACCGCGACGAGCCCCGCGGGCACCCCGCCGGCGGCCCCCGCACCGGGGACGTCCGCCACGGGGGAGCCGGCCTCGCGCTCGAGCAGGTCCGCCCAGCGCCGCAGCGCGGCGTCGAGGAACGCGACGTCGGCCGGCGCGGCGCCCTTCTGCGGGCCGAACACGTGCGCGGCCCCGCGCTCGCCGTGCAGGGGGTTCGTCACGTCGACGGCGAGGCGCCAGGACACCTCGCGCGCCCGCGGGTGCAGCCCCGACAGGTCGAGGCTCGCGACGCGCGCGAGCCCCTCGCCGCCGTCGGGCACCGGCGCACCGCGCTCGTCGAGGAGCCGCGCGCCGAGCCCCGTGAGGATGCCCGCCCCGCCGTCGGTCGAGGCCGAGCCGCCGAGGCACACGAGCACCTCGGCGACCCCCGCGTCGAGGACCGCTGCGGCGGCCTCCCCCGTGCCGCGCGTGTGCGCGCGCAGCGGCTGCTGCGCCACGTCGCTGACGTGCGGCAGCCCGCTCGCCTCGGCGAGCTCGACGACGCCGAGCCGGCCGTCGCGCGAGACGCCGTACCGCGCCGTCCGCGGGCGCCCGATCGCGTCGACCGTGACGACCTCCCGTGCCGGCACGCCCCACACCGCGAGGAGCGCGTCGAGGGTCCCCTCGCCGCCGTCGGCCATGGGCAGCTCGCTGACGTGGGCGCCGGGGGCGACGGCCCGCACGCCGTCCGCGACGGCGCTCGCGACCTCGGCGGCGCTCAGGCTGCCCTTGAACGAGTCGGGCGCGACGACGACGCGCAGCGGGTCGCCGCCCGGCGGGGCCGTCGGGAGGGACGTGGACGCGGTGCTGCTCGACGATGAGGACACGGCGCGATCCTAGTGGTGGGTCCCCGGAGGACGTCGCGGCGGGATCGTGTCCTGCGCGGCGCGGAGCCGGTCGAGCAGCGCGCCGAGCGTCGCGAGCTCGGCCTCGTCGAGCGCACCTCCGACGTGCCGCGCGATGGTCCGCGCGTGGGCGCGGCCGATGTCGCGCTGCAGGCGCGCCCCGTCGTCCGTGAGGCGCACGAGCACGCCGCGTGCGTCGTCGGCCGCCACGGTCCGCTCGACGAGGCCGCGCTGCGCGAGACGGTCGACCATCCGGCTCAGCGACGGCTGGCTGAGGAGGATGAGCGCGTTGAGGTCGCGCAGCCGCATGCCGTCGGCCGGGCCCTTGGTCAGCGAGAACAGCACGTCGTACTCGCGCATCGTCAGCTCGTCCCAGATGGGGTCCGCCTGGAAGCGGCGCATGAGCGCGACCTGCGTCCGGAACAGCGACTCCCACGTCTCGACGGCGAGTCGCGCGCCGGCGCCGTGCGGCCGGGTCGGGTCGTCACCGGGCGCGTCGGCACCCTCCGGCGTCCCCGCGTCGTCGGCCATGCGCCCTCCCGTCCGTGCGTGCGGTCGACTGTAGTGCCGGCCCCGCACGGGCCGCGCGCCGTGGACGTGCCGCGGATCAGCGGCCGAGGCGGCGCTCGCGCTGGGAGTACGAGCGCAGGGCGCGCAGGTAGTCCACGCGCCGGAAGTCGGGCCAGTAGGCCTCGCAGAAGTAGAACTCCGAGTGCGCGCTCTGCCACAGCAGGAACCCGCCGAGCCGCTGCTCGCCCGACGTGCGGATGACGAGTTCCGGGTCCGGCTGCCCCTTCGTGTACAGGTGCTCCTCGATGTGCTCCACGTCGAGGTTCTCCGCGAGGTCCTGCAGCCGGGCCCCGGCGTCGGCCTGCTCGCGCAGGTAGGACCGCACGGCGTCGGCGATCTCGTGCCGGCCCCCGTACCCGATGGCGACGTTCACCTGGAGGCCGTCGACGGCCGCCGTGCACTGCTGCGCCTCGCGCAGGGCCCCGGCGAGCCGCTCGGGGAGCAGGTCGAGGCGGCCCATGACGCGCAGCCGCCAGCGGCCCGACTCGGCGAGGTCGCGCACGGCGTCCTCGATGATCTCGAGCAGCGCCGCGAGCTCCTCGCGCGAGCGCGACAGGTTGTCGGTGGACAGCATCCACAGCGTGACGACCTCGACCCCGAGGTCCTCGCTCCAGCCGAGGAACTCGGCGATCTTGTCGGCACCGCGCCGGTGCCCCGTCGCGGCGGTCTCGCCGAACGAGCGCGCCCAGCGGCGGTTGCCGTCGAGGATGACGCCGACGTGGCGCGGGATGCCCTCGTGCGAGAGCGTCCCGGCCAGGCGACGCTCGTAGAGCCGGTAGACGGGGTGAGGCAGGCGCACGACGGTTCCTCGGCGGTGGCTCGGTGACGGGTACGACGGCGACGGGCGCGGGCGCACGACGCGCCCCGGCCGGACCGGACTGCCACACCGTACTCCCCGCCGCAACCACGCACGGACCGTCGTGCGAGGACCGGGGCGCTCTGCCCAGGATCTTCACAGCGCGCCGTCGGCGCGGGCGGCAACCTACGCTCACGTAACCTACGATGGCGTAGGTTTCCGGAAGGGCTGACGATGCTCTTCTGGCCGACGACCCGTGCGAGGACCCTGGAGGACCCGGTGGCAGGAGCGACGCCCGAGCGCGAGCCCGCGCAGGAGAGGGACACGGTGCGCCGTCCCGACGACGCGCCGCCCCGTGAGCCCGAGGACGACGCCACCCCGCTCGACACGGTCCGCGACACCGTCTCCGACGCCGTGTCGCACGTCGCCGACGTCGTCAAGCCCCGCCTGCGCGGGTGGATCCACGCCGGGACCTTCCCGTTTGCGCTCGTCGCGAGCATCGTGCTCGTCGCGCTCGCCCCGCCGGTCGCCGGCAAGGTGGCGTGCGCCGTCTTCGGCCTCTCCGCGTGCCTGCTGTTCGGCACGAGCGCGGTCTACCACCGCGGCACGTGGTCGCCGCGCGTCGCCGGCGTGCTGCGCCGCGCCGACCACTCGAACATTTTCCTCATCATCGCCGGCACCTACACGCCTCTCGCCGTCCTCCTGCTGCCGCAGCGCACGGCGACGACCCTCCTCGTCATCGTGTGGGGCGGCGCCGTGCTCGGCCTGCTCGCCCGCATCCTGTGGCTCGACGCCCCCCGCTGGGTCTACGTGCCGATCTACGTGGCGCTCGGCTGGGTCGCCGTCGGCTACATGCCGCAGTTCTGGACGACGACGAACGGCCCCGCGATCGTCTGGCTCGTCGCCGTCGGCGGCCTCGCCTACACGCTCGGCGCCGTCGTCTACGGCATCAAGAAGCCGAACCCGAGCCCCCGCTGGTTCGGCTTCCACGAAATCTTCCACGTGCTCACCGTCGTCGGCTTCACGTGCCACTTCGCCGCGATCACCCTGGCGGCGGCCGCTGCCCGGTAGTCGGGCGTCCCGGGCTGGCTCCGGGGCGGTACCTCCCGAGGGGCGGCGGTCGTTCGTCCGCCCGCGGTGACCGCCGCAGAGGGCCGGTGCCGGACGAGGGGCGGCGGCGGGTCGTGGCGGGTCTGGCGGGAGCCCGCGAGGGACGAGCGGGCGGATGGTAGACCCGCCGCCGCCCCTCGGGAGGTACCGGCCCGGACCCGGCGCTCCGCCGCCTCGCGTCAGTCGCGCGGGACGACGGCGTAGCGGCGGTTCGCGAGGGACGGGTTGTGCTCGCGCGCGGCGGCGAGGGCGGCGGGGTCGAGGTCGGCGCTGCGCAGCTCGGCGGACTCCCCGAGCTCGAGCCCGACCTGGCCGTCGGGGCCGACGAGCAGCGAGCGGCCCGTGACGCCCCTGCCCGCCTGGCCGACGGCGAGCACGATGGCCGTGTTCTCGATCGCACGGGCGCGGGCGAGCGTGCGCCAGTGGTCGGCCTTGAGCGGGCCTGCGGCCCAGGCGGCCGGGACGACGAGGACGTCGGCGCCCGCGTCGACGAGGCGGCGCGCGCTCTCGGGGAAGCGCAGGTCGTAGCACGTCATGACGCCGAAGGTCAGGGCGCCGACGCGCAGGAGCGGCGGGTCCGCCGCGGGGTCGCCCGGCTCGAGCCGCTCGGACTCGCGGTGACCGAACGCGTCGTACAGGTGCACCTTGCGGTAGACGCCGACGACGTCGCCGCCCGCGTCGACCCCGACGACGGCGTTCACCGCGCGGCCCGGGTCGCCGCCCGGGAGCAGGGTCCCAGCGACGACGGCGACGCCGTGCTCGCGCGCGAGACGGCGCAGCGCCGTGACGAACGGCCCGTCGAGGGGCTCCGCGTGCTCGGGGCCGGTCCCGCGCGGCTCGAACGCCGCCGCGTACTCGGGCAGCACGAGCAGGTCCGCCCCCACGCGCGCCGCCTCGCGGAACGCCGCGCCGACGGTGACGAGGTTCGCGGCGTGGTCCGCGGAGACCTCGAGCTGGCCGATGGTGACGCGCGCGCCGTCCGCCACCGTCAGCCCTCGCGGCCCGTGGCGTCGTCGCCCGTGCCGGACGCGCCGTCGGACGAGGAGCCGTCGGTCGGGGCGGGCCCGGGGTGCCCGGCGCGGCGGTCGTCCACCGGGATGCCCTGCACCTCGGCGTTGTGCCGCATGCGGCGCAGCTGGCGCGAGAGGCCGAAGAACAGCACGACGGCGGCGAGCGCGACGGCGAAGATCGCGAGGAACCCGGCGAGGCCCGGGGAGACGTCGGTCGGCTCGAGGTCGGGGCGCAGCGGGTCCTCGGACGGGGCCGGCGTCGGCGTCGCGGTCTCGGAGACGACGTCGGCCGCCCACCCGGGACCGCCCGGGCCGGCCTGCAGGCTCAGCGCCCCGACGTCCGCGGCCGGGCTCACGAGACACCCCCGCGGACCGCGCCGACGAGCTCCCGGACACCCGCGAACAGGTCGTCCTCGGGCAGCTCGGTCGGGACGCGCGACTCGGCGAGCTCGTACTCCTCGTAGGGCCACACCTGGGCCTCGAGGTCGCGCGGGATCGCGAAGAAGAAGCCCTCGGGGTCGATCTGGGAGGCGTGCGCGACGAGCGCGGCGTCGCGCTGCGGGTAGAACCGGGCGACCTCGACGCGCGTGGTGACCTCGCGCTCGGGGATCTCGCGCGCGGAGCGGGACTCGACCCAGTCGCCGAAGGGCGACTCGAGACCGGCGCCCTGCATCGCCTCGTGCAGGGTGCGGATCCGGTTCATCGAGAAGTCGTGGTTGTAGTACAGCTTGAGCGGCGCCCACGGCGCCGCCCCGCCCTCGCGGCGGTAGCGCTCGGGGTCGCCCGCGGCGTGGAACGCCTCGAACGCCACGCGGTGGCACATGACGTGGTCCGGGTGCGGGTACCCCCCGGACGGGTCGTACGTCGTGACGACGTGGGGACGGAACTCGCGCACGAGCTCGACGAGCGGCGCGGCGGCCTCCTCGAGCGGGACGAGGCCGAACGACCCCTCGGGCAGCGGCGGCAGCGGGTCGCCCTCGGGCAGGCCGGAGTCCACGAAGCCGAGCCACTGCTGACGGACCCCGAGCGCGCGGGCCGCGGCCGCCATCTCCTCGCGGCGCAGCGCGCGCATGCCTTCGACGTCCCCCGGCCCCTCCCCGAAGCTCGGGTTGAGGATGTCGCCGCGCTCGCCGCCGGTGCAGGTCGCGACGAGCACGTCGACGCCCTCGGCGGCGTAGCGCGCCGTCGTCGCGGCTCCCTTGCTCGACTCGTCGTCGGGGTGCGCGTGCACCGCGAGGAGCCGCAGGCGCTCGGGTTCGAGCTCGCGGACGGGCGTCGGTCCGGCCGTGGGTTCGGCCACTGAGTCCTCCCGGGTACGTCGTGCGCCTCCGCAGGGACCGCACGGGCGCGCCACGGGCCGGTCCGGCCGCGCCACGGCACCCGCCGGGCTCTGCGAAGATGGTCGTGGACCATGATCCCCCACCCCGCCCGCCGCTGACGAACCGCGGCCGCCGACCCTGGACAGCACGTGACGAACGAGACCACCGCCCCGCAGCCCGCCCCGGGCGCCCCCGTGCGACCGCCCGCGGGCCGCTACGGCCCCGAGCCGTCGCCGGCACGCCGTCGGCTCGCGGTCGTCGCGATCGCCGTCGCCGCCGTCGTCGGGCTCGCCGTCGTCCTCGTCATCGGCGTCCGCTTCGCGAACCAGCCCGTGCGGCACGACGTGGTGGGCTTCGACGTCGTCGACTCCGAGCGCATCGACGTGACGTTCCAGGTCTCGATGCAGCCGGGCACGGAGGCGCTGTGCACGATCGACGCGCTGGCCGACAGCTACGCGCAGGTCGGCACGGTGGACGTCACCGTCGGCCCGGTCGACACGCTCGAGTCGCGCTGGACCGTCACGGTCGCGACGTCCGAGCTCGCGACGACGGGCGTCGTCGAGTCCTGCCGCGTCGTGGAGTGACGGGCCCCCTTTGCTATCCTGAGGGATTCCTGCGCAGGGCCGTGCCCGGACGCGCTCGGCACCGTCACGACGACGGGACCGACGTCCCGGCACCCCCGGCGTGATGGACCAGCCACGACGCGCTGCCACCCGGGCAGCGTCACCGACCCGGGCAGGCAGGCGCACCGCGAACCGCACGCGCCCCGGCTGCCCGTACCTGCACGGCCGCCCGGCGCGGCCGTCGACATGCAAGGAAGGAGCGGACCGTGACCGACACCTCTGTCACCTGGCTGACCCAGGAGGCGTACGACAGGCTGCAGGCAGAGCTCGACCACCTGTCCGGCGAGGGCCGCACCGAGATCGCCGAGCGCATCGCCGCGGCGCGCGACGAGGGCGACCTCAAGGAGAACGGCGGCTACCACGCGGCGCGCGAGGAGCAGGCGAAGAACGAGGCCCGCATCCGTGAGCTCACCGAGAAGCTGCGCAACGTGCAGATCGGCACCCCGCCGGACGACGGCATGGTGGAGCCGGGCATGGTCGTCACCGCCCTCGTCGCGGGCGACGAGATGACGTTCCTCCTCGGCTCGCGCGAGATCGCGGACACGACCGACCTCGACGTCTACTCGCCGACGTCGCCGCTCGGCGCCGCGATCGACGGGAAGTCGGTCGGCGACGAGACGAGCTACACCGCGCCGAACGGCAACGAGATCGCGGTGAAGATCACGGCCGCCAAGCCGTTCGCGGGCTGACGCCCCCACGACGCACGACGGCCCGGCACCCGAGGGGTGCCGGGCCGTCGTCGTCCCACCGGGCAGGGACGCAGCAGCGGCCGTCCCTCGCTGCCGGTCACGGCTCCGACGCGCGGACCGAGCGCTCGACGCGGTAGCCGTGCGCACGCAGCCGCGCGAGGAGCTCGTCGCAGTGCTCTGGGCCCTTGGTCTCGACCTGCATGCGCACCCACGCCTCCCCGATCGCGAGGCCCACGTCCGTCCGGTCGTGGTGGATGTGCATGACGTTGCCGCGCAGCCCGGACACGACGTCCAGCAGCCCCGCGAGGGCGCCGGGGCGGTCGTCGAGCAGCACCTGGAGCTGGACGTACCGCCCGGCGGCGGTGAGGCCGTGGCGCACGACGCGCAGCAGGACGAGCGGGTCGACGTTGCCGCCCGACAGGACGACGACGACCGGTCCCTCGAACGGCCCGGGCGCGTCCTGGGGGTGCGCGGCGTCGAGCGCGCGCGACGCGGCGAGCAGCGCGGCCACGCCCGCGGCCCCGGCGGGCTCGACGAGGAGCTTCGCGCGCTCGGCGACCATGAGCAGCGCGCGCGAGATGTCGTCCTCGCTCACCGTGCGGACCTCGACCCCGTGGCGGCGCAGGAGGTCGAACGGAACGACGCCCGGGGTGCCGACCGCGATGCCGTCGGCCATCGTGGCGGCCGCGCGCGACGTCGTCGGCACCCCCGCCGCGAGCGAGGCCGGGTACGCCGCGGCGCGCTCGGCCTGGACCCCGACGACGCGCACGTGCGGCGCCGCCTCGGCGAACGCCGCGGCGAGGCCCGCGACGAGGCCTCCGCCCCCGAGCGGGGCGACGACGGTCCGCACGTGCGGCACCTGCTCGAGGATCTCGAGCGCGACGGTCCCCTGGCCGGCGACGACGTCCGGGTGGTCGAACGGGTGCACGACGACCGCGCCGGTCCGCGCGGCCTCGGCCCTCGCTGCGGCGAGCGTCTCGTCGACGTCGTCGCCCACGAGGCGCACCTCGGCGCCGTACTGCCGCGTCGCGGCCACCTTCGGCAGCGCCGCGTCGACCGGCATGTAGACCACGGCCCGGATGCCGAGCAGGCCCGCCGCGAGCGCCACGCCCTGGGCGTGGTTCCCCGCGCTCGCCGCGACGACGCCGCGCGCCCGCTCCGTGGCGGACAGCCGCGCCATGCGCACGTACGCGCCGCGCACCTTGAACGACCCGGCCCGCTGGAGGTTCTCGCACTTGAGGAGCACCTCGACGCCGGCGACCTCGCTGATGGCGCGCGACGTCTGGACGGGCGTGACCGCGGCGACGCCGTCGAGCAGGCGTGCCGCGTCGCGGACGTCGTCGAGCGTCGCCGGACCGGCGCCGCCGGTCACGGCCGGGCGTCCCCGGCCGTGCCGTCCGTGTCGCCCGCGTCGCGCGGGCTCGTCACGGGCGAGTCCCCCGGCGTCGCAGGGGCGGCGTCGCGACGCGTGAACCAGCGCCGCGCCGCGGCGCCGGCCATGTCGGCCTCGGCGCGCTCGATGACGCGGGGCTGCGGGCTGCCGCGCACGACGACACGGTCGTCCGTGCCGAGCTCGGGGAACTTGTCGTGGCCGTGCAGGTACAGCACGACCGTGTTGAGCACTGCCGCGATGGGCACGGCGAACAGCGCGCCGACGATGCCGGCCGCGAAGCTCCCCGCGGCGACGACGAGGATGACGGCGACGGGGTGCAGCGAGACCGCGTGCCCCATGAGGAACGGCTGGAGCACGTGGCCCTCGATCTGCTGGACGAGCAGGACGATGCCCAGCATGATCAGCGCCTGCGCCCAGCCCTGCGCCACGAGCACGACGAGCACCGCCACGGACCCGGTGACGATCGCGCCCACGATCGGGATGAACGAGCCGACGAACACGAGGATCCCGAGCGGGAGCGCGAGGCTCGGCACGAAGAACGCGGCGCCGGTGCCGATCCCGACGGCGTCCACGGCCGCGACGAGGATCTGCGTGCGCGTGTAGGCGGACAGCGTGACGATGCCGCGGCGGCCGGCCTGGTGCACGCGGTCGCGCGCCCGCAGCGGCAGGAGGCCCACGGCCCACGACCAGATGTGCTTGCCGTCGAGCAGGAAGAAGAACGTGCAGAACAGCGCGACGAGCGCGCCGGCGAGCACGTGGCCGATGGTCGTGGCCGCGCCCAGCGCACCCGAGACGATGCTGTCCTGGTTCTCCGTGAGCGCCGACTGCGCCTGGTCGAGGTACGAGTTGAGCGTCACCGAGTCGACGCTCAGGGGTCCCTCGGCGAGCCAGTCGGTGAACTGCTCGAAGCCCTGGACGGCCTGGTCGCGCAGGTCCTGGAAACCCGCGACGATCGAGCGGCCCGCGACGGTCACGAGCCCGGCCACGACGAGCACGAGCCCGATGAGCGCGAGCCCGGCCGACCACCCGCGCGACATCCGCAGACGCCGCTGGAGGAACCGCTGCACGGGCGTGAGCAGCACCGTGAGCAGGAGCGCGACGGCCACCGGCACGACGATGACCTTGAGCTGCACGACGAGCCAGCCGCCCGCCGCGATCGCCCCGCCGACGAGCAGCAGCCGCCAGGACCACGCCGCCGCCGAGCGGACCGACTCGGGGACCGCCGCGTCGCCCGGACGCGTGGGCGGGAGGGGTGCGGGGGCGTCCTGCTGGTCGGTCTGCGCGGTCACAGGGCACACCCTAGGCGAGCCCGGGACCGCCGTCAGGAGAGCGCGCGGTCGAGGTCCGCGAGGAGGTCGTCCACGTCCTCGATCCCGACGGACAGGCGGACGAGGTCGTCCGGCACCTGGAGCGGGGACCCGGCGACGGACGCGTGCGTCATGCGCCCCGGGTGCTCGACGAGGGACTCCACCCCTCCGAGCGACTCGGCGAGGGTGAACACGCGCGTGCGCGCGCACACCTCGAGCGCCGTCGCCTCGCTGCCCGTGCGGAACGACACCATGCCGCCGAAGCCGCTCATCTGGCGGGCGGCGGTCTCGTGACCCGGGTGCGACGCGAGCCCGGGGTAGATCACCTCCGTCACCGCGGGGTGCTCGTCGAGGAACGTCGCGACGGCGGCGGCGTTCGCCTGGTGCCGGTCCATGCGCACGGCGAGCGTCTTGAGCCCGCGCAGCGTGAGCCACGCGTCGAAGGGCCCGGCGACGGCGCCCGACGAGTTCTGGTGGAAGCCGACGGCTCCGGCCACGTCCGTCCCGCCCGCGGGCGACGCCAGCCCGCCCGGGAGCTGCGCTCCCGTCGCGACGACGAGCGCGCCGCCGACCACGTCGCTGTGCCCGCCGACGTACTTGGTCGTGGAGTGCACGACGACGTCCGCGCCGAGCGCGAGGGGCTGCTGCAGGTACGGCGTGGCGAACGTGTTGTCGACGACGAGCAGCGCACCGGCGTCGTGCGCGACGTCCGAGAGCGCCCGGATGTCGCTGATCCCGAGCAGCGGGTTCGTCGGCGTCTCGACCCACACGACCTTCGTCGTCCCCGGCCGCACCGCGGCGCGCACCTCGTCGAGGTTCGCGACGTCGGTCATGTCGACCGGCGTGTGCTCGACGCCCCACGGGCCGAAGACCCGGTGGACGAGCCGGTACGTGCCGCCGTACGCGTCGCCCGGGAACACGACGTGGTCGCCGGGCCGCAGCACGGCGCGCAGGAGCGTGTCCTCGGCGGCGAGGCCCGAGGCGAAGGCGAACCCGCGGGCGGGCGGCGCCCCGTCCGCCGTCGGGCGCAGGCCCCCGGACTCCGCGGCGGCGAGCGCGTCCTCGAGCGCGGTGCGGGTCGGGTTGGCCGAGCGCGAGTACTCGTAGCCGCCGCGCAGGCCGCCCACGCCGTCCTGCTTGTAGGTCGAGACCTGGTGGATGGGCGGCACGACGGCTCCCGTCGCCGGGTCCGGGTCCTGGCCCGCGTGGATGGCGCGCGTGGAGAAGCCGGTGGTCGTCCAGTCGGGGTGCTCGCTGCTCACCCGGCCAGCGTACGTGCCGACGCGCGCCGGTCGCCGGGTGCGGTCGAGGGCGGCGGCCCTCGGGTGGCGGCGCCCCGCCGCCGGAGGCACGGTGGGTGGCCCAGGCACGGACGGAGGCGGCGATGAGGATCGATCTCGAGGGCAGGACGGCGCTGGTCACGGGCTCGGCGCAGGGCATCGGCCTGGCGATCGCGCGCGCCCTCGCGGAGTGCGGGGCGAGCGTCGTCGTCAACGGGCGGTCCGCCGAGACGGCCCGGCGCGCGGCCGAGGACGTGCGCGCGCACGCGCCCGGGGCGGAGGTGACCGGTGTCGCGGCCGACCTCGCCACGGACGACGGCACGACGGCGATGCTCGACGCCGTGCCGGACGTCGACGTGCTGGTCAACAACCTCGGGATCTTCGCGAGCCAGGACCCGCTGGAGATCGACGACGACACCTGGCGCCGGTACCTCGAGGTGAACGTGCTCGCGGGCGTGCGGCTCACGCGCGCGTACCTGCCGGGGATGATGGAGCGCGGCTGGGGCCGGGTGCAGTTCATCGGCAGCGACTCGGCGGTCGTGATCCCGGCCGAGATGATCCACTACGGCGTGACGAAGACGGCGCTGCTCGGGGTCTCGCGCGGGTTCGCCAAGGCGGCCGCCGGCACGGGCGTGACGGTCAACAGCGTGCTCGCCGGGCCGACGCACACGGGCGGCGTCGAGACGTTCGCGCGCGAGCTCGTGGGCGACGACCTGCCGTGGGACGAGGCGCAGCGCGTGTTCATGCGCGAGCACCGCCCGCAGTCGCTGCTGCAGCGGCTGATCGAGCCCGAGGAGATCGCGCACATGGTGGCCTACCTCGCCTCCCCGCTCGCGTCCGCGACGACGGGCGCCGCCGTCCGCGTCGACGGCGGGTACATCGACGCGATCGTGCCGTAGGGGCCGGCCGGTCCGTCACCGGGGCCGCCACCGAGGCCGGAACACCGCGGGGCCGCCGGGCGTTCACCCTGGTGCCGGCCGATGCGTCGTGGGCCCGGATCCGCGAGACACTCGTCGAGGTCCCCCGTACCGCCCCGGTCGACCGGCACCCCGTGTAGGAGGTAAGCGATGAACTCGATCTTCGACGCCCTGTTCGGCGGCTCCGCCAAGACCACCATGGTCGCGCCGGAGGACACGCTCCCCGGGCGCCAGTCCCCCGTCCTGCAGGACCCGCGCCCGCACACCGTGCTCGGCACCTCGATCACCGGCCCGTGGCCCGAGGGCACGCGCGTGCTCTACCTCGCCATGGGGTGCTTCTGGGGCGCGGAGGAGATCTACTGGCAGGTCCCGGGCGTGGTGAGCACCGCCGTCGGGTACATGGGCGGCACGACGCCGAACCCCACCTACGAGGAGGCGTGCTCCGCCCGCACGGGCCACACGGAGACCGCGCTCGTGGCGTACGACCCGACGAAGGTCACCGAGGCCGAGCTGCTGAAGATCTTCTGGGAGCGGCACGACCCCACGCAGGGCTACCGCCAGGGCAACGACGTCGGCACGCAGTACCGGTCCGCCGTCTACTGGACGACGCCCGAGCAGGAGCAGGTCGTCCGCGAGACGGCCGAGCGGTACGGCCAGGTGCTCGCCGCGAAGGGCTACGACCCGATCACGACCGAGATGAAGCCCGCCGCCGAGGCCGGCCCGTTCTACTACGCCGAGGACTACCACCAGCAGTACCTCGATAAGAACCCGAACGGGTACCGCTGCCACGCGACGACGGGCGTCCCGTTCCCCGACGCCGCCTGACCTGACGGTCGGCCCGCCTGACGCGACGGCTCAGGCCGGCCGGCCGTCGCGCGGGCCGAACACGCGCAGCGCCTCGGCGTCGCTCGCCGCCGACCGCAGGAAGTACTCGGCCCACTCCTCGACGTCCGGGTAGCCGCTGCCGGCGACGACCGCGGCGACCGCCGCGTCGACGTCGACGTCCGTGTGCCGCAGCGACACCTGCCCGTCCCGCAGGAGCGCCCACGCCCCTCCCGGTCGGCCGTACGGCATCCCGACGCTGCCGGGGTTGACGACGAGCCGCCGGTCGACGAGCCGCACGAACGGCATGTGCGTGTGACCGCACACGACCGTGCGGACCTCGGGGCCGAGGTCCGCGAGGACCTCGGCCCACCGGTCGAGGGAGGAGTCCACGAGCACGACCTCCTCGTCGTCGCGCGGCGTGCCGTGGCACACGACGACGCGCCCGAACCCGCGCGCCGTGATCTCGACGGGGTGCGGCAGCCCGGCGAGGAGCTCGACCTGGTCCGGGCGCAGCTGCGCCGCCGCCCACGGGACCACCGGGTCGGGCACGTCGCCCGCGCCGTCACGCGCCCAGGCCACGAGCTCGCGGTCCGCGTTCCCGCGCACGAGCAGCGCCCGCTCCCCGAGGCCCGCGAGCCGGTCCAGCACCTCGACCGGCTGCGGCCCCGCGGCGTGGTCGCCGGCGACCACGACGAGGTCCGCCGCCCGCACGTCCGGCTCCGCGAGGACCGCGTCGAGCACGGGCAGCACGCCGTGCACGTCCGAGAGCACCGCGACCGTCCCGACGTCCCCGCGCGCGCCGCCGACCGCTCCCCCGTGACCGCCCGTGCTCACGTCCACCACCTCCGCGCCACACCGTCGCACGTGCAGGGCGCCACGGCCAGGTCGCGCTCCCCCGTTCCGCTCACGGCGTCGCGACGTGGCACGGTGTGCGGGTGACGTCCTCGCCCGCCGCCGGTCCGCCGTCCACCGTGCCCGACACCGGCCTCCCGCCCTGGGCCGTCGGCTCGCCCGCGCGGCTGCTCGCCGCCGCGCTCGTGTCCGCGTCGGCGGTGCTGCTGTTCGCCGTGCACGTGCGCCCGCTCGGGTACGTGCCGCTCGTCGCCGGGGTGGCGCTCGGGTGGGCGGTCGACCGGGTGCTCGGACGCGACCTCGCGCTGATCGGCCTCGGCATGGGGATCATCTCGTCGATCTCGCTCGAGGCCGACCTCTCTGACGCCGGCATGGCCCGGTTCACCGTCGCCCTGTCGCTCGCCGTGCTGGTGCCGTGGGCGCTGTCGCGCTTCGCGTTCCGCGACCCGACGATCAGGTTCCCCGTGGCCACGGGCCGGCGGTGGTCGCGCGGGCAGCTCGTGTACCTGGCCGTGGTCGTCGTCGCGGGCTACCTGATCCTGCCGTTCTACTTCATCGGGTCGGGCGCGTACCGCAACTGGCCCGAGGTCACCGGCGGGCAGGAGATCGCGCGGCTGTTCGTCGGGGTCAACGCCGTCGGGATCTGGGACGAGCTGTTCTTCGTGTGCGTCGTCTTCGCGCTCCTGCGCCGGCACTTCGGGCTGTGGACGGCGAACGTCCTCCAGGCGACCGTGTTCGTCTCGTTCCTGTGGGAGCTCGGCTACCGCGAGTGGGGCCCCCTGCTGACGGTCCCGTTCGCGCTCGTGCAGGGCTGGATCTTCTCGTGGAGCAAGTCCTTCACGTACGTGGTCGCCGTGCACCTCCTGTTCGACCTCGTCGTGTTCGGCGTGCTCGTGCACGCGCACCACCCCGAGCTGTTCGACGTGTTCGTCACCGCGCCGCGATGAGCCAGGGCTCCTAGCCTGGGCCCATGGAGCAGGCCGCGCGCCGTGCGCAGGCCCGCGGCGAGGCGCGCGGGCTCGACCGCGTGCTCGCGTTCGCCGACGCCGTCGTGGCGATCGCGATCACGCTCGTCGTGCTGCCCGTCGTCGACCGTGCGCTCGACGCCGCCTCGGCGCGCGACTTCTTCGCCGACAGCTGGACGACGCTCGCGCCCGCCGGGATCAGCTTCGTCGTCATCGCGCTCTTCTGGCGCGTGCACCACTGGCTCTTCCTGCCCGCGACGGGCTACTCCGCCGCCGTGCTCCAGCTCGAGATGCTCTGGCTCGCGTCGATCGTCGCGCTGCCCGTCGCGACGGTGCTCGACTTCACGTCCGGCGGCGGCGACCGGCTGGCGCTCGGCGTCTACATCGGGCTCATGCTCGTCAGCTCGCTGACGCTGCGCGTCGAGCGGGACGTGCTGCGCCGGCAGGGCTTCCTCGCCGCGGACCCGGCCGAGACGGCGCTCGACCGCTGGGTCGGCGCGGCGCTGCTCGCCCTCGCGCTGGTCCTCGCCGTGGTGTTCCCCGACGGCGGCGCGGCGTGGCTCCTCCTGCTGTTCCTCGAGGGCCCTGTCCGCGCCGCCGCCGGGCGGCGACGTCAGCCCGCGGAGCCGTCACCGTCGAGCGGCGGGACGTAGAACGCGGTCGTCGCCGCGACGCGCGCCGCCACCGTCTCGGCGTCGAGGCCGTCGGACGCCGCGAGCGCCGCGCCCCAGGCCTCGCTGCTCGCCGTGTTGAAGGCCCGCACGGCAGGATCGGCGGCGACCTCCTCCGGGGTGCCCGGCAGGCCGCCACCGGCGAGGTGCAGCGCGAGGCCGAGGAGCGCACCGTCCCAGCCCACGCCGACCGCTCCGGGCCCGAACTGGTCCCACATCTCCGGCGGTACGACGGCGGTGTGCTCGAGCGTCAGCCGCGTCCCGTCGCCCGCGGGCTCGAGGCGCACGTCGACGACCGACGAGTCCTCCGGCCCCTGCGGCCCCATGGCCCACGTGACCCGCAGGTGCCGCGGTGCGTCGCACACCCGGATCTCGCCGCTCGCGTTCCCCTCGAGGTCGTACGTGCCGCCCTCGCGCAGGTCCCCGCTCACGGGCAGGAACCAGCGCGGGATGCGCTCGGGGTTGGTCACGGCGTCCCAGACGTCGGCGACCGCGGCGGGGTACGTCCGCGCCAGCGTGACGACGCGCGCCTCTCCCGCCGGGAGCGTCCCGTTCCCGACCGTGCGCTGCACGGCCTCCAGCTCGTCGATGAGGTCCTTCATCCTGCCCTCCGTCCTGACCACCCCTCGTCGGTGGTCGGCTCCTCGGTGGTCGACGGCGCGTCGCCGCCTCCTGCTGCCGCCCGGTCGGGTGCCGCGCTCCGTCCGGTGAGCCGCCGCTCCCGGGCTCCGCGAGCGAGCTCGGTCCCGAGGGCGTCGAGCCGCTGCTCCCAGAACCGCCGGAGACCGGCGGCCCAGTCCTCGACCTCCCCGAGCGGCGTGGGGTCGAGCGCGTAGAGGCGGCGCGTGCCCTCCGCCCGGACGGTCGCGAACCCGTGCGTCCGCAGCACCTTGAGGTGCTGGGACACCGCGGGCTGGCTGATGCCGAACTCCGCGCCGACGTCCGCGGCGATCTCCCCCGCGGCCCGCTCCCCCGTGGCGAGGACCTCGAGGATCCGCCGCCGGACAGGGTCACCGAGCACGTCGAACGCTTCCACCCCACCATCGTGAAGCCGGTGCTTATATAAGTCAAGGCCGATACAAGCACGCCGCAGCGCTACGGCGCACGACGCCTGAGCATGTGTGCGTGGCCGAGCGCTGCGTCCGTGCTCGAGCGCTGCGTCCAGGGACGCAGCGTTCGCGCGGGAACGCACCGCTCGCGCCGGCCAACGACCGGCGCACGGGCACGGCGCCGCGCCGCCGTCCCCGCCGAGGCGTCAGCGGCGTCGGCCGCGACCGCGGGCCGTGCCGCCCTTCCCGCCCCGGGACGTTCCGCGGCCCTGCGTGCGGGCTCCCCCGCCACCCTTGCCGGCGCCTTGGCCGGAGCGCGACGACGCCCCCGTACGGCGGCCGGTGCTCCCACCACCCCGCTCCGTCGACCGGGCGGAGCCGCTGCGTGCGCCCGCCGGCGCGGCGTCGGAGGCGGCTCGGCCGCGCGAGCTGTTGACCGTGCGGCCGCGCACGATCCCGACCATCTCCTCGACGAGGGCGTCCGCGCCCGCAGCGCCGTCGGTGACCCACGCGAGTGCGACCGGAGCGGCGGGGGCGCCCTCGAGCCGCCGGTAGACGACGTCCTTGCGGTGATGCAGGCGTGCGAGCGACTGGGGCGCGACGAGCACGCCGACGCCTGCCGCGACGAGCACGACCGCGTCCGCGGTGGTGGCGGGCCGCTCGACGGCGGGACGGCCGGGCGGCTCGGGCGCGTCGTCCGCGGCCCCGGGGACACCCGCCCACGCGAGGACGTCGTCGAGCGGCCGCAGCAGGACGTCGTCGGCGAGGTCGGCGAGCGTGACGGCCTCGTCCGGCTCGAGGGCGGCGAGGAGGTGGTCGCGCGAGACCAGGACGACGGGCGTCTCCTCGTAGAGCCGGATCGCGGAGAGCACGTCGCGGTCGACCGGCAGGCGCAGGATCGCAGCGTCGGCCTCACCGTCGCGCAGCACGCGCTCGGCGTCCGCGGCCTCGGCGGCGACGAGCTCGAGCGGGACGTCGGGGAGCCGCTCGCGCCAGGTGCGGACCCACTTGGCGGGCGTGGCGCCGGGGACGTACGCCAGCCGGAACCGCGGGCCCGGCCCGGCCTCGTCGTGACCCGCCCCCTCGTGACCGGCCTCGTGCGGTGCCGGTCCGCGCTCGTCGTCCTCCACGCCCCCACCCTAGGCGCCGGGTGCGCGGCGCCCGGCCGACGACGCGGAGCGGCGCGCCGCGAGGACATACCCTGGCCCCATGAGCCCCAAGCAGTCCGCCCAGTCGATGAAGCCCGCCACGGCGGCCAAGAAGCTCGGGGTGTACCTGCCCGCGACGCCCGAGGAGTTCCGGGCCGGCACCGTGACGCGCGCGGAGCTCGAGGAGCTCGAGAAGCACCCGCCGGAGTGGCTGAGCGACCTGCGGCGCAACGGCCCGCACCCGCGGCCGGTCGTCGCCGGGCGGCTCGGCATCTCGATCTCCGGGCTCGCGCGCGGCGGCATCACCGAGCCGCTGACCACCGAGCAGATCGACGAGCTGCGGGAGGACCCGCCGGAGTGGCTCGTGCGCGAGCGCGAGACCCAGGCGAAGGTCCGCGCCGAGGAGGACCGGCTCGCCGCCGAGCGGGCGAAGGAGCGCGCCCGCAACGCCTGACCGGCACCGAACCGAGCGAGGTCTCAGCCCGGGGAGCCGGCGGCCCGGTCCGTGTGGCCGAGCGACAGGTCGGGCGCGACGGCGTCCCGCACGCGCCGCTTGAGGTCCGGGATCTCGGGGAAGCCGCCGTCGGCCCTGCGGTCCCACAGGAGCACCGGGCCGTCGCCCGCGTCGAGCGTGACGCGGAAGACGCCGTCCGTTCCCGGCACGAGCGCGACCTCGCCGAGGCGCGTGCGGAACGTCTGCAGCAGCTCCTGCGCGACCCAGGCCGCGCGCAGCAGCCAGCGGCACTGCGTGCAGTACTCGACGGCCACCCGCGCCGTCCCGCGCGGCACGGTCGCGCCGGCGACGCTCTCGGTGGGTGCCGGGCCGGAGGGTGCGTCGCCGTCGGTCATGGCGCCCAGCCTAGGCGGCCGGCCGCGACGAGCCGCACCTGTCCGGTCGGGGAGACTGGTCCGGTGACGAGCACCCCTGGCGACCTGCCCGACGTCCTCGCGCGGCTGGGGACGGACGACCCGGGACCGCAGCGCGAGGACTCGCCCGTGGCCGTGGACGCCGCCGACCGGCTCCTGCTGGACGAGGCGGCCGAGCTGCTCGCAACGGCCACCCCGGGCGAGGTCGCCGTCGTCGACGACCGGTACGGCGCGCTCACGCTCGGGGCGGCCGCGCTCGCCGACGGTGCGGCCCCCGACGGGGCCGGGTCCGTCGTCCGGGTGCACCAGGACGCCTGCACCGCGGAGGCCGCGCTCGACGCCAACGCCGTGGCCCTCGGCCTGACCGGTGCGTACGCGCGCCGCCCCCTCGGCCCGGAGCTCCTCACCGGGGCGCGGGTCGTGCTGCTGCGCCTCCCGCGCGGCCTGGCCGCACTGCGCGACGTCGCCGAGCACGTCGCGCGCGCGGCGCACCCCGACGTCGTCCTGCTCGCCGGCGGGCGGGTCAAGCACATGACGCCGGCGATGAACGACGTGCTCGGCGAGTCGTTCGCCGACGTGCGCGCGAGCCGCGGGCGCGGCAAGTCACGCGTGCTCGTCGCCCGCTCGCCGCGTGCGCCCGAGGGGCCGCCGACCTATCCCGTCACGGCGGCGCTGCCGGACGTCGGCCTCACGGTGGTCGCGCACGGCGCCGCGTTCGCCGGCCCGAGCCTCGACCTCGGGACGCGCTTCCTGCTCGAGCAGCTCGACCACGCCCCGACGGCGCCCGGCGCGTCGGAGGGCGTCCCGGCGCCGCGCGACGTCGTCGACCTCGGGTGCGGGACCGGCCTCCTCGCCGCCTGGGCCGCGCGACGGTGGCCGGAGACGCACGTCGTCGCCGCCGACCGGTCGGACGCCGCGGTGC
>NZ_LWGL01000228.1 GCF_001722485.1 Cellulosimicrobium cellulans | reverse complement strand
GTGCGGGCGGTGGACGGCGCGGGGCCCCGCGCCGGAGGTCAGGCGAGGGCGTCCGCCCCCACGGACACCGCGGGCCGCGCCGCGTGCCGGCCGAGCGGCTCGCAGCAGGTCCGGCCCGTCAGCGGGTGCGTGTAGACGTCCACGCGGATGCCGTACACCTCGGACAGCAGGTCGGCCGTGAGCACGTCCGTCGCGCGGCCCGACGCGCGCACGACCCCGTCGTGCAGGAGCACCACGTGGTCCGCGACGGAGGCCGCCTGGTTGAGGTCGTGCAGCACGACGCCGACCGCGACGCCGTGCTCGCCCGCGAGGTCGCGGACGAGGTCGAGCAGCTCGACCTGGTAGCGCAGGTCGAGGTACGTCGTCGGCTCGTCGAGCAGGAGCACGCGGGTGTCCTGCGCGAGGCACGTCGCGAGCCACACGCGCTGGAGCTCGCCGCCCGACAGCTCGTCGACGCCGCGGTCCGCCATCGCGGTGACGCCCGTGACGTCCATCGCGTGCGCGATCGCGCGCGGGCCGTCCGGGTCGTTCGAGCGGAAGCGGCCCCGGTACGGGTGACGGCCGTAGGCGACGACGTCGCGCACGCTCACGCCGCTCGGCGTCGGCCGGCTCTGCGACAGCAGCGTGACCCGCCGCGCGAAGTCCTTCGGGTGCAGCGCCAGGGCGTCCGGCTCGTCGTCGAGCGCGACCGTGCCGGCGTCGGGACGGTGCAGGCGCGCGAGCGAGCGCAGCAGCGTGGACTTGCCCGACCCGTTCGGCCCGATGAGCGCCGTGACGGCTCCCGGGGCGAGCTCGAGCGCGGCGCCGTGGACGACCGTGCGCGCGTCGTACGACAGGCGCAGGTCGTGGCCCGCGAGCGCCGCGGCGCGCGACGTCCTCACCGCCTCGTCGGTCACTAAGGTCTGACTCACGAAGGTGAGGCTAATCTACGGCGGGCGGCGGTGACCAGCCCCTCCGGCGCGACGGGGGCCGCTGCGCCGAGTGATCCACGACACGTCGCCGGGCACGCCGTCGGCGACGGCCGGGCCGTCGTCGGGTATGTCGTCAGGGCATGTCGTCAGGGCATGTCGTCAAGGCATGTCGTCAAGGCATGTCGTCAAGGCATGTCGCGCGCGGGCGCGGACGGCGCCCGGTCCTCGTCGGCGGCGTGCGACCGGGTCGGCGACGCGTGGTGCTCCCCGCCGAGGGCGACGTGCACGACGAGCGCGCGGTGGTCCGAGAGCCCGGTGTCGACCGCGTGCGCGGGGCCGGTCGCGCGGACCGGGCCGTGCGCGAGCACGTGGTCGAGCTGGCGCGAGGGAGCCGCGACCGGGAACGTGGGAGCGGTGGCGAGCGGGTGCCACCCGCTCGCGCGCGCCGCCTGCGGGGCGTCGACGTTGAGGTCGCCGAGGAGCACGACGGGCTCGCCGTGCGGGGTGTCGGCGGCGAGCGAGCGCGTGAGCCGCACGAGCTGCGTGAGGTTGCGCCCCGGCACGAACGTCAGGTGCGCGCACACGACCGTCGCCCGGCCGGCGGGCGCGTCCACGTGCGCCACCAGCGCGGCCCGCGGCTCGTCCCGCACGAGCGTGGGCAGGCGCCGGCCCGGGAACCGCACGGGGATCCGGGTGCGCGGCGGCGGCATGATCACCGTGCGCCACTCGAGCACGGGGTAGCGGCTGACGATCGCGATGCCGTACGCGGCCTGGCCCGGCTGGTGCTCGCCCGTGGGCGCGGCCCACACGCCGGGCTCGCCGACGAGCGTCGCGACGAACCGGTGGTCCGCGGCGCCGGCCGCCTCGGCCGCGACGGCCGTCAGGTCGGCGCGGTGCGAGCGCGGCTGGTCGCGGTCGACCTCCTGGAGCGCGAGCACGTCGGCGTCGAGCGTGCGGACGGCGTCGGCGAAGCGGTCGACGTCGACGCGGTCGTCGACCGTCGACCGCCCGTGCAGGATGTTGAACGTCGCGAGGCGCATCCCGACGATTCTCCGCAGGCCCGCGCGTCGTCGCACGCGCACGCCCGCGGACGTGCCCCGCGGCCGGCCGCGACGTGCCAGCGGCCGCCGCGTGGTGTAGACCCTGGGCATGGTGGACGACAGGGAAGCCCTGCACGACGGCCTGCGGCTGACCGCGGCCGCGCTCGCCGAGGCCGGCATCCCGCACGCGCTCGTCGGCGGGTACGCGGCGTGGGCGCGCGGCGCCCCGGAGCCGAGCCACGACGCCGACTTCGCGATCCGCGAGGTCGACGTCGAGCGGGCGCAGGAGGTGCTGCGCGCGGCCGGGCTCGAGATCACGGAACCGACGGAGAACTGGCTGTTCAAGGCGTACCACGGGGGCGAGCTCGTGGACGTGCTGTACCGCATGGTCGGGGAGCCCATCGACGACGAGCTGCTCTCGCGCACCGACGAGCTCGAGGTGCTCGCCGTGCGCATGCCCGTGCTGTCCGCGACCGAGGTCATGACGTCGAAGCTGCGCGTGGTCGGCGAGCACTACTGCGACTTCTCGCGCCTGCTGCCGGTCGCGCGCGCCATGCGCGAGCAGGTCGACTGGGTCGAGGTGCGCGAGCGCGTCGACGACAACCCGTACGCCCGCGCCTTCCTGTTCCTCCTCGACGAGCTCGGGGTCGTGGACCGCGCGCAGATGCAGGACGACGGCGTCGATCCCCTCGCCGCCCGCGCCGGTTCGGGGCCCGCGTCCGGCGACCCGTCGAGCCACATCGAGTGACGGTCCGCACGTCGTCACCCGGGCGCTGCGCGCGCGAGCAGGCCCGAGCCGGGTGAAGGTGGAGTCGTACCGCCCCCCATCACAGGAGGTATCACCCATGAGCACGGTCACCCAGTCGGTCGACGTCAGCGTCCCGGTCCGCACGGCCTACGACCAGTGGACGCAGTTCGAGGAGTTCCCCCGCTTCATGGAGGGCGTGGAGGAGATCCGGCAGATCGACGCGACGCACACGCACTGGCGGACCAGCATCGGCGGGGTCGAGCGCGAGTTCGACGCCGAGATCACGGAGCAGCACCCGGACGAGCGCGTCGCGTGGAACAGCACGTCGGGCCCCGACCACGCGGGCGTCGTGACGTTCCACCGTCTGAGCGACACGGAGACCCGGGTGACGGTCCAGCTCGACTGGACGCCCGAGGGCGTCGTGGAGAAGGCGGGTGACGCGCTGCAGCTCGACGAGCGCCGCGTCAAGGGCGACCTCGCCCGGTTCAAGGAGTTCATCGAGTCGCGCGGCGTCGAGACGGGCGCCTGGCGCGGCGACGTGGGCTGAGCCACGCACGCTGCACGACGCCGCGCCCGTCTCGTCGGGCCCGGCACGACGGAGCGGGTCCTTCGGGGCCCGCTCCGTCGTCGTGCCCTCCGTCGCCCTGCCCACGGTCGCCGTTCCCACGGTCGCTCTGCCCACGACGTGCGCTTCACGTGGCGCGGGCTCACGGCGGTCGTCCACGTGCACGACGCCGCCGCGCCCGCCCTCGCGGTGGTGCTCGTGCACGGCGTCGGCTCCTCGTCGCGCGCGTTCGACCCCGTGCGCGACGAGCTGGCCCGCCTGGGTCCGCGCCTGCCGGTCGTGGTCCACGCGGTCGACCTGCCCGGGTTCGGGTCGGCGCCCCGCGCCTCGCGCGACGCCCCGGTCGAGGAGCAGGCGGCGCTCGTCGCCGCCTACGTCCGCGAGCACGTCCTCGGCGCCGTCCCTGCCGGGATCGCGCCGCCACCTGTCGTGCTCGTGGGGCACTCGATGGGCGGCCAGATCGTGGGCCAGGCGATGGCCGACCACCCGGACGCCGCGCCCGCCGGCGTCCTCGTCGGCCCGACGGCGGACCGCCGGGCCCGGACTCGTCGCGCCCGTTGAGGTCGCGGATGAGCCGCTCGGCCTGGTCGCGGTGCCCGATGGCGAGCACGGCGGAGCGCGC
>NZ_LWGL01000227.1 GCF_001722485.1 Cellulosimicrobium cellulans | reverse complement strand
GGCGTGGGCGGCGTCCCCGTGCCCGAGACGGTCGCGCGCCGCGACGCGGTCGTCGCCGCCGCCGACGCGGTGTGGGCCGACCGCCTCGCGCGGACGCTCGAGCAGCGCCGGGCACAGGGGCGGGCGTCCGGGATCGACTGCGCGGTGGAGCGCTGCGTCGCCCTGACGTTCGACGACGGCCCCACCGCCGAGACCGACCGCCTCCTGCAGATCCTCGCCGAGAAGCGGGTGACGGCGACGTTCTTCATGATCGGGCGCAACGTCGCGGCGCGGCCCGGGACGGCGCGCGCGGTGGTCGAGGGCGGCCACCTGGCCGCCAACCACACGTGGGACCACCCGCGGCTGACGACGCTCGGCGACGCCGCGGTGCGCGACCAGCTCGAGCGGACCCAGGCGGCGATCCGCGACGCGACCGGCACGACCCCGACGTTCCTGCGCCCGCCCTACGGCGACGTCGACGACCGGGTGCGCTCCGTCGCGACGCGCGCGGGGCTGCAGGTGGTGCTGTGGGACCTCGACACGGAGGACTGGCGCACGCGCGACACGGAGGAGACCCGGCGCCGCGTGGTCGAGGGCGCGACCCCGGGCAGCGTCGTCCTGCTGCACGACATCCACGCGTCGAGCGTCGACGCGGTCCCCGGGATGATCGACGACCTGCGCGCCCAGGGGTACCGCCTGGTCACGGTGGACCTGATCGCGCCGTGAGGGCGGGTCAGTCGTCGAGCAGCGGGTGGTAGCGGCGCCGCAGCGCGCGCTCGACCGCGGCCGCGACGCCGCCCACGGACAGCACGGTGTTCACCGCGGCCGGCAGCTCGAGCACGGGCGGGTCCCATCCCGTGAACCCCGACAGCACGCCGAGCAGCTGCGGGACCTGGGTCAGGAGCGCGACGACGAGCACGGTCCACGACACCGCGCCGAGCGCGCGGCTCGCCCCCGGGTGGTCGGCGTGCAGGCGGTCGCGCCACGCCTCCGCGGTTCCCGGCAGCGGGTCGAGGTCGCGCACGCCGTCGCCGTCGACGAGGCGCACGTACCGCATCCCGTACGTGCTCAGGCGCGCCTCGACCACCGCCCCGCCCGGCAGGTCGAACGCGGCACGACGGCGCTGCTCGTCGACGAGCCGCCCGTCGCGGTAGAGCCGGATGCGCTCGTCCCAGTCGAGGAAGTCGACGTCGACGACGTACTCGTGCCCGCGGTGCCACGTCGCGAAGCCGCCGCGCCACAGCACTTGCCACCCGCGCACCGGCCGGTACGCGTCGTCGTCGCGGTCGTGCGCCCGGTCCCGGTCGTCGTCCCGTGCGTCGTCGAGGTGGTCCGTGCTCGCCATGCGCCCAGGTCACCACCGCGGCCACCGGCCGCGCATCGGCCGGACGACGGACCTGCGGCGTCGGCCGTGCACGCGGCGTCGGCCGATCGACGGACGGCGTCGTCGCGCTGGTGAGCTCCGGCGCGGTCAGGCGGTCGCGGTGGCGGCACCCCGCCCGGCGCGCAGCGACCACGCCGCTCCGGCGACGCCGCCCAGCACCAGCGCGCCGGCCGCGGCGAGCGTCGCGCCGTCTGGCTCGAGGAGCGGCTGCCCGCGCAGCGCCTGCCACGTGACCAGTGCGGTCAGCCCGGTGTACAGCGCCGCCGCGACGAGCACGAGCCGGGTCCGCACGCCCTCGCCGGACAGCGCGGTCCAGCGTCGGCCCGACGCCCGGAGCCCGAGCGCGACCAGCGGCAGCGCCTGAAGGGCGTGCATCCCGACGAAGTGCGGGACGCGCAGGTCACCGCCCTCGGTCGACCAGCCGGTGACGGGCATCCCGGGGCCGCCGTCGACCACGCCGACGCTGTGCGCGCCGGCGTACCCCTCGACGCCCGACGGCATGCCGATCATCAGGCCGCCGAGCGCGAGGCCGACGAGGGAGATCACCACGCCGGTGCGGATCGCCCACCGCTCGGCCGGGGCGCCGAGGCGCTGGACGAGGACGAGGACCGCGGCCAGGAGGGTGGCGATCCACAGGACGGCCACCGTCATCCCCATGACGCTGAAGAGCAGGGCGTCGAGCTCGGTGCTGACGTTGAAGTGGCTGGCCCGCCCGCGGACCACCTGCGTGAGCAGGACGGCCATCTCGACCGCCGACGTCGCCGCGATCACCGTGCCCGCCCACCACAGCAGCCGCGACGGCCGCGTGCGCAGCGACATGAGCCACGCCCACGTGACGCCGTAGAGCGCGAGGGACAGCGCGAACTTCAGCGGCTTGAGCCAGATCGGTGCGCCGGTCAGCACGCGGTCGTCCACGACGAGCCCGACGAGCGCGATGACGGCCACGGCCACCATCGCGGCGGAGACCACGAGGAGCGGCCGGTGCCACGCGAGCATCGCGCGGAGCCCGGTCGGCGCCCCGGGCGGTCCCGACGGGCCTCGGCGTGGTGCGGTACGGACGGCTCCGGTCGACTCCGGCACGACGATCTCCCCAGGTCAGGGGCGCGCGCGGGTCGCCGCGCCCTCCGGGAGCAGGAAACCGTCGACGACGTGGGCCGCACATCGGGGACCACCCTGGACGCGACCCCGAGATCGCTCCGCGCCCAGCAGGGGTCGTCCCGGAGACGGCGGCATGATGAACCCATGAGCCGTCGCCTCAAGGTCTCCCGCCGCTCGCACGTGCCGCCGTTCGCCGTCATGGAGGTGCTCGCCGAGGCGAACCGCCTGCGCGACGCGGGCGCGTCGGTGCTCAACCTGTGCGCGGGCGAGCCGGCGACGGGCGCGTCGGACGTCGTGCGGCGCCGGGCGATCGAGCTGCTCGAGGGCGGCGACCTCGGGTACACGGAGGCGCTCGGCGTGCCGGCGCTGCGCCGCGCGATCGCCGCGCACTACGGCCGCTGGTACGACGTCGAGGTCGACCCGGCGCGCGTGGCCGTGACGACCGGGTCGAGCGGCGGGTTCCTCCTCGCGTTCCTCGCGGCGTTCGACGTCGGCGACCGCGTCGCGCTCGCCCGCCCCGGCTACCCCGCGTACAAGAACATCCTCGCGGCGCTCGGCTGCGAGGTCGTCGAGCTCGACTGCGGCCCCGCGACGCGCTACCAGCCGACGGTCTCCCAGCTCATGGAGGCGTACTACGAGGGCGGCCTCGACGGGCTGGTGGTCGCGAGCCCGGCCAACCCCACGGGGACGATGATCCTGCCCGACGAGCTGGACGCCGTCGCGCGCTGGTGCGCCGAGCACGACGTGCGCCTCGTGAGCGACGAGATCTACCACGGCATCGTCTACGGCGACGCGGAGCGCTCCCTGCCCACCGCGGCCCGGCACACCGGCGACGGCGCGGTCGTCGTCAGCTCGTTCTCCAAGTACTGGGCGATGACCGGCTGGCGCCTCGGCTGGCTCGTGCTGCCCGAGGAGCTCGTCGCGCCGGTCGACGCGCTCGCGGGCAACGTCGCGCTGTCGCCGCCCGCGCTCGCGCAGCACGCGGGCGTCGCGGCGTTCACCGCCGAGGGGTACGCCGCCGCCGAGGAGAACGTCGGCCGCTACGCCGCGTCGCGCGAGCTCGTGCTGTCCCGCCTCGACGACCTCGGCTGGTCCCGCGTCGCGCCCGCCGACGGCGCGTTCTACGTCTACGCCGACGTCTCCGCCGACGGCATGGACTCCGTGACGTGGTGCGAGCGGCTGCTCGCCGAGGCGGGCGTCGCGCTCACGCCCGGGACCGACTTCGACGGCGTCGCGGGCCGCGACTGGGTGCGCCTGTCGTTCGCCGCGGCACCGACGACGGTCGCCGAGGCCGTCGAGCGGATCGTCGCGTGGCGTGCCACGCTGCCTCGGTGACCGAACCGGCGACCGACCCCTCCGCGCTCCCGCCGCGCACCCCCGGCACCCTGCGCCTCGCGACCTACAACGTGCGGCACGGATCCTCGCTCGACGGCCTCGTCGACGTCGAGCGGTTCGCGCGCGCCGTCGCGCACCTGGACGCCGACGTCCTCGCGCTGCAGGAGGTCGAGCGGGACACGCCGCGCTCGCAGCGCGCCGACCTCGTCGCGGTCGCCGCCGAGGCGATGCGCGCCGACCACTGGCACCTGGCCCCGACCCTGCGCGGCGTGCTCGGCGCGTACCGCGGGGCGGCGCGGCCCGGGCGG
>NZ_LWGL01000226.1 GCF_001722485.1 Cellulosimicrobium cellulans | reverse complement strand
CCGTGGCCGCCACGCCGTGGACGGGCTCCGCCTCGGGCGCGGGCTGCTCGGCCGGCTCCTGGCGCTGCTCGGCGGGCTCCTCACGCTGCTGCGCGGGGGCCTCGGCGGCGGGCGCGCCCGAGCCGACGATCGCGAGGTTCGCGCCGACCTCGACGGTCTCGTCCTCCTGGACGAGGATCTGCTGCACGGTGCCCGCCACGGGGGAGGGGACCTCGGTGTCGACCTTGTCGGTCGAGACCTCGAGCAGCGGCTCGTCGACCTCGACGGTGTCGCCGACGGACTTGAGCCACCGCGTCACGGTGCCCTCCGTCACGGACTCGCCGAGCGCCGGGAGCTTGATCTCCTCGCCGCCGCCACCGGCGGGCGCGGAGTCCGCGGCGGGGGCGGGCTGCTCGGCCGGGGCGGGCGCCTCCTCGGCCGGGGCAGGGCCCTGCTCGGCCGGGGCCTCGGGCTGCGCCTGCTGCGGCTCCTCGGCCGGGGCGGGCGCGGCGCTGCCGGCGCCCTCGCCCGAGCCGACGACGGCGAGGTTCGCGCCGACCTCGACGGTCTCGTCCTCCTGGACGAGGATCTGCTCGAGGACGCCCGCGACGGGCGACGGGATCTCGGTGTCGACCTTGTCGGTCGAGACCTCGAGCAGCGGCTCGTCGACCTCCACGGTGTCGCCGACGGACTTGAGCCACCGGGTGACGGTTCCCTCGGTGACGGACTCGCCGAGCGCCGGCATCTGCACGTTCTCAGACATGACCTGCCTGGTCTCCTTCGATGTTCGGGGTCAGTTGTGGGCGTGCAGAGGCTTGCCGGCCAGTGCCAGGTGCGCCTCTCCGAGTGCCTCGTTCTGGGTGGGGTGGGCGTGGACCAGGGCGGCGACGTCCTCGGGGTACGCCTCCCAGCCCACGATCAGCTGGCTCTCGCCGACGAGCTCGCCGACGCGCGAACCGATCATGTGCACGCCGACGACGGGCCCGTCCGTGCGGCGCACGAGCTTGACGAACCCGGTGGTGGCGAGGATCTTGCTCCGGCCGTTGCCGGCGAGGTTGTACTCGATCGTCTCGACCGCGTCGTCGCCGAACGCGCGGCGCGCGTCCGCCTCGGTGAGGCCGACGGACGCGACCTCCGGGTCGCAGTACGTCACGCGCGGGATCGACGACTCGACGACCGGCGTGGGCGACAGGCCCGCGATCTGCTCGGCGAGGAAGATGCCCTGCGCGAAGCCGCGGTGCGCGAGCTGGAGGCCGGGGACGACGTCGCCCGCGGCCCACAGGTTCCCGACGCCGGTGTGCAGGCGCTCGTCGACCACGACGAAGCCGCGGTCGAGCCGCACGCCCTGCTCCTCGAGGCCGAGACCGGCCGTCCGGGGTCCGCGCCCCACGGCCACGAGCAGGAGCTCGGCGTCGATCGTCCTCCCGGACTCGAGCGTGACCGTCACCCCGGACCCGGTCTCCTTGACGCCGGCGAACCGGTCGCCGAGGGAGAAGCCGATGCCGCGCTTGCGGAACGCGCGCTCGAGCGCCTTCGACAGCGCCACGTCCTCGTTCGGGACGAGGTGGTCGAGCGCCTCGACGACCTGGACCTCCGCGCCGAACGACCGCCACACGCTCGCGAACTCGCAGCCGATGACGCCGCCGCCGAGCACGACGACCGACGACGGCACGCGGTCGAGCCGCAGCGCCTGGTCGGAGGTGATGACGCGGCCGCCGATCTCGAGGCCGGGCAGCGACCGGGCCGTCGAGCCCGTGGCGACGACGACGTGGCGGCCCGTGTACCGCGTGCCGTCGACCTCGACGGTGTCGGGCGCGACGAGCCGGCCCCAGCCCTGCACCAGCGTGATGCCCCGCGACGCGACGAGACCCTGCAGGCCCTTGTACAGGCCGGCGACGACGCCGTCCTTGTAGTCGTGGACGCGGGCCATGTCGACGCCCTCGAACGTGCTGCGGATGCCGAACCGCTCGCCCTCGCGCGCGCCGTCGGCCAGCTCGGCCGCGTGCAGCAGCGCCTTGGTGGGGATGCAGCCGTCGTGCAGGCACGTGCCCCCGAGCTTGCCCGCCTCGACCAGCACGACCGACAGGCCGAGCTGGGCGGCGCGCAGCGCGGTCGCGTAGCCGGCGCTGCCTCCGCCCAGGACGACGACGTCGGTGGGTGTGCCCGGGTCGGCCACGTACGACTCCTTCAGCAGGGGAGAGCGGTGTCGGACGTCCACCGCGCGGTCGCGGCCGCCCTGAACCCGACGGCGTCCGGACCGCGGTGCGCGGACGTTCTCCGGGAGCCATCTTGGCACCTCGCGGACCGCGTCCCCAATCGGACCCGCGGTCGGCGGCTGTGACGCTGCAGACAGCGCCGTCCCGAGCGAGCCCCCACGGTGGCGGGCGGACGTCCCCCCGGCGCGCTCCGAGCCGGCGCCCAGGGTGCGCCCGGGACGAGGCCGGCGACGGCCTGTACCCTGCCGCTGTGTCCCGGCTCTCGCGACTGTTCTCCCGTCGTCCCGCCACGCCCGCGTCGCCGGCGGGTGCGCCCGCGTCGGCGGGGGAGGCGCGCCGCGCGACCCTCGCGCACCTGCAGGACTTCGTGCGCACGCGCGTCGGCGTCGAGGCCTACGTCGAGCCGCCCACGCAGGACACCGGGGCCACGCTCCTGCTCATCGCCACGACGGGCGAGTGGACGCGCCGCCGCGTGCCCGACGAGAAGACGGCGTTCGACGTCGCCGGGTCCCTCGGCGTGCCGGTCTACAACGTCCGGTTCACCGGCTACCCCCAGCGCATGCGGGACTGGAACTCGGCGCAGCGCCGTCGCTGAGCCGCGCCGGGAGCGCTGAGCCGGCCCCGGAGCGCGACAGGCGGCCGCGGCCCGTCCGGTCGCCCGGACGGACCACGACCGCCTGCAGGGCGGACGAGGCGGAGGTCAGCGGCCGGCGCGGCCCTCGACGAGGCCGAGCAGCGTGCGCACCGCGACGCCCGTGCCGCCGACCGGCGTGTAGCCGTGCGCCGATCCCTCGTTGAACGCGGGGCCCGCGATGTCGAGGTGCGCCCACGGCGTCGACCCGACGAACTCCTGGAGGAACAGGCCGGCGACGAGCATGCCGCCGAACCGGTCGCCGATGTTCGCGAGGTCGGCCACCTTCGACTTCAGGGACGCGCCGAGCTCCTCGGGCAGCGGCATCGGCCAGAACTGCTCGCCGGCGGCGTCCGCCGCGGCCACGACCTCGGCCCGGACCGCGTCCGCGCCCATGACGGCCGAGACGCGGTTGCCGAGCGCGATCATCTGCGCGCCGGTGAGCGTCGCGACGTCGAGCACGACGTCCGGCTTCTCCTCGATCGCGGCGACGAGGCCGTCGGCCATGACGAGACGGCCCTCGGCGTCGGTGTTGAGCACCTCGACGGTCTTACCGCCGCGGATCGTGATGACGTCCGACGGGCGCTGCGCGGTGCCGGACGGCATGTTCTCCGCGAGGCACAGCCAGCCGGTCACCGCCACGGGCAGGCCGAGCCGCGCCGCGGCGACGACGGTGCCGAGCACGGCGGCGGCGCCGGCCATGTCCGACTTCATCGCCTCCATGCCCTTGGCGGGCTTGATCGAGATGCCGCCCGAGTCGAACGTGATGCCCTTGCCCACGAGGGCGACCTTCGCCTTGGGCCGGGCGGGGGCGTAGGAGACCTTGACGAGGCGCGGCCCGCGGGCCGACCCCTGGCCGACGGCGACGAGACCGCCGTAGCCGCCCGCGACGAGCGCCTTGTCGTCGAGGACCGTCACCTTGAGGCCCTTGGCGCCGGAGTCCTTGACGGCCTGCTTCGCGACGTCGGCGAACGCGGCCGGGTACAGGTCGTTCGGGGCGGCGTTGACGAGGTCGCGCGTCGCGTTGACGGCGTCCGCGACGACCTCGGCGCGCTCGACGGCCGACTTCGCGGCGGCGCTGCGCGCGTTCGCCGCGAGCACCTCGATCGAGGCCGGCGGCCGGGAGGTCGCGGACGTCGCGGCCTCGCCCGTGCGGTACCGCGTGAACGTGTACGCGCCGAGCAGCGCGCCCTCGGCGACGGCGCCGAGCTGCGCGTCGTCCTCGACGGGGAGCGCGACGGCGACCGTGCCGGTGCCCGCGAGGGCGCGGACGGCGGCTCCCGC
>NZ_LWGL01000225.1 GCF_001722485.1 Cellulosimicrobium cellulans | reverse complement strand
GCCGGGGCGCTCCGGGCGGGCGGGCTCCGCGGCCTCCTCGGCGGCCTGGGCGCGGCCGCCGTAGCCGCCGTGCGCCTGGTCGCGCACGAGCGTGCCCGTGTCGAGCTCGACGACGCGCTTGCGCATCTGGTCGACGATCTCGTGGTCGTGGGTGGCCATGACGACGGTCGTGCCCGTGCGGTTGATGCGGTCGAGCAGGCGCATGATGCCGAGCGACGTCGTGGGGTCGAGGTTGCCCGTCGGCTCGTCGGCCAGCAGGATCGGCGGCCGGTTCACCATGGCGCGCGCGATGGCGACGCGCTGCTGCTCGCCGCCCGACAGCTCGTGCGGGCGGCGCTTCTCCTTGCCCGCGAGCCCGACGAGCTCGAGCGTCTCGGGGACCGTGATGGCGATCGAGTGCCGCGGCTTGCCGATCACCTGGAGCGCGAACGCGACGTTCTCGAACACCGTCTTGTTCGGCAGCAGGCGGAAGTCCTGGAAGACGACGCCGATCTGGCGCCGCAGGTGCGGCACCTTCCAGCTCGACAGGGACCCGAGGTCGCGCCCGGCGACGAACACCTTGCCCTTAGTGGGGCGCTCCTCGCGCAGGATCAGGTGCAGGCAGGTCGACTTGCCGGAGCCGGAGGCGCCGACGAGGAAGACGAACTCGCCGCGCCGGACCTCCAGGGACACATCGTCCACGGCGGGTCTGGCGCCGCGCGCGTAGACCTTGGTGACGTTCTCGAAGCGGATCACGACAGGCACAACTCTCGGGTCAGGGAGCGAACCGGGTTCGCCGGACGTCCTCGAGAGTAGGCACGCGTCGTCGGCCGGATCGGGCGGACACGCCGCACCGGGACGGACCCGGACGGTTGCCTGGGTCACCCTATTCCGGACGAAACGGGGCTAAGCCCCCCGTTCCCGACGGGATTTCACCCCGCGAGCTGCGCACCCCGGCGCCAGCGGATGCCGGCCTCGATGAAGTCGTCGATGTCGCCGTCGAACACCGCGGACGGGTTGCCGACCTCGTGCTCGGTGCGCAGGTCCTTGACCATCTGGTACGGCTGCAGCACGTAGGAGCGCATCTGGTCGCCCCAGCTCGCCTTGATGTCGCCGGCGAGCTCCTTCTTCTTCGCGTTCTCCTCCTCCTGGCGCACGAGCAGCAGGCGGGACTGGAGGACGCGGAGCGCGGCCGCGCGGTTCTGGATCTGCGACTTCTCGTTCTGCATCGACACGACGATGCCGGTGGGGATGTGCGTCATGCGCACCGCGGAGTCCGTCGTGTTGACGGACTGGCCGCCCGGGCCGGACGAGCGGAACACGTCGACCTTGATCTCCGACTCGGGGATCTCGATGGAGTCGGTCTGCTCGATGAGCGGGATCACCTCGACCGCGGCGAACGACGTCTGCCGGCGGCCCTGGTTGTCGAACGGCGAGATGCGCACGAGGCGGTGCGTGCCCGCCTCGACGGACAGGTGCCCGAACGCGTAGGGCGCCTTCACCTCGAACGTCGCGGACTTCAGGCCCGCCTCCTCCGCGTAGGAGGTGTCGAGCACGGTCGTCGGGTAGCCGTGCCGCTCGGCCCAGCGCAGGTACATGCGCAGGAGCATCTCGGCGAAGTCGGCGGCGTCGACGCCGCCAGCCCCGGCGCGGATCGTCACGACGGCCTCGCGGGAGTCGTACTCCCCCGCGAGCAGGGTGCGGACCTCGAGCTGGTCGAGGTCCTTGCGGATCCCCGCGACCTCGTTCTCCGCCTCGGTGAGGGTGTCCGCGTCCTCCATCTCGTTGCCCATCTCGACGAGCGTCTCCACGTCGTCGATGCGCTGGCCGAGCTTCTTCACCCGGTCGAGCTCCGCCTGGGCTGCCGACAGTGCGGACGTGACCTGCTGCGCCTTCTCGGGGTCGTCCCAGAGGTCGGGGGCCGACGCCTTCTCCGACAGCTCGTCGATGCGCGCGCGCAGCGCCTCCGGGTCGCTGACGCTCTCGATGGACTCGAGCGTGCTGCGCAGAGCCTTGATCTCGGTCGGGAAGTCGATGGTGGCCACGATGTTCAAGGTTACGCGACGGGCCGGGTGCGCCGCGCCGCCGTCGGGCCGGCCGCGGGGCGCTGGGCCCCGCTCCCCCGGCCCGACGGCGCGGCCCGCCTCACGCGGTCGGCTCGCCCTTGCCCGCACCCGCGGGTGCGCTCGACGGCGCGTCCGCGGAGCGCCGGCCCTCGTCACGGGCCTTCGCGAGCATGTCCTCGAGGCGCTTCCGACGGCGGCGGCGGTCGTCCCGGATGCCGATCACGAGCACCACGACGATCGCGACGAGCAGCAGCTGCGGCCACGGGATCGCCCACGACGTCACCGAGACGGTCACCGGCTCGAGCGGCGCGTCGATCTGGTCGTCGCCCACGGCCGTCGGGGTGACCGTGACGGTCGTCGTCACGGGGCCGAGCGGCCACACGCGGTCGACGTCGACGGTGCGAGCCAGCGAGCCGCCGGGCAGCACCTCGCCGAGCGGCTCGGCCGCGCGGTCCTGCGTGAGGAGCCCGAAGAGAGCCGACGTCGACACGTCGCCCTGCGCGCCGAGGCGGATGTTGCCGTCGTTCGCGACGTCGTACGAGATGCGCAGCTCGCCCGGCGCGAAGGGGTTCCACGACGCGGTGTACGCGGCGCTGATCTCGGGCACGGCGAGCGCGGGCTGGACCTCGCCCGTGACGCGCGTGGTGATGCGGAAGCCGACGCGGCTCTCGACGCCGAGGTTCGTGCCGCCCTCGCCCGCCTGGGTGCTCGTCACCGACGCCGCGATGCCGGCCGGGTGGTCGCCCGGGGTCGCGTTGTCCGGGACCGTCAAGGTGTACGGCACGACGGCGGTCTCGCCGGCGGGCACCTCGACGGTCTCCTGGACGTCGATCCACGTGCCGGCGTCGACCGACTCCTGGTTTGACGGCAGCATGTTGAATCGCCCGCTCCGGGTTTGGTAGCCGTCGGCTGCCTTGAGCGCGAACGTCGCAGGCACCTCGCTGAAATTTGTCACCGCCACGTGGTCCGTCACCGTGGCGCCCGGGTCGAGCTCGATGTCGACCCACCGGCGGCCGTCCGGACCATCTGGACCGGACGGCGTCAAGCTCCACGTGATTTGCTCATCGGTATCGGAGGATAGGGCGACGGTACCGCCCGAAGCAGCGGTCGCCGCGGCGGCGGGCAGCAGGGCGGCGGCGAGCGCAGTGAGCGTCGCGAGGGCGCGGCGGGCGGTGCGGCGGCGCAGTGGTGCGGTAGTCACAGGAGTACGTGCCTTTTCGGTGCTGGTGCGACGACGAACGGCGGGCCGGGCGGTCCCGGAGGTCTGCGCCTCCGGAAGCACCCGGCCCGCCGCCCGTCAGTCCGTGCGGGTCCGGTCAGCGACCGGTCGCTCGACGGCTCAGAAGCCGCCCTCGAGGAGGGAGAGCGTGATCGTCGAGTTGTAGGAACCACCCTCGACATCCTCGCCGGTACGGAGGGTGAGCCCTGCGTTCGCAGTCCACGAACCGTCAGCGGCCACCTCACGCGAGTCGAAGGTGGAGGCGAGGAGCTCCTCGGCAACGAGGCCGACGTTGTTGCTCTCGTCGGCGTCGCCCTCAAGCGCCGGGTCGACCTCGGGGCCCTCGGAGACGAGCCCGAGCTCGTCACCTTCCACGATCGCCGGCGTCCAGCCGAGATTCTCGGCGCCGATCTCGTCGCCGTTCTCGTTGACGAACGTGTCCGCCTCTCCGAGGACGTACCAGGCGGCACCCTCGGGGATCTCCTCGCTCGACCGCGTGTCGGTGACGGTGACCGCGGGGAGCTCACCCGTGAACTCACGGGTGCCCTCGACCGTGGACGTCGTCTCGGCGAGGCTGGTGGACTCGGCCGCCACCGTGAAGGCGAGGTTGCCGGGCTCCACGGTCGACTCGATCTCGACCGACACGTCCACGTTCTGGTCGTCGCCGATCTGGTCGGCGGTGGCAGCGGAGGACAGAGCGACCGTGCCGATGAGCATCGCGCCGAGGGCACCCCCGGCGACGAGCTGCTTCCTTGCTCGTGCGTTCATGTTGTAGCTCTCCATCGTTGGAGTTGTTGTCGGACCGGATCACCATAGCGGCGAACCATGCGGGAGCCCAGAGATGCGCGTGAAGTGGTCAACCACTGTTAAGGAAGTGAACGAA
>NZ_LWGL01000224.1 GCF_001722485.1 Cellulosimicrobium cellulans | reverse complement strand
GAGCTCCGCGAGCGGGCCCGACACGTCGGCGCCGCGCTCCGCCTGCGCGACGAGCCGCTCCAGCCGTCCTCGCAGCGTCGCCACGCGGCCGCGCGCGTCGGCGTCGGACCCGGCGAGGTCCTCGCAGCGCACGAGCTCCGCCCGCACGCCGCGCAGCCGGGCGACCTGGTCGGCCGTGTGCGGGTCGAACGACAGCCGCGTGCGCAGCTGCACGACGAGCGCGTCGCACAGCTTCACCGCCTCGACGAGCGAGACGAGCGCGGCGCCCGAGCCGGAGTCGAGCCGGCCCCAGATGAGCACCGACATCTTCTCGCGCGCGACGACGTCGACCCGACCGGAGTCCCACGTGACGCGCAGCTCGTCGGCGCGACCGCGGATCGCCTGCCACAGCGACAGGGCGAGCACGAGGTCGGCCGTGTACGCGTCCGGCGTCGCCGCGGCCTGCGCGGCGGCGTCGAGCCGGTCGAGCTCGGTGCGGCGCGCGTCGAGCCACGTCTCGAGCGCGCCGAGGTACGCCAGGAGCTCGGGGGCGGGGATCGCCTCGCCGAGCCGCCCGGGTGCCTCCGGTGCGACGGCTCGGCTCACGGCGTGCGACCGTACACCGCGGCCGGCGGCGCGGGGGCGGGGCCGAGCACGCCGAGCCACCGGTCGTAGCTCGCCGCCCACGTGCCGTCCGCCTTCGCGCGCTCGAGCACCGCGTTGACGAAGCGCACCATGTCGGTGTCCTCCGCGGGCACCCCGATGCCGTACGGCTCGTCGCTGATCGCCTCGCCGACGACCTTGGCGTACGGGTCCTGCGCGGCGAAGCCGGCGAGGATCGTGTCGTCGCCCGTGATCGCGTCCACCTTGCCCTGCTGGAAGAGCACGAGGCACTGGGTGTGCGTCGTGGCGGGCACCGGCTCGATGCCGGCGTACTCCTCGAGCCGGGTGAGCGTCGTCGTGCCCTCGGGCGCGCACACGCGCTGCCCCTCGAGGTCGGCGATGCCCGCCGCGGTCGAGTCGCGGGAGACGAGCACCTTCTGGCCCGCGTGGTAGTACTCGGCCGAGAACGCGATCTGCTCCCACCGCTCGCAGTTCATCGTGAACGCGCGCGCCACGAGGTCGACGCTGCCGTCCTGGAGCACCTCGATGCGCTGGCCCGAGGTGATGACGCGGAAGGTGAGCCGGTCCGGGTCGCCGAAGATCGCGCGCGAGACCTCGCGCAGCATGTCGATGTCGAAGCCCTCGATCTCCCCGGAGAGCGGGTTGCGCGCCCCCATGAGCAGGGTGTCCGCCGAGACGCCGACGACGAGGGAGCCGCGCTCACGGATCTCCGCCATGGTGCTGCCCGCGGGCAGCGCGTCGGGGGAGGGCAGCGGGCCCTCGGGGGCGTACGACGCGAGGGGGTCGGCGCACTCGGCGGGCGCTCCGGGCGCCGGGGCGGCGGTCGTCGCCTCGGGCTCGGCCTCGGGGGCCAGGCGCAGGTCGTCGGCGCCGGACGGCCCGGAGCACGCGGTGAGCAGCAGCGCGGTCGCGGTCAGCGCCGCGACGAGTGCCGAGCGGGCAGCGGTCGTCGTCCTCACCGGTACTCCTCCAGTCGTGCCGTGACGCCGCGCCACGAAAGCACGGCCGCGGCCGCGCCGGCCGCGAGCAGCAGCCAGCCGGCGACGGCGGACCGCGTGCCGGCCGACGCGAGGTCGTCGCGCGTCGCGACGGCGTTCGTCTCGATGTCGTCGCGCGCGGAGGCCGAGAACTCCTCGAACGCCGCGTTCGGGCTCTCGGCGTCGGTGCTCGTCGCGAGCGCGACGGCACCGTCCCAGTCGCCCTCGTCGTCGAGCGCGCGGATCTCCGCGTGCCGGGCCACCCACACGTCGAGGGCCTGCGCGCTCGACCCGTCGAGGACGCCGTCGGCCGCCGCGTCGTCGAGGCGCTGCGCGGCGTCGTCCGTCGCGGCGACGAACTCCTCCTCGTAGGCCTGGCCCGAGCCGCGCTTGATGAGCGTGAACGCCTCCATCGACTTCGCGTCGTTCGCGAGCGCGTAGGCCTGCGACGCGGCGAGCGTCGCGGCGTACGAGCCGGTCCGCACGTCGTGCGCGCGGGCGCTCGCCTGCGACAGCAGGAGCGTCCCGACGACGCCGACGACGAGCACCACCCCCGTCGCGGTGGCGAGGCCCACGTTGAGCACGCGGTGCGTGCGCCGCGCGAGCCAGACCTGGCTCAGCACGAGCGCGGCGAGGGCGAGAAGCCCGCCGGCGAGCACCCAGAGCGCGTTGCGCACGCCCGCGAAGTCGGCCGCCACCCGGTCGGCGTCGTCGAGCACGACCTCGTCCAGGGTCGGGAGCATCTGCTCGCGCAGGATCGTCGACGCCTGGTCCAGGTACGCCGACCCGACTGGGAAGCCCTGCCGGTTGGCGGCGCGCGCCTGCTCGACGAGCCCCGTGTAGGTCGTGAGGTCGGCGGCGACCTCGCCGAGGAGCTCGGCGTCGGCGCCGTTGCTGCCGGACAGGGTTGCGAGGTCGCTCGCCGCCGCGTCGACCAGCTCGTCGTAGCGCGCGCGCTGCTCGGCGGGCTCGAGGCCGCCGACGAGGAACGCGCCGGTCGCCGTGGCGTCCGCCGCGACGAGAGCGTTGCGGACCTCCTGGACCCCCACGAGCTGCGCGGCGTCCTCGGCGGCCGCGTCGAGCGCGCGCGACTGCACGGCGCCCGCCTGGAAGCCGAGCGCTCCCAGCACGAGCGAGGCGAGCACGCACAGCGCCATCACGAGGCGGAGCCGGCCGGGCGTGCGGCGCAGGGCGCCGCGCGCCCGCGCGACGCGTGCGCTGCCGTCGCCGGACGGTCCGGGAGCCCCGGGGGTGCCCACGCGCGCGGCCGGCGCGGGCGCCACGACCCCGGACGTGGGCGGGCCCGCCGGGCGGACCGGTGTGGTCGTCATGCGTTCTCCTCGACGGTGGGTGGTGCCGGTGGCGCGGTGGGAACAGTGGGACCGGCGGGCTCGGACGGGTCGGGCGTCGGCGGGTCGAGCGTCGCGAGCAGCGCGGGCGCGCCCTCGCCGTCGACCAGGTCGGCGGGCAGGAGCAGGCGCAGCTGGTCGACGGTGGGCTCGGGGGTGTCGCGCAGCCGCCACGCGTGGCGTGCGACGGCCGCGTCGAGCACGTTGCGCGCCCAGCGTGCGTTGCCAAAGCCCTCGGTGCGCGGCTGGGCGGCGGCGAGCCGCTCGAAGGTGTCGAGCGCCTCGGGCGTCGGCTCGAAGTCGGCCCGCCGGGCCATGCCCGCGAAGATCTCGCGCAGCTCGGCGTCGGTGTAGTCCTCGAACGTGATCGTCGTGGAGAAGCGTGACTCGAGCCCGGGGTTGGTGGCGAGGAAGTCCGCCATCGGGCCCGGGTACCCGGCGACCACCACGACGAGCTCGTCGCGGTGGTCCTCCATGTCCTTGACGAGCGTCGTGATCGCCTCGGCGCCGTACTGGTCCTCCGCGAGCCCGTAGGCCTCGTCGACGAACAGGACGCCGTCGAGCGCGGTCGCCACGACCTCGGACGTCTTCACCGCCGTCTGCCCGAGGTAGCCCGCGACGAGCTCCGAGCGGTCCACCTCGACGAGGTGGCCCTTCTCCAGCAGCCCGAGCGCCCGGTAGATGCCGGCGACGAGCCGCGCGACCGTCGTCTTGCCGGTGCCCGGGTTGCCGAGGAACACGAGGTGGCGCGTGAGCGTGGGCCGTGTGAGGCCGGCCTCGGTGCGCAGCTTCTCGACCCGCAGCAGCTCGGTCTGGCGCCGGATCTCGTCCTTGACCCGCTCGAGCCCCGTGAGGCCGTCGAGCTCGGCGAGCAGCTCCTCGAGCGAGCGGGGCGGCTCCTCGGCGTCAGCGTCGGCGTCCGGGGGCGCCTCGCCGTCCGTCGCGGTGCGCGGCCCGCCCGCGGCGCCGGGGGTAGGCACCGTGCCCGACGGCGACGGGCCGGCGGGCGTTCCCGGCTCGCCCGGGCGGCGGGCGGCGAGCGCGTCGAGGATCGCGTCGACGGTCGGCACGTCCGGCTCGGGCGCGCGGGGCACGCCGAGCGGGGCGAGGGCGTCGAGGTCGAAGGAGCTGCCGGTCGTGGGGCGTGCGGTCAGCGGCCCGGCGGTCGTGGGCGACGGCGTCGGGAGAGGGGGCGCGGAGGCGACGGGACGGGCGGCGGGACGACCCGGGGCGATCCCACCGCCGCCCG
>NZ_LWGL01000223.1 GCF_001722485.1 Cellulosimicrobium cellulans | reverse complement strand
CGGCGCCGCGCTGCAGGACGGGCGCGACGACGGCGGCGACGGTCGCGACGGCCGCGCGCCGACGCCCCGCACCGCGTGGTCGTCCGCCGTCCCGAACCCCACCGACCCGACAGCCGGCGACGGCACGCGGGGCGCCACCGGGCGCCTCGACGTCCTCGTCTGAGGAAGGAGCGACGTGCCCGTCGACCCCGTGTCCACGGCGGCATCGACCTCGATGTACGCCACCCCGCCCGTCCGCGCGCCCAAGCAGGAGTACGACGGGGAGCTTTTCATGGAGCTGCTCGTCACCCAGCTGCGCAACCAGGACCCGTCCGCCTCCATGGACACGAGCGAGATCGTCAGCCAGACGACGTCGCTCGCCATGATGGAGGCGATCAACACCATGCGCGACCTCGTCACGCAGGCCGACCTGCGCACGCAGGAGGCCTTCGCGCTGCAGATGCGCTCGGCCGCCGCCGACCTCCTCGGCAACCAGGTCTCCTACCTCGACGACAAGGGCGTCGAGCACACCGGGACCGCGACCGCCGTGTCGTACCACGACGAGGTGCCCACGGTGACGGTCGACGGCGTGACGATCGACCTCGACCAGGTCTCCGCGGTCACCCGCACCGCGGGCGGCGACGGCCCCGCCGCCCCCGACACCCCGGACGCCTCGGACGGCGCCACCGACACCCCCGCCAGCGGCGACGCCGCCTGACCCGGAAGGACCACCCTCGTGCTCCGCTCGCTCAACACCGGCATCTCGGGCCTGCGCGCCCACCAGAACATGCTCGACGTCACGGGCAACAACATCGCGAACGTCAACACCACGGGCTTCAAGTCCTCGCGCACGCAGTTCCAGGACACGCTGTCCCAGCTCGTCGCGGCGGGCGTCGCCCCCGACCAGGAGGTCGGCGGCGCGAACCCGGCGCAGATCGGCCTCGGTGTGACGACGGCGGCCATCACCACGCAGTTCACGCAGGGCGCCGCGCAGACCACGGGCGTGCCGACCGACCTCATGATCAACGGCGACGGCTTCTTCGTCGTCGAGCGCGGCGGGCAGCAGTACTACACCCGCAACGGCGCGTTCAACTTCGACCCGATGGGCCGCCTCGTCAACGCCAACGGCGACCTGGTCCAGGGCTGGACCGCCCAGGACGGCGTCATCAACCCGGCGAACCCGCTCGGGAACCTCACGATCCCCGTGGGCGACGTCATCCCGGCCGAGGCGACGACGTCGGTCACCTTCGGCGGGAACCTCCCGCAGGACGCCGCGGACGGCACCGAGCTCGTGCGCGACGTCGAGATCTTCGACGAGCTCGGCGCCTCGACGATGGTGTCGCTCGTCTTCACGGCCACGGGCGGCAACTGGTCCGTGAGCGCGGTCGACACCGAGACCGGAGCGTCGATGGCCGGCCCGCAGGCGCTGACGTTCACCGACGGCACGCTGACCGGCGGCGGCACGCTCGCCGTCGGTGGCGTCACGGTCGACCTGACCGGCGTGACGTCCTACGCGAAGCTGTCGAACGTCGCGGTCGACACCAAGGACGGCGGGGCCGCGGGCTCGCTGACGTCCTACTCGGTGTCGGGCGACGGCTCGATCATCGGCCGCTACTCCAACGGCCGCACCGAGGTCCTCGGCCAGGTCGCGCTCGCGACGGTCACCAACCCCGGGGGCCTGGAGAAGGCGGGCGACTCGCTCTACACGGCGACGCAGTTCTCGGGCGACGTGCTCGTCGGCGCGGCCGGCGACCAGGGCCTCGGCTCCATCACCGCGGGCGCGCTCGAGATGTCCAACGTGGACCTCTCCCAGGAGTTCACGAACCTCATCGTGTCCCAGCGCGGGTTCCAGGCGAACTCGCGCGTCATCACCACGTCCGACGAGGTGCTCCAGGAGCTCGTCAACCTCAAGCGCTGACGTCCCTGCGCGGGCCCTCGCGGGAGCCCGCCGCCCCGGCCGCCGACGCCTCGCCGCGCGAGGGGTCGGCGGCCGGTCCCGTCCCGGGACGCTCTCACCCTCACGGGAGCGGGCGCCGTGCCGAGAGTGCAGGCAGGGAGCACCGCTTCCCGCCGACAGACCTCCGACCCCCGACCCGAAGGTGGAACCGTGATCGTCCTCACGCGCTTCAACTCCGAGCGCATCGCGGTCAACGCGGACCTCGTGGCCCGTGTCGAGACGAGCCCGGACACCCGGGTGACGATGATCGACGGCTCGCGGTACATCGTCACCGAGTCGATGGCGGACGTGATCCGGCTCATCGAGGAGTACAAGGCCCGCGTGCTCGCGCTGGCGCGCTCCGTCCCCGACATCACGGACAGGGCGCCGCTCGAGCTCGTCCGCCGGCCTCCTCGCGACACCGACCCCGACGGCGACCGCCCGGTCGACGTGACCCCGCTCCCCGCCCCGCGGACGAAGTAGGCACCCATGGACCCCGCAACCATCATCGGCATCCTCGTCGCGTTCGCCTCGCTCGTCGCGATGGTGTACCTCGAGGGTGCCCACATCACGTCGATCCTGCTGCCCGCTCCGATCATCCTCGTGTTCGGCGCGAGCATCTTCGTCGCCATCGCCTCCGGCACCCTCAAGGACTCGCTCGTGGCGCTCAAGGCGCTGCCGCGCGCGTTCACCGGGAAGCCGGCGAAGTCCGGCGAGGCGATCGAGGAGGTCGTGCGCGCCGCGGAGATCGTCCAGAACGACGGCGGCCTCCTCGCCCTCGAGGCGGAGTCGCAGAAGACCGAGGACCCGTTCCAGCGCAGCGCCCTGCAGTCGCTCGCCGACGGCGCGGACGCCGACCAGCTGCGCACCCTGCTCGAGGAGCGCATCGACACCAAGGCCCGCGAGGACGCCGTCGCGTACGACTTCTACAACGCGATCGGCGGGTACGCCCCGACCATCGGCATCGTCGGCACGGTCGTCTCCCTCACGCACGTGCTGGAGAACCTGTCCGAGCCGTCGGAGCTCGGCCACATGATCGCCGCGGCGTTCATCGCCACGCTGTGGGGCATCCTCTCCGCCAACTTCATCTGGCTGCCGATCGGCGCGAAGCTCAAGCGCCTGTCCGACATGGAGGTCGAGCGCCTCAACGTCCTCCTCGAGGGCTACATGGCGATCCAGGCCGGGTCGCGGCCGCGCGTCATCGACGAGCGCCTGCGCACGATGGTGCCCGAGCGGATGCTGCCCACGGACAAGGCGGCCTGATGGCACGGCGCGGCAAGGGCCACGGCGGCGGGGGCGGAGGCGGCGGAGGAGGCCACGACACCGGCGGCAGCGGCCGCTGGATGGTCTCGTACATGGACATGGTCACGGTCCTCATGTGCCTGTTCATCGTCCTGTTCGCAATCAGCTCGGTCGACCAGGGCAAGTACCAGGAGCTCAAGTCGTCGCTCGCGGCCGGCTTCGGCACCGTGGAGGACGGCGTGGTCGTCGAGGCGGTCATCGAGAACCCCGCGGAGGAGCTCGCGGAGAGCGGCGGCGAGTCCGAGCTCGAGACCGACCTCGCGCGCGCGATCGCCGAGGTCGAGGACCTCACGGCGCTGCGCGACGCGATGGCCAGCGACCTCGCGGCCCAGGGCAAGTCGGACGCCGTGCGGTTCCAGATCGACGAGCGCGGCCTCACGGTGCGCCTCGTGTCCGCCGACACGTTCTTCTCCCCGGGCAGCGCGGACCTCACGGCCGAGGCCCGGACGGTGCTCGACGCCGTCGGGCCGGTGCTCGCGCCGACGGCCCACCAGGTCCACGTCGAGGGCAACGCGGACCAGCGCGCGCACGTCGGCACCCGCTACGCGACGAACTGGGAGCTGTCCACGGGCCGCGCCACGGCCGTGCTGCGCCACCTCGTCGAGCAGGACGGCATCGCCGGGCACCGCATCGCGGCCGTCGGCTTCGGATCGACGCGGCCGATCGCCGAGGGCGACAGCCCCGAGGCGCTCGCGATGAACCGGCGCGTGGACATCATGGTGCTGTCCTCGCAGCCCGAGGCCGTGCGCGCCCTCATCCCAGGCGTGCTGAGCGGGGCGCTGACCGCCGCCGACGACGTCGCGACCGCGGCCCCGGACGACGGCGCGGCGGCGGACTCGGTCTCGGGGGTGGCGGACGAGGGGGTCGGCTCGGTGTTCATGCCGCCCAGTCTAGGAACCGCCGCGGACACCGGAAGTGGAGGCGACGGCACCCCCTCGGCGGGACACCACAGCACTCTTGCCGGGGGCCCGCCCCGGGCCTAG
>NZ_LWGL01000222.1 GCF_001722485.1 Cellulosimicrobium cellulans | reverse complement strand
GGAGCGGGTGAGGAGGACGGTCACGACACCGATCGCGACGACGAGGAAGACCTGGATCAGCACGATTTCCTCCGACCTACTTGAAGACGAGCTCGACGAGGATGTTCACCGAGTTCCACAGCGACTGACCCTTGCCCTTCGAGTACTCGGTGTACAGGACGTGGACAGGGTGCTCACGCCACGGCAACCCTGTGCGTCCGAGCTGGAGCACGATCTCGCTGGCGTGCGCCATGCGGTCCTGGTGCAGGTCGATCCGTCTCGCGGCGTCGGTGCGGATCACGCGCAGCCCGTTGTGCGCGTCCGTGAGCCGCAGGCCCGTGCTCTGGTTCGTGAACCAGACGGCGGTACGCAGCACGATCCGCTTGAGGAGCCCGGGTCGTGTCCGGGCGTCGAGGAAGCGGGAGCCGAAGACGATCGCGACGTCGTTCTCGCGTGCGAGCGCGACCATCTCCGCCGCGTCGTCGACACGGTGCTGACCGTCGGCGTCGAACGTGACGAGGTACCGCACACCCGGAAGGCAGCGCGCGTACTCGATGCCGGTCTGCAGCGCCGCGCCCTGCCCGAGGTTCACGGCGTGCCGGAGCACGGTCGCACCGGCCTCGCGCGCTCGCTGGGCCGAGTCGTCGGAGCTGCCGTCGTCGACGCACACGACCAGCGGGAACACCTTGAGCGCGGCTCCCACGACGTCCGCGATGACGCTGCCCTCGTTGTAGAGGGGGACGACGACGCAGACGTCGCCGTTGCCGGCGGCTGCGATGGCGGGCGGGCGACCGCGAGGCGCCGCGTCCGGTTCGTGCATGGTGGTCATTCTTGCAGGAGGTCGGACGGGCGAGGGACGTTCGTCAGTCGATCGGCGTCCGGGCGTACGGGTAATCTTGCCGACGCGGCGGGCCGACCACGACACGCCGACCCAGGGGAACTCGACGGAGGAGCACCAGACGGATGGGTGTGCGCATCGCGCCGAGCGCCGACGTCGCCGCAGACGCGACGATCGGTGACGGCAGTCAGATCTGGCACCTGGCACAGGTGCGTGAAGGCGTCACAATGGGTGAGGGCTGTGTCGTCGGCCGCGGTGCCTACATCGGCACCGGCGTGGACATGGGCCGGAACTGCAAGGTGCAGAACTACGCCCTCGTCTACGAACCGGCGTCGCTCGCCGACGGCGTCTTCATCGGTCCGGCCGTCGTCCTGACCAACGACACCTATCCGCGTGCCGTCAACCCCGACGGGACCCTCAAGAGCGCCGACGACTGGCACGCCGTGGGCGTGACGATCGGCGAGGGAGCCGCGATCGGGGCTCGTGCGGTGTGCGTCGCGCCGGTCACGATCGGGGCGTGGGCGACCGTCGCGGCTGGTGCGGTGGTGACGAAGGACGTGCCCGAGCACGCGATCGTGGTGGGCGTGCCCGCACGCCAGGTCGGGTGGGTCGGGCGCGCGGGCCAGCCGCTCCGCCAGGAGGACGGACACTGGGTGTGCCCCGTGACGGGCACCCGCTACGAAGAGCACGACAAGTCGATCAGAGAGGTCGCGACCGCATGAGCCAGACACTGATCCCGGCGGCGAAGCCCATCGTCGGGGACGAGGAGCGCGCGGCGGTCGACCGCGTCCTGCGCAGCGGGATGATCGCGCAGGGGCCCGAGGTGGCGACGTTCGAGCAGGAGTTCGCGGACGACCTCGTGGGCGGCCGCACCTGCGTGGCGGTGAACTCCGGCACGTCAGGCCTGCACCTCGGTCTGCTCGCCGCCGGCATCGGCCCGGGCGACGAGGTCATCGTGCCGTCGTTCACCTTCGCCGCGACGGCGAACTCCGTCGCGCTCACCGGTGCGACGCCGGTCTTCGCCGACATCGAGCCGGACCACTTCTGCCTCGCGCCGGACTCCGTGCGAGCCGCGATCACCGACCGCACCAAGGCGATCATGCCCGTGCACCTGTACGGGCACCCCGCTGACATGACGGCGCTGGGCGCCATCGCGGACGAGCACGGGCTGCTGCTGTTCGAGGACGCTGCCCAGGCGCACGGCGCGACGCTCGGCGGACGTCCGGTGGGCTCGTTCGGAACGTTCGCGATGTTCAGCCTCTACCCGACGAAGAACATGACGTCCGGCGAGGGCGGCATGGTCGCGTGCGCGACGGACGAGATCGCGCGCAACGTGCGCCTCCTGCGGAACCAGGGGATGGAGCGCCAGTACGCGAACGAGCTCGTCGGCTTCAACGCCCGGATGACCGACGTCCACGCGGCCATCGGCCGCGTCCAGCTCACCAAGGTCGGCGACTGGACCGAGACCCGTCGGCGCAACGCGGCGTTCCTCGATGCGAACCTCGAGGGCGTCGTGACCCCTCCGGTCGCCGAAGGTGCGGTGCACGTCTACCACCAGTACACGATCCGTGTGGCGGAGGACCGCGACCGCGTCGTGACGGCGCTGCGCGAGGAGCACGGTGTCGGTTCAGGGGTCTACTACCCGATCCCGAACCACCGTCTCGAGAGCCTCGCACGGTTCGCGCCCGGCCTGGACCTGCCCCAGACGGAGAAGGCGGCGCAGGAGGTCATCTCGCTCCCGGTGCACCCCTCGCTGTCCCGGGAGGACCTCGAGCGCATCGTGACCGGCGTGAACGCTCTCGTGAAGGCGGGTGCGTGATGACGAACCTCCGTGCTGGTCTTATCGGTCTCGGCGCCATGGGGCGCCACCACGCACGCGTGCTCCGCGAGCTTCCCGGCGTCGACCTCGTCGCGGTGGCTGACCCCGGGGGCGACCCCTACGGCGTCGCCGGCGGTCTCGACGTGCTTCCCGATGTCGACGCGCTCGTCCGGGCCGGCCTCGACATGGCCGTCGTCGCGGTCCCGACGGTCTTCCATGAGGAGGTCGGCCTGGCGCTCGCAGCCGCGGGTGTCCACGCCCTCGTCGAGAAGCCCATCGCCGCGACGAGCGAGGCGGGGCGCAGGGTTGCCGACGCGTTCGCCGACGCGGGGCTCGTCGGCGCCGTCGGCCACGTCGAGCGGTTCAACCCGGCGCTCCAGGAGCTGCGGCGTCGTATGGAGGCGGGGGAGCTCGGTGAGATCTTCCAGATCTCGACGCGCCGCCAGAGCACGTTCCCGGCGCGCATCTCCGACGTCGGTGTGATCAAGGACCTCGCGACGCACGACATCGACCTCACCGCCTGGGTGGCCCAGAGCGAGTACGCGTCCGTGGCGGCCCAGACGGCGCACCGGAGCGGGCGCGAGCACGAGGACATGGTCATCGCGACCGGACGTCTCGCCAACGGTGTCATCGTCAACCACGTCGTGAACTGGTTGTCGCCGATGAAGGAGCGGGTCACCGTCGTCACCGGGGAGCGCGGTGCGTTCGCGGTGGACACGTCCACGGGAGACCTGACGTTCTACGCCAACGGGGACATCAAGACGGAGTGGGACGTCGTGTCGACCTTCCGCGGCGTCTCCGAGGGTGACATCACCCGGTTCGCCTTCTCGAAGCGCGAACCGCTGCGGGTTGAGCACGAGGCGTTCCGCGATGCGGTCCTGGGCGTGCGCCAGGACGTCGTGACGATGCGGGAAGGTCTCCGCACGCTCGAGGTCGCCGAGGCCGCGCTGGAGTCGGCTGCGAAGGGCACGACGATCGAGCTGTAGACATGTGGTGCTGCCCACACACCGGGGCAAGTTCGTGACGCGCCCACGATGAAACGCTGTCGGACGGACGCTCGTTGCCATACTGGCGACGATCGTCCGGACCGGCCAGCGGCCCGGCAAGTCGAGGTTGTCGGGGGGCACCGTGACTTTCAGGTGGACCGTACTTGTCGTGACGCTAGCGCTCGCGGCGGCGCCAGGAGCTCCGGTCGTGGCGTTGCCTCGGGCCGCGCCTGATGCACCAGGCGCGGTGGCTCATGCGACGTCTGACACGTCGTCCGGAGCGGCGGGCGTGGGTCCAGCAGACGCCGACGGGGTCTCCCCGACGATCGAGGAGACGCCGCTGGCGCCCGTCGACCAGGACCCCGCCGGAGGGCTGCTCGAGAGCGACTCCGCGAACGGCGGCGCCGTCGGACCACAGACGTCGCCCGCCGAGCCGGACGAGCAGGCGCCCGGGGAGCAGCGTGACGGCGACGTGTGGTCGGCGACGGCTCCTGCCTCGGGTGCCGTCACCGTCGCCGGGGTCACTTGGGCGGAAGGCGCCGGGACCGACCGGTTCCGGGTCGAGGTCCGGTCACGAACTGGAGCGACGTGG
>NZ_LWGL01000221.1 GCF_001722485.1 Cellulosimicrobium cellulans | reverse complement strand
GGCGGCGACGCCGTCGGCGCCGGTGTCGGTGCCCGCGGCGGAGGGCGTGCTCGCGCGCGCCGCGTCCGGCTCGCGTCCGCTCGTCGTGGTGACGGCCACGGGGCGCGACGCCGACGAGCTCGCCGCGAGCGTGCGGGCCTACCTGCCCGACGAGCTGGCCGACCTCGTCGCCGTGCTCCCGAGCTGGGAGACGCTCCCGCACGAGCGCCTGAGCCCGCGCGCGGACACGGTCGCGCGGCGCATCGCCGTCTTCCGCCGCCTCGCGCACCCGGACCCGGAGATCGGCCCGTCCGGCCCGGTGCGCGTGCTCGTCATGCCGGTGCGCGCGCTGCTCCAGCCGGTCGTGGAGGGCCTGGGCGAGCTCGTCCCGGTCGAGCTGCACCACGGCGACGTCGCCGACCTGACGGACGTCGCCGAGCGGCTCGTGAACGCGGCGTACACGCGCGTGGACATGGTCGAGCGGCGCGGGGAGTTCGCGGTGCGCGGCGGCATCCTCGACGTGTTCCCGCCCACGGAGGACCACCCGCTGCGCGTCGAGTTCTGGGGCGACGAGGTCTCCGAGATCCGCTGGTTCGCGGTGGCCGACCAGCGCAGCCTCGAGATCGCCGAGCACGGGCTGTGGGCGCCGCCGTGCCGCGAGATCCTGCTCACCGACGCGGTGCGCGAGCGCGCGGCCGCGCTCGTCGAGGACCTGCCCGGTGCCGCGGAGATGCTCGACAAGCTCGCCGCGGGGGTCGCGGTCGAGGGCATGGAGTCCCTCGCGCCCGTCCTCGTGGACCGCATGGTGCCGGTGCTCGAGCTCGTGCCCGACGACGCGCTGCTCGTCCTCGACGACGCCGAGCGCGTGCGCCGGCGCGCGCACGACCTCGTCGCGACGACCGAGGAGTTCCTCGCCGCGGCGTGGACGGGCGCGGTCGCGGGCGGGAAGGCCCCGATCGACCTGTCCGCGGCGTCGTTCGCGACGTTCGCCGAGGTGCGCGCGATCTCCCAGCGCCGGGGGCTGGGCTGGTGGACGCTGTCGTCGTTCGCGCTCGACAACCCCGAGCTCGACGACGTCCCCGCCGACGCGCAGGAGAGCGCGTCGGGCGTACCGACGTTCACGATCGGCGCGCGCGACGTCGAGTCCTACCGCGGCGACGTGTCGCGCGCGATCGACGACGTGCGGAACCTCCAGCACGCGGGCTGGCGCCTCGTCCTCACGACCGAGGGCCACGGTCCCGCGAAGCGCATGGTCGAGCAGCTCGGCGCCGCCGACACCCCGGCGCGTCTCGTCGCGCGCCTCGACGACGAGCCCGAGGGCGGCATCGTCCTCGTCACCCCAGCGATGGTCGGCAAGGGGTTCGTCGCCCCCGAGCTGCGTCTCGCCGTCTTCTCCGAGGCCGACCTCACGGGCCGCGCGGGCACGAGCACGCGCGACATGCGCAGGATGCCGTCGCGCCGGCGCAACGTCGTCGACCCGCTGCAGCTCAAGGCGGGGGACTTCGTCGTGCACGAGCAGCACGGTGTGGGCCGGTTCGTCGAGCTCGTGCAGCGCACGCTCGGCACCGGGGGCAACGCCGCGACGCGCGAGTACCTCGTCATCGAGTACGCGAGCAGCAAGCGCGGCCATCCCGGCGACCGGCTCTTCGTCCCCATGGACCAGCTCGACCAGGTCACGAAGTACACCGGCGGCGAGTCGCCGAGCCTCAACAAGATGGGCGGCTCGGACTGGGCGAAGACCAAGTCGCGCGCCCGCAAGCACGTGCGCGAGATCGCGAGCGAGCTCATCCGCCTCTACAGCGCGCGCATGGCGACGCAGGGGCACGCGTTCGGCCCGGACACGCCGTGGCAGCGCGAGCTCGAGGACGCGTTCGCGTACGTGGAGACGCCGGACCAGCTCGCCACGATCGACGAGGTCAAGGCCGACATGGAGAAGACGGTCCCGATGGACCGTCTCGTGTGCGGCGACGTCGGCTACGGCAAGACGGAGATCGCGATCCGCGCGGCGTTCAAGGCCGTCCAGGACGGCAAGCAGGTGGCCGTCCTCGTGCCGACGACGCTGCTCGTCCAGCAGCACTTCGAGACGTTCTCGGAGCGGTACGCGGGCTTCCCGGTGACCGTCCGGGCGCTGTCGCGCTTCCAGACGGCCAAGGAGAGCGAGGAGGTCGTCGAGGGCCTGCGCACGGGGAAGGTCGACGTCGTCATCGGCACGCACCGTCTCATCACGGGCGGCGTGCGGTTCAAGGACCTCGGCCTCGTGATCATCGACGAGGAGCAGCGGTTCGGCGTCGAGCACAAGGAGACCCTCAAGCAGCTGCGCACGAACGTCGACGTCCTCGCGATGTCCGCGACGCCGATCCCGCGCACGCTCGAGATGGCCGTCACGGGCATCCGCGAGATGTCGACGCTCGCGACGCCGCCCGAGGAGCGCCACCCCGTCCTCACGTACGTCGGGGCGTACGAGGAGAAGCAGATCGCCGCGGCGCTGCGCCGTGAGCTGCTGCGCGAGGGCCAGGTGTTCTACGTGCACAACAAGGTCGAGACCATCGAGCGGACGGCGGCGAGGCTGCGCGAGCTCGTGCCTGAGGCCCGCGTCGGCGTCGCGCACGGCAAGATGAACGAGCACCAGCTCGACCAGGTGATCCGCGCGTTCTGGGAGAAGGAGCTCGACGTCCTCGTCTGCACGACGATCATCGAGACCGGCCTCGACATCTCCAACGCGAACACGCTCATCCTCGAGCGCGCCGACGTGCTCGGCCTGTCCCAGCTGCACCAGCTCCGCGGGCGCGTCGGCCGCGGCCGGGAGCGCGCCTACGCGTACTTCCTCTACCCGCCGGAGCGCCCGCTCACCGAGACCGCGCACGACCGTCTCGCGACGATCGCGGCGCACACCGACCTCGGCGCGGGCATGCAGGTCGCGATGAAGGACCTCGAGATCCGCGGCGCGGGCAACCTGCTCGGCGGCGAGCAGTCCGGGCACATCGCGGGCGTCGGGTTCGACCTGTACGTGCGCATGGTGGGGGAGGCCGTCGCGAGCTTCCGCGGGGACGGCGCCGAGGAGCAGCCGGAGGTCTCGATCGAGCTCCCGGTCGACGCGCACCTGCCCGAGTCGTACATCGCGACCGAGCGCCTGCGCCTCGAGGCGTACCGCAAGATCGCGGCGGCGACGGACGCGCCCGCGCTCGCCGAGGTGCGGGCCGAGCTCGTCGACCGCTACGGCGCGCTGCCCGACGTCGCGTCGGCGCTGTTCGACGTCGCCGACTTCCGCAACCACGTGCGCCGCGCGGGGCTCACGGACGTCACGGCGCAGGGGAAGTTCATCCGGTTCGCGCCGGTGGACCTGCCCGAGTCGGCGCAGCTGCGGCTCAAGCGGCTCTACCCGGGCACGATGCTCAAGCCGGCGATCCGCGCGATCCTCGTGCCGTTCCCGACGACGGCGCGCATCGGCGGCCGTCCGCTGCGCGGCACCGAGGTGCTCGACTGGGCGCGCCAGCTCGTCGACGCGGTCGTCCTCGGCGAGGTGAGCGCGGCGGCGAGCGTGGGCACGTCGGCGGCTGCCCGCTGAGCGGGCCGGTCGGGTCGCGCCCGGCGTCGGGGCGCTCCTGGCTCCTACGATGAGCCGGTGACGGACCACTCCCGCGAGACCCGCCCGGACACCGCCCCGACCGACGCCCTGCGCGAGGCGGTCGCGGTCATGGACCGCCTGTACTCGCCGGGCGGCTGCCCGTGGGACCGCGAGCAGACGCACGCGTCCCTCGTGCACTACCTGCTCGAGGAGGCGCACGAGCTCGCCGAGGCCATCGAGACCGACGACCGGGCCGGCATGCGCGAGGAGCTCGGCGACCTGCTCCTGCAGGTGCTGTTCCACGCGCGCATCGCGAGCGAGGAGCCGGACCCGTTCACGGTCGACGACGTCGCGGCCGACCTCGTCGCGAAGCTCGTCCGCCGGCACCCGCACGTGTTCGCGGACGACCCGGTCGCGGCGACGGACCTGCACGCCCAGTGGGACGCGATCAAGAAGGCGGAGAAGAGCCGGTCCTCGGTGCTCGAGGGGATCTCGCACACGCAGGGGGCGCTCGCGCGGGCGCAGAAGGTGCTCTCGCGCGCCGAGCGCGGCGGCCTCGGCGACATGGTCGGCCCGGCCGCTCACGCCCGTGGACACGTGCAGCGCGAACGCCGTGTGGTCGTACGCGACGTCGGCGGAGATCGCGAAACCGAGGATCCAGGCCGTGAGGGGGCCGAGCG
>NZ_LWGL01000220.1 GCF_001722485.1 Cellulosimicrobium cellulans | reverse complement strand
TGCGCCGCGCGCAGCGTGGTGAGCGCCTCGGTGAACGGCAGGTAGGGCAGGCCGACCTCGCCCAGGTCGACGCAGTGGCTCCAGACCACCGCCGCGCCGCGCTCGGCGGCGAGCTCGGCCGCCCGCGCACGAGGGACCGTCGTCGGACGCCCCGGTCGTCGAGCCGCAGGAGCAGGTGGCGGCCGAGGCGCCGGCCGTCGAGCAGCCTGCCGTCGAGCAGGAGGTCGTCGAGCAGCCGACTGCCGAGCAGCCGGAGGTCGAGGAGCCGGCGTCCGCGTCCCAGGAGCCGGCGGCCACGGCCGACGCCGACGAGACGCGCGTCGTCCCCGTCGTCGGCCCGGACCCGGCGCCCGCGGAGCCCGCAGCGTCCGTCCAGCCCGCAGCGTCCGTCCAGCCCGCCGCGCCCACGGAGCCGTCGGTCGCCCCGGCGCCCGAGGAGCCCGCCGCGCCGGCGGCCGACGCCGCGCCGTCGCAGCCCGAGGGCGCCGACACGACGCAGGTGCTCCCGCCCGTCGAGCCGTGGGAGCGGCCCGGGCCGGTGCGCACGTCCGTGCTGCCGACGTCCGCGGACCCCGTGACCGGTGAGCCGACCCCCGCGACCGCCCCGGCCGGGACCGGCGACGACGTCCCCGCCGCCGCCCCCGGGGTGGCCGGTCCGTTCGGACCCGTGCCGCCGGACGAGGAGCGCGTGACGTCCCCGTTCGACGGGTTCGAGGAGGACGCGCCGCGCCGCGGGTGGGTGCGCGGCCTGGTGTGGACCGGCGTCGCGGTGCTCGTGCTCGGCGGCCTGTACGCGGCCGCCCAGTGGTACTTCTCGGACAAGGTGCCCAGCGGCACGACCGTCGCCGGCGTGGAGATCGGCGGGATGACCCGCGCGGACGCGCAGGCCGAGCTCGAGGCCGGGCTCGGGCCGCGCGCGGCGGAGCCCGTGACGCTGACCGCGGGAGAGGCGACCACGACGATGGACCCCGCCGCCGCGGGCTTGACGTTCGACGCCGAGGCGACCGCCGAGGAGCTCACGGCGTTCTCGATGAACCCCGTCCGGCTCTGGGACCACCTCGTGGGCGGCGGCGAGGAGGAGCCGGTCGTCGAGGTCGACGACGCGGCGCTCGACGCCCAGGTCGAGGCGCTGCGTGGCAGCCTCGAGGCCGAGCCGGTCGACGGCACGGTCCAGTTCGTCGACGGCGCGCCGACCGCGACGCCCGCCGCCGACGGGACCGCGCTCGTGGCCGAGACGGCGACGCAGAGCATCGTGGAGGGCTGGCTCGTCACGGACGGGCCCATCGAGCTCGAGACCGAGCCGGTCGGGCCGGAGGTCACCCAGGAGGAGACGGACGCCGCGCTCGCTCAGGCGCAGCAGGTCGTGTCGGCGCCCGTCGTCGTCACCGTGGGCGACCAGTCCGCGGAGCTGCCCGTGGAGGTCCTGGCCGGTGCGGCGTCCTTCACGCCGACGGACGGCGAGCTGGCCCTGACGTTCGACGGCGCCCTGCTGGTCGAGGCGGTCGTCGAGCGGACGGACGACCTCCTGACCGCGGCGGACGACGCCCACTTCGAGTTCGAGGGCGGCGTGCCCGTCATCCGGGGCGGCGAGCCCGGCACCACGATCGACCCGGCGGCCATCTCGGAGGCCGTCGCGACGGCCTCCACGGCGACGGACCGGACGGCCACGGTCGAGCTCGTCCAGAGCGACCCGGCGCAGTCCGTGGCGGCGCTCGAGGCGCTCGGCGTCAAGGAGAAGGTCGCGGAGTTCTCGACGCCGCTGACCAACAACGCCCTGCGCACGGAGAACCTGCGCGTCGGTGCGAGCAAGGTGGACGGCCAGCTCGTGCTGCCGGGGGAGACGTTCTCGCTCACGGAGACCCTCTCGCCGATCACGACCGCCGGGGGCTACCACTCCGCGGGCATCGTCGAGAACGGCCGGCACGTCGACGGCGTCGGCGGCGGGCTCTCGCAGATGGCGACGACGGTGTACAACGCCGCGTTCTTCGCCGGGCTCGAGGACGTCGAGCACCGCCAGCACAGCTACTGGTTCTCGCGGTACCCCGCGGGGCGTGAGGCGACGATCTACGTCGGGGCGATCGACCTCAAGTTCAAGAACGACACCCCGTACGGCGTGCTCATGCAGTCGTGGGTCGGTGGCGGCGAGCTCCACGTCGCGGTGTGGAGCACGAAGCACTTCGAGGTCGAGACGAGCGCGAGCTCGCGGTCGAACGTCGTGCCGCCGACGACGGTCACGCAGTCGGGCCCCGACTGCGCGCCCACCCCCGCCGGCAACCCCGGCTTCACGATCACGAACTACCGCAAGGTCTACCTCGACGGCGAGCTCGTCAAGGACGAGGCCGACCGGTGGACGTACAAGCCGGACAACGAGGTGGTCTGCGCTCCCTGAGCGCGGCCCGGACGAGGAGTAGGCATGCTCGGACGCAGCGAACGGGAGTCGGGGCCCCAGGCCCTGCTCGCGGCACGTGCCGCGAGCTGGGCCGACGGCGGGCCGGGCGAGGCGGACGCGCTCCTCGACCTCGGCTCGACGTCCGCGACCCTGTCGACGGTCGCGAGCATCGAGGGCCTGTCGGCCGTCGTGCACCTGGGGCACCCGGCGCAGCCGTCGCACGAGCTCGAGCGCGCGCTGCTCGCCGCGCCGCCGACGCTCGTGCTGGCGGCGGCCGTCGCCGTCCCGGCGCAGTGGGTCTGGGTCGGGCGGTCGGGGCGCGCGGAGGACGCCGCGGGGCCCGTCGTGGTCGACGAGGCCGGCATGCGCGACCGCCGGCACGTGCTGCGCGCGATGGGCGTGAGTCCCCAGCTCGTGCCGACGCGCACGCCGATCGAGCAGCGGGTCGCGCTCGCGGGCGCGGACGGCACGCTCGTCGTCGAGCGCTCCGTCGCCGCCGCGCTGGCCGTGCAGGGCTTCGTCGAGCTGCCGGGCAGCGAGCGCCTCGGCCAGGGCGCCCCGGTCTGGTACGGGCTGCTCGAGTCGCGCGACGCCGCGCCGCGCGTCGAGGGTGCGGCGCAGGTCTGGCTGGCGTTCGGGCCGCGCGACGACCACCGCGGCTCGCTGCAAGAGACGCTCGGACTCGTCGCGGCCGCCGGCATCGACCTGCAGCACCTGCGCAGCCACCGCTCGCAGGCGGGACCGCACATCTTCTTCTGCGCGTTCTCCTGCCCGGACGCGGACGTGCTCGCGGCGCTCGTGCGCGGCTTCGACGAGCGCGGCGTCGCCCACCGCGTCCTCGCGGTGCTGCCCGGGCACGAGTTCGTGCCCGGTCCCGACGCGCTCGAGCCGCGCTGGAGCGCGTCGTCGCTCGCGGGTGGCGCCCGGCCCGAGCCCACGCCCGCGTGAGCGGCGTCGGCTACCTCGGCCCCGAGGGCTCCTTCACGCACCAGGCCGCGGTCGCATGGGCCACGACGCTCCACGACGCGCCGGCGCCGCCGTCTCTGGTGGCCCGCGGCACCGTCGGCGACGTCTTCGCCGCGGTCGCCGACGGCACGGACCGGCGGGGCGTCGTCGCGATCGAGAACACGGTCGAGGGGTACGTCGTGCCGTCGCTCGACGCGATCGTCGGCAGCCCCGAGGTCGTCGCGGTCGACGAGGTCGTCCTCGACATCGAGTTCGACGCCTTCGTGCGCCGCGGCCACGGCGAGCTCACCGAGGTGAGCGCGCACCCGCACGGGCTCGCGCAGTGCCAGGGCTTCGTCGCGCGCACCGGGCTGCGGCCCGTGCCGGCCGCGTCGAACGCGGCCGCGTGCCGGGACGCGGCACCGCACCAGGTGGCGCTCGGGCCGCGCATCTGCGGCGAGCTCTACGACCTGGAGACCTACGAGCGGGGCGTCGAGGACTTCGCGGGCGCGCGCACGCGCTTCCTCGTCCTCGCGACGCGCGCCGAGGCCCCGGGCGTGCTCGCCCGGGCGCGCGAGCGGCACGACGGCGCGTGGCGCACGATGCTCGCCGTGACCCCGGTCGTCACCGGGCCGGGCGTGCTCGCGCGGATCACGCGCTCGTTCGGGGAGCGCGGCGTGAACCTGTCGAGCCTCGTCACGCGCCCGCTCAAGCGCGTGCACCGCGTGGCGGGGGCGTACGTCTTCGTCCTCACGGTCGACGCCGCGCCCTGGGAGCAGCCGGTGCGGGCGGTGCTCGAGGACCTGCTCCGCGCGGGGGACTCGCTCAAGACGCTCGGCGTCGTGCCGGCGCGCGGCGAGCTCGACGAACCGGTGCACGCCGACGTCGACGCCGCCCACGTCCCGGTCGGCAGCGTCGGTCCGGGCACCCCCGCCCCGGGGCTCGCGAGCGGGCTGCTGTGGTGAGCGCCATGGCGTCCGGGCCGGGGGAGCGCCGTTCCGCGGCCGTCTCCGTGGCGGTCGTCGGGCTCGGGCTCGTGGGCGGGTCGCTCGCGCGGCTGCTGCACGCGCGCGGCGTCGCGGTCACGGGGTACGACGCCACGCCCGCGACGC
>NZ_LWGL01000219.1 GCF_001722485.1 Cellulosimicrobium cellulans | reverse complement strand
CGGCGCTGCGCCTGCTCGACGCGGCCGACGTGCCGGGCGCCGACCAGGACGCCCTGGCCGCGCTCGGCGACGTCGCCGTGCTCGGCGGCGGTCGGCCGGTGGGCACGGTCCGGCCGACGCTCGGACGCGGGGGCGTCGCGGCATGAGGGCCGTCGTCCAGCGCGTCGCGCACGCGAGCGTGACCGTCGTCGGGGACGACGGCGAGACGGAGGTCGTCGGGGCGCTCGACCGACCGGGCCTGGTGGCGCTCGTCGGCGTGACCCACGACGACGGGCCCGCCCAGGTCGAGACGATCGCGCGCAAGATCGCCGAGCTGCGCATCCTCGCGGGGGAGCGCTCGGTCCTCGACGAGGGCGCCCCCGTGCTCGTCGTCAGCCAGTTCACGCTCTACGCGGACACGCGCAAGGGCCGGCGCCCGTCGTGGAACGGCGCGGCGCCGGGCCCGGTCGCGGAGCCGCTCGTCGACGCCGTCGTGGAGGACCTGCGCGCACGCGGCGTCGAGGTCGCGACCGGGCGGTTCGGCGCGCACATGCGCGTGGAGCTCCTCAACGACGGGCCCGTCACGCTCCTGCTCGAGGCCTGAGTCGGCCACGACCGGCGACGCGCCCGGCCGGGTCCTCGGCGCTCGGAGCGTGCGTCCGTAGGGTCAGGGCATGACCGACCTCACGCTCGAGGAGATGCTCGCCGCGGAGCACGCCGGGTGGACGGCGCTGTGCGAGTCCCGCGGCGGCTCGTTCTACGGCTCGCTGATGTGCGAGGACGCGCTCATGGTCGTCGCGGGCGGCATGGTGCTCGACCGCCGGACGATCGCCGCGTCGCTGGACGAGGCGCCCCCGTGGGACTCGTACGAGATCACGGAGGCGCGCGTCGTCCGGCTCGGCGACGAGTGCGCGGCGCTCGTCTACCGCGCGTCGTCCGTGCGCGGCGACGAGCCGCCGTTCACGGCGCTCATGACGAGCGTGTACCGGCGCGTCGACGGCGAGCTGCGGCTCGCGCTCTACCAGCAGACGCCGACGGGCTGACGCCGCCCGGTCAGCCGCGGCGTGCGCGCCGGGTCAGCAGCAGGACGGCCGCACCGACCGCGGCGAGGCCCGCGGCGACCGCCGCGTACAGGCCGACGGTCGCGCCGGTCGAGGCGAGGCTCTGCTCCTCGTCGGGCGAGGCCGCCACCGGGTTCGAGACCGGGCTCGCGGGCTCGTCCTCGCCCGGAGGGTTGATCGCGCACTCGGGCGCCGACGGCGGGTAGTCCACCGTGACCATCGCCTCCGGGTTCGCCTCGAAGACCACGTCGACCGACGGGCGCACCCAGTCGTACTCGTCGCCCTCGACCCACACCCCGTCCTCGAGGCGCCAGCCGGGCCAGTCGGCACCGCGTCCGTCGGCCCCGACGACCGCGCCGGGCCACGGCACGCGGCCGGACAGCGGCAGGCCCGTCTCCACGACGTCCTCGCCGTCCGGGTTGAGCCAGGTGATGGTGAGCGTGTCGCCGGCCGCCCCCTCGACCTCGACGGCGTACTCGAGGTACGGCACGTCGCCGTCGCAGACGGGGTTGCGGACGGTGACGTCCATGGTGGGCTCGGGGACGTAGGAGTCGTCCCCCGTCGCGGCGGACGCCGCGGGCGCGCTCAGCGCGGCGACGATCCCGGCGGCCGCGGTGGCGGCGAGCGTGCGCGCGGTGGCGCGGCGGGTCCTCGAGGTGCTCATGGCTCGTCCTCGTCTCGTGGTGACGTGTGCGGGTGCGGGGAGGGACCTCGACGGTCCCTCGCTCGGGAGATCGGCCTCCCGGCGGTGGCCGGGTGCGCCCCACAGTAATGACGCCGAACAATGAGTTGGACGCTCGTCCGGGTGAAAATAATCAGCCGTGCCCGATCGTTACCGATCCGTGACGGATATTCACCCGCTGGTCAGCCGCACGTCGCGACGTCGACGGTCTGCAGGCCCGGCGCGCGGGCCGTGGGCGTGCTCCACACGTCGAGCCGGCCCGGGGTCGCGTCGCCGGCCTGCCCGCTCGTGCTCACGGTCGAGAACGTGAGCGTCGTGCCCTGGCCGGGCGCGAGGTCGACCATGACCGACAGCGCGGACCGGTCGGCGACGGTCCCGGGCTGCCCGACGGCGGACGTGTCGTCGACGCGCGCGTCCGTGACGCGCCCGCCGCGCGGCGGGTAGAGGGTGACGAACGTGCGCGTGACGCCGGGCTCCACCCCGGCGATCCCGCCCCCGGTCACGTACCAGGGGAGGGCCGTCGCGGCGTCGGGCGGCGCGGTGGAGGCGAGCCGGACGGCGAACGTGTCGACGCGGCCGGCGTCGGTGCACGTGCTCGACGTGAGCTCGACCGCGGAGTCGAGGAACCAGCCCATCTTCCCGCCGGTGCCGTCGTTGAGGAACACGCCGACGGTCCCGGCCGCGCGCTCCGCCGTGTCGATGTCGCCCGCGACGACGGTGCCCGCGAGCCGCTCCTGCTCGTCCTCGTGGGCGGACCACAGCAGGAGCCGGTGCTCGGCCGCCGCGCGGTCGAACGCGTCGGTCGCCGTCGCCGGGTCGGCGCCGCCCGCCAGGACGGTGCCGAGGACCGTCGTCGCGACGGCGGCGAAGAACGCGTCCGTCTCCTCGCCGGCCTCGAACGTCGCGTACGCGTCCGCGAGAAGCACCTGGACGACGTTCCCCGCCTCGACCGTCGTCCCGCCGACGTCGAGCGGCCCCGTCGCCTCGAGCAGGTAGGACAGCGCCACGGGGTCGGTCGCGACGACGCCGTCGACGGCCTGCCCCTGCGCCTGCTCCCACATCGTGGCCGCGAGCGCGGCGGTGGTGGGGAAGTCGGGCGTCAGCGTTGTGTCCTGCACGAAGCGCCCGAGCCGGTCGGAGTACAGCTCCTCGGTGCCGGGGTCGAGCGGCAGCACGGGCGCGTCGAAGGGCGGGACGTCCGCCGTCGCCGCCTGGCGCTCGAGGGTGACGCGGCCGCCGTCGACCGCCACGACGGCGAGCGCGCCGGGGATGCCGCCGGTCGCGCGCAGCTCGGCGTTGTTGAGCGCGAGGACGAGGTAGCGGCGCGGCCCGTCGGCCCCGAGCATCGCGGGGCCGAGCGCCGTCACGCGCTCGGCGGTGCGCACGAGCGGGCGCAGCTCGTCGGTCGCGGCCGTGAGCCGGTCGTACGGCTCGGCGACCTCCGCGTGCAGGGCGCCGCGGTCCACGGCCTCGTGCCGCGCGTCGATCGCGTCGAACGCGTCCGCGGCGCGCGCGGTGAGCGGCGCGGCCTGTTCCAGCGGGGCGAGGTCGACGCCGCCGTCCACGACGGCGACCGCGCCGCCGTCGACGACGGCGAGGACCTCGGCGAGGGACGGGAGCACCGTCGCGGCGAGGTCGTCGACGGTCGCCGCGGACGCGGAGAACGCGCGCACGTCCTGCCCCACGAGGGGCAGGTGGGCGGCGAGCGCCCACAGCGGACCGTCGGTGCTCGCGCGCGCGGTCGCGGTGAGCGGCTGCACGCGGGCCAGGGTCGCGTCCGCGGTCTCGAGGTCGCCGGCGCGCAGCGCCTCCTCGGCGGCCGGCACCTCGTCCATCGCGCGCGTGAGCGCGTCGCGCGCGGTGAGCGCGTCGCGGACGAGCAGCCCGACGGCGACCAGGGCGAGCACCACGAGGGCGAGCAGGGTCCAGCCGACCCACCGGCGGCGTCGTCGCGGTGCGCGCGCGTGCCGCTCCGCACGCCGGACGTCGTGCTGCGTCCCGTCCATGGGCGACAGCGTAGGCGCCCGGCGGTGGCAGGATCGGGGCCGCACCGGGTGATCCTCGTGCGCGTACGGCCGTGCGAAGAGCGGGCGGGCGTCGTGCAAGGTCGGGCCGCCCGGCGACACAGTGCGGGTGACGACACCCGCCCGCCGACCGGGGCGGCCGACGACGACGACCGCCGAGGAGCCGCCGTGACGACCGACGAGACGCCCGACCCGCCCGCGGGCGCCCCCGTCCGTGACGACGCGTGGTTCGCCGCGCTCTTCGGCGCGCACGCGTCGGCGCTGCACCGCTACTTCCGGCGCCGCCTCCCGAGCGGCCGGGGCGCGGTGGGTCCCGACGCCGAGGACCTCACCGCCGAGGTGCTCGCGACCGCGTGGCGCCGCCGCACCGACGTGCCCGACGGCGCGGAGCTGCCCTGGCTGTACCGCACGGCCGGGTTCGTGCTCGCCAACCACGGCCGCAAGGCCCGCCCCGTGCCCGTCGCCTCGGTGCCCGACGAGGCCGACGCGGGCGCCGACGTCGAGCACGTCGTGGTGCAGGACGACGAGGTGCGGCGCGCGCTCGCGACGCTGTCCGCGCGCGACCGGCGCATCCTGCTCCTGCACGCGTGGGAGGGGCTCGGCGGCGAGGAGCTCGCGGTCGTGCTGGGCGTGTCCCGGGGCGGGGCGGACGCCGCGCTCTCGCGGGCGCGCGCCCGCCTGCGCGCGGCGTGGGGCACGGACGTGACCGC